>DASXZF010000101.1:0-24438 GCA_036502065.1 Gaiellales bacterium
GACATCGCCTTTACGGTGCCCACGTACGTGAGCCGCGGCGAGGAGCTCGGCGAGATCGCCCGGGCCGTCATCCGGGCGCGCCTGCGGATGGATCGCTCGGCGGGGCTCGGCGCGTGACCCGAAGGACGCCCGCGGCCGAGGCGAGCACGGCGACGCCCACGAGCGCGCAGAACACGTAGCCCGCATCGACGAGGCCCGTGTCGCGCTCGACGAGGCCGAACGCCACGACGGGCACGACGAGGCCGATGTAGAGCACGAGGAAGTACGTCGACGCCACCTGACCGCGGCGCTCGACCGGCGAGCGGGCGGTGAGCAGACCGAGGCCGGCGCCGACGATGACGCCCTGCCCGATACCGGCGGCGACCGCTGCCGCGACCAGCGCGACCACCGCCTCGAGGGCGAGCGCAAGCCCGAGCAGCGCAAGGCCGGCCGCAAGCGCGACGCAGCCCGCCGGCAGCGCCGTGACCGGCGAGACGCGGCGGGCGGCCTCCTGACCGGCAACCGATGTGAGGAAGAGCGCCGCCAGTAGCGCGCCGCTCGCGGTGGGCGCCGTGATGTGGAGCACCGTGCCCAGCATCCCCGGGCCGACCGAGCCGAGAACGCCCGACACCCCGAACGCGGCCACGCCGGCGGTCGCGGCGGGCGCGAACACATCTCGCACCTCCCGCGGCGGCACGATGCCCGCGAAGTCGAGGTCGAAGCGGCCGCGCGGCCGCGTCTCGGGCAGACGCAAGGTGATCAGCAGGCCGAGCGCCATCAGGGCGAGCTCGACGCCGTACACCGTCCGCAGCGGGTCGCGCACGTACTGGGCGAGCACGCCGCCCAGGGCCGGGCCAAGGGCGAGCCCACCCAGGTTCGCGGCCACGGCGAGCTTCGTCGCTCGGGCGCGATCGGTGCCGAGATCGACGAGCCAGGCCGTCGCGGTGCCGGTGTAGAAGCCGGCGGTGACGCCGATCATGAGCCGGGCGATGAGCAGGGCCGCCAGCCCGTGTGCCTCGATGAAGAGCCCCATCGCGACGATCGCGATCACGATCCCGACCACGAGCGGGGGCTTGCGGCCGACGTGATCCGACAGCCGCCCCGCTACAGCCAGGCCGCCCATCACACCCACGCCGTAGGCGGCGAACACGATCGTGATCGTGAGCGGCGCGAGGGCGAACCGCTGCGCGTAGAGCGGGTAGAGCGGCGTCGAGACCGTGGTCGAAGCCATGACGACCGCGAAGACCGCCGCAAGGGCGAGGCTGGGGAGAGCGCGCTGCCGGGTCACGGGACGCTGGACGCTAGCGCTGCGGCTCCGATCCGGTAGGGGTGCTCCTCGATTCGGCGTAGGGCCGAATTCACATCTCCTGGGCGCCCGAACACCCGATTCTGGGCAGGGCGAGAATCGCGGAGATCGTCGAGGTTTGAGGAATGCTCAAACGAACCCGGAACCTCGCCGCCGCCGTCCTTCTGGCAATCGTCGCCGTGACCATCACGGCCGCCCCCTCCACGGCCGCCACGCTCACGCCCCGCGCCGCCCTTCTCGATCGCATCAACCAGGTGCGCGCCAACCACGACCTCCGTCCCGTCTACCCCGCAAGCGCGCTCCACCTCGCCGCGAAGCGCCACTCGCGCGACATGGTCGCCCGCGACTACTTCGCTCACACCAGCCCGACGGGCTCGACCCTCGCCTCGCGCATCGTCGGCTCCGGCTTCGTGTCGGGCTTCGCCTGGGCGGGCGGCGAGACCCTCGCATGGGGCAGCGGCAGCCTCGGCACACCCGACGCGATCGTGAGCGCCTGGATGCACAGCCCCGAGCACCGCGCCATCCTGCTCTCTCCCAAGTGGCACTGGGTCGGCATCAGCCGCGCCGCCGGCACGTTCTGCGGCGTCGCCGGAGCCCGCGTATGGACTGCCGACTGGGTCGAGCGCTGGTAACCGGCGGTGCGGCCGTGGTGATCGCCGCCCTGCTTGGCGCGTTCACCCTGGCCGGCACTCCCGCAGCGCCCGCCCTGCCCGTCTCGGCCGCCGCCGGCTGCACTGCCCAACCGACCCGCGCCGCGCTCATCGCCGGCGCCGCGTCGTGCACGATCGCCGCCGCCGAGGCCGTCGCCCAGCCCGGAGACGTCGTCGCGGTCGCACCCGGCGCCTACCCGCCGACCCGGCTCGCGGCCAGCGGCACCGCCGCCGCGCCGATCGTCGTCTCGGCGACACCGGGCACAGTCTCGATCGATGCCGGATCGGGCAGCCACGCGCTCAACCTGACCGGGATCGCCGACGTCCAGATCCAGGGCCTCGATCTCACCGGCGGCTCCTCCCAGGTGGTGTGGGTCGACGGATCGACCGGCATCGACCTCGCCGGTCTGACGGTGAGCGGCTCGGCCGGCCACGGTGTGCAGGTGAACGACTCGACGGCCATCACCATCCAGTCGTCGGTGATCGAGGCAAACGCGAACGCCGGGATCATGGAGACGGGCGCCGACAGCGGCGACACGTTCCTCGACGACACGGTGACGGGCAATGGCGCCGGCCCCTCGCCGTATCTCGGCTCGGGCATCGAGGTGGACGGCACGGGCACCCAGATCGTCGGCTGCACGATCACCGGCAACGGTGCGTCGAAGCTGTACGAGCACGGCGTCTACGTCGCGGCGGACGCGACCGGCTGGCTGATCTCGGGATCGACGATCTCGGACTCGAGCGGCGCCGACGTGAAGGCCGGCGGCTCGGACGGCACCATCACGACCTCGACGCTCGGCTCGGCGCGGCTCGGCGTCTACGCCAAGGGCACCGACGTGACCCTGTCCGATGACCAGATCCAGGGCTCTTTCCGAAACGGGATCGTCGTTGCGGGCGGCTCCACGCTGCTGAGCCAGAGCGTCGTCTCGAACGACGGCAAGGGCTACGGCGCGATCGCCCAGGCGGCGATCTACTACGGCGGCGGCAAGCTGCAGCTGGCCGACTCGACGCTGCTCCTGCGCGGCGTGCCGGTCAAGCCCCACGGGCCGGCGTAGGCCCGAACCGGTTGACAGCGGGTGCGGCGCCGCCTACGCTCGCCTGTTACTACAGGATGATAGCCCTCCCGGCCGCCGCCATCGATCGCTCCTCGCCCGTTCCGTTCTGGTTCCAGCTGGCGAGCGCCCTTGAGCACGCCATCACCGGCGGGCTCAGCTGGAAGCCCGGCGACAGGCTTGCCTCGGAGGCCGAGCTCTGCGACCACTTCGGCATCTCCCGCACCACCGTCCGCCAGGCGCTCGCCCGGCTCGAGCAGGAGGGCATGGTGGTGCGGCGCAAGGGATTCGGCACGTTCGTCGCGTCGGCGACGCCGAGGATGTGGCTCGTGCAGTCGCAGGGGGGCTTCTTCCACGACGAGGTGCTGCGGCTCGGCCGCGCGGTGTCATCGAAGATCCTGCGCCGCGAGCGCGTCGAGCTGCCGAGCTGGGCGACCGCGGCGCTGGCGCTGCCCCCGGGCGCGCAGGGCATCGTCATGGAACGGCTCCGCTCGGTCGACGGCAACCTGGCCCTGGTCGTGACGGACTATCTCCCGGCGTATCTCGCGGACACGGTGCTCGACATGAGCGAATCCGATTCGCTCTACCAGCAGCTCAGCCTCGAGCACGGGCTCGAGGTGGCGGGCGGCCGCCGGTTCCTCGAGGCGGTCACCGCGGGGGAGCCGCTCGGCAAGCTGCTCGAGATCGAGCCGTCCGCGCCACTCGTGTTCATCGAGTCGGTCGCCTGGGACGCCGACCTGCAGCCGTTCCACTGCTACCGGACGTGGCTTCGCACCGACCGCATGCGCGTCGAGGTGCGGGTCTCCGCGGCGGTCGCAGCGCCCCTGGATGTGCGCACATGACCCCGCCCTCCGGCAGAGGAGTCGTCGTGACCGGCGCCGCCCGGGGGATGGGGCTTGCGATCGCGCGCCGGTTCCACGCCGACGGCGCCACCGTCGTGATGGTCGACCTGGACGGTGACGAGCTCGCGCGGGCCGCCGCCGGGCTCGGCGTCCGGGCGATTCCGGTCGCCGGCGACGTCACCCGGCGCGCCGACGTCAGAGCCGCCGTGGACGCCTGCATCGCGAGCGCCGGAAGCATCGACGTGTGTGTCGCGCATGCGGGCATCGCGGCCGTCAAGCCACTGCTCGAGATGGACGACGCGACCTGGCAGCACGTGCTCGATGTGAACCTGAACGGCGTCTTTCACTGCACCCAGGAGGCGGCGAAGCCCATGGCCGCCCGCGGGGGCGGGGCGATCGTGATCACATCGTCGATCAACGGGTTCCACGTCGAGCGCGGGATGTCGGCGTACAACACGTCGAAGGGCGCGGTCGATGCGTTCGTGCGCTCCGCCGCGATGGATCTGGGCCCGCACGGCATCAGGGTGAACGCCGTGGCACCCGGAGTCGTGAACACCCGCATCGCCCGGTTCGTGATCGAGGACCCGGTGATCGGCCCGCAGTATCTGAAGACGATCCCGCTCGGCCGGTTCGGCGAGCCCGACGACGTCGCCGCCACCGTCCGGTTCCTGGCCTCGGACGACGCCGCCTACATCACCGGCCAGACGCTCGTGGTCGACGGCGGGCAGACGCTCGGCATCGCCCTCGAGGCCGACGACGTGGATCTGCCGTGACCTCCAACACCCAAAGACGAGGAGACACGAGATGACCGATGCTGCACCGCACGGCCTCGCGATCAGCCAGGTGGCCTGCGTCGTCCACGATATCGACGAGGCGATGGAGCGCTACCACCGCGCGCTGGGCTGGGGCCCGTGGAACGTCTACGAGCACGTGCCGCCGTCGCTCCACGACACCCACTACATGGGCCGGCCGGCGGAGTTCACCATGATCGGCGCCGAGGTGGACACCGGCTCGATCGTCTTCGAGCTGCTCCAGCCGCTCGACGGGCCGAGCATCTACAAGGACTGGCTCGAGGAGCATGGCGAAGGCCTGCACCACGTCGCGGTCATGCGCCACACCATCGAGGAGTCGAGTGCGCTTCGAGACCGCTTCGCCGCAATGGGCGCCAAGGCGACGATGGGCGGGCGGATCGGCGAGACCATCGAGTTCTTCTACCTCGACACCGAGCCGATGCTCAAGGTCATCATCGAGTCAGGGAGCGGGCACGCGATCGACCTGAAGCCCGTGCGGCAGTACCCGTGACGACCCCGCTTCGCATCCTCGCGGCCGGCGATCCCTACATCACCGCCGCCGCGTTTCACCACGGCCTGCGGGCGCGGCTCGACGCGGCGCACGACCTCGAGGTGTTCCAGGTCGGCGACGTGACACCCGCCCGGCTTCCGGGCGTGAGGGAGTACGCCGGAGATCCTGCGGCGCTGGCCGGGCGCGTCGCGGGGTTCGACGTGCTCGTCGTCCACGGCGCGGCCGTCACGAGCGAGGTGCTCGCAAGCCCCGGCCTGCGGCTGGTGTGCTGCGCGCGGGGCGGGCCGGTGAACGTCGACGTCGCGGCCGCACACGAGCGCGGGGTGCCGGTCACCAACACACCGGGCAAGAACGCGGCGGCGGTGGTCGAGCTGACCCTGGCCTTCATGATCATGCTGGCCCGCGGACTTCCACGCGCCCAGGAGTTCCTGCTTGCGGGCGGAGAGCTCGGCGCGTCGACCTTCGAGGGCGCGGAGTTCTTCGGCGGGGAGCTCGGCGGGCGCGCGCTCGGCGTGGTCGGCTACGGTCAGGTCGGCCGCCGCGTCGCACGGGCAGCGACCGCGCTCGGCATGGACGTGAACGCGCACGACCCGATGGTCGACCCCGAGTCGTTCGAGCCCGGGGTGCGCTCGGCGTCGCTCGAACGGCTGCTGGCCTGCTCGGACATCGTCTCGCTGCACGCGCGGGCCACCGCCGAGAACGAGAACCTGATGTCGCGCGATCAGTTTGCGGCGATGCAGCGCGGCTCGCTCTTCATCAACACCGCCCGCGAGTCGCTCGTCGACGAGGAGGCGCTCCGAAGCGCGCTCGAGAACGGTCACCTCGGCGGCGCCGCGCTCGACGTCGTGCGGCCCGCGCCGGGCCGAAACCCGCTGCTCGGCCGGCCCAACGTGATCATCACTCCGCATGTCGGAGGAGCGACGTTCGAGACCATCGACCGCGGCATCGCGATGGTCGCCGACGAGATCGCGCGGCTGGCATCCGGCGAGGCGCTGAGGCACCGGGTGTGAGCGATCTGACGCTCGCGATCGACGCCGGCACCGGCAGCTGCCGGGCGGTGATCTTCGACGGCGACGGACGCCCCGCCGGCTCGGGCCAGCGGGAGTGGCAGCACATCGAGGAGCCCGGTGTGCCCGGGTCACAGGTGTTCGCGGCCGGCCCGAACTGGGAGCTGATCTGCGTGTGCGTGCGCGAGGCGCTCGCGCGGGCCGGCGTGACCGGCGCGCAGATCGCGGGCGTGAGCTCGACCAGCATGCGCGAGGGGATGGTGGTGTGGGACGAGGCTGGGAACGAGCTGTGGGCGTGTCCCAACGTCGATTCCCGCGCGGGCGCACAGGCGGCGAGGCTGATCGAATCGGGCGCCGCCGAGCGCATCTACCGCACGGCGGGCGACTGGGTTTCGATCACCGCGCCGGCACGGTTTCTGTGGCTCGTCGAGCACCGGCCGGAGCTGATGGCCGCCGCGGCGCACGTCGGCATGCTGGGCGACTGGGTGCTCACGCGGCTCTCCGGCGAGTTCGCCACCGATCCCTCGTTGGGCTCGAGCTCGGGGATGTTCGACCTCGCGGCGCGGGGCTGGTCGGCCGACGTGATCGCGCTGTGCGGGGTCGACCCGGCGATCTTCCCGCCGGTGCGATCGCCCGGAACGGTGATCGGCCAGGTGACGAGCGCTGCGGCCGCCCAGACCGGGCTCGCCGCCGGCACGCCGGTGATCGCGGGCGGCGCCGACACCCAGCTCGGCCTGGTCGGCATCGGCGTGACGGAACCGGGGGGCGTCACGGTCGTCGGCGGAACGTTCTGGCAGCACACCGTGCTCCTCGACCGGCCCGTGATCGATCCGGGCTCGCGCCTTCGCACCCTCTGCCATGCCGTCGACGACCGCTGGATGATCGAAGGGATCGGCTTCTACTCGGGCCTCGTCATGCGCTGGTTCCGCGACGCCTTCTGCCAGGCCGAGCTCGAGCGCAGCGCCGGCGCGCGGATGGAGGCATATACGCTGATGGACGAACTGGCCGCGGCCTCGCCGGTGGGCGCGAACGGGCTGGTCGGCGTCTTCTCGAACCTGATGCAGGCCGACCACTGGGTGCAGCCGGCACCGGCGCTGCTCGGCTTCGACATCTCGAACCCCGGCCGGTCGGGACGGGGGGCGTGCATCCGTGCCATCGAGGAGAGCGCGGTGTATGTCGCCCGTGGACACCTCGAGATCGCCCGTGAGGTGACGGGGCACGCGTTCGATCGCGTGATCTTCACCGGCGGCGCGGCGCGGGCCAGCCTCTGGCCGCAGATCCTCGCCGACGCCCTCGGCGCCGAGGTGCGGGTGCCGGAGGTGACCGAGTCCACGGCACTCGCCGCGGCGCTCTACGCGCGCCTCGGGGCCGGCCTCGACACGAGCCTGCCCGAGACGCTCGCGCGGGTCGTGCGGTTCGCCCGCACGATCGAGCCGGACGCAACCGCCCACGGGCGCTACGAGGAGCTCTACGCGAACTGGCTCGAGATCAACCGGCGGGCGCTCGGGATGTCCGAGGACGGACTGCTGACGCCACTCTGGAGGGCGGCCGGAACATGAGCACCACGATCGAGGGAGCAACCGAGCTCGAGCGTCTGGTCAACCGCTCGCGGCTGATCGGGGCCGACCCGGCGCTGGTCGTGCACGGCGGCGGCAACACGTCGTCGAAGATCGACGAGCGGGGCCGCACGGTGCTGCGGATCAAGGGCAGCGGCACCGATCTGCGGACGATCGCCGCCGACGGGTTTCCCGGCGTGTATCTGGACGAGGTCGTGCCGCTGCGCGACCGCGCCGAGATGAGCGACGACGCCATGGTCGAATATCTGGCCGGGTGCATGGTCGACCCCACGGCGCGGCGAGGGTCGATCGAGACGCTGCTGCACGCCTTCCTGCCTCACCGCCACATCGACCACACCCATGCCGACGCGATCTGCGTGCTCACAAACCAGCCGGAGTCCGAGGCCGTCGTGCACGAGGTGCTGGGTGGCGACGTCGACGTCGTCGCCTACATCCGGCCCGGGTTCGAGCTCTCGAAGCGGACGGCCGACCACGCCGGCGCCGCCGCCGTCGTGCTCGACAAGCACGGCCTGGTCACCTGGGGCGAGACCCATGAGACGAGCTACGACGGCACGGTCGAACTGGTCGCGAAGGCCGCGGCCTACATCGACGGCCGCCGCCGGCCGCCGGAGATGAGCGACGTCGAGCCGATGGGCGAGGCGACGACCGCGGAGCTACTCGGTGCGCTCAGCGCCAGGCTCTGCGCCGACGGTCCTGTTGTGCTCCACCTCGATCGCTCGCAGGCCGATCTCGCAAACCGCGCCGACGTCGAGCGCGTGGCGACCGACGGTCGGGCCACTCCGGACCACATCCTGCGCATCGGCGCCCGCACCGCGGTGATCCGCGACCCATCCGAGGTCGACGACGTTGTCGAGCGGTTCGTCACCGACTACGCCGCGTACTTCGGCCGCCACAGCGCGCGGCTGCCCGAGGGCCTGGGGATGCTGAGCCCGCTACCACGCGTGATCCTGGTTCCCGGACTGGGGTGCGTCACGCAGGCCGCCGACGCGAAGACCGCGTCGGTGCGCGCCGACATCGCATACCGCAGCCATCTGGTGACGGCCGCCGTGCTCGACACGTTCGGCGAGGTCGCGTGGCTGTCGGAGTCCGACATCTTCGACTTCGACTACTGGCCGCTCGAGCTCTTCAAGCTCAGGTGAGCGGCCACCGCGCCGCCGTCATACGATGTCCAGCGCCTGGCCACCGTCCACCGGGATCACCGCCCCGGTGACGAAGGATGCGGCCGGGCTCGCGAGCAGCCAGATCCAGCCGGCGAGCTCGTCCGCACTCCCGATCCGGCCGAGCGGGACCTGCCCGGCCAGCCACTTGTACGCCTCGTCCAGGTCGTCGGCCCAGGTCGCGTGGAGGGGCGTGTCGATGGGGCCCGGCGCGATGCAGTTCACGCGGATCCCGAGCGGTGCCAGCTCGCCGGCGTGCGATCGGGTCATGTATTCGAGCGCCGCCTTGGTCGTGCCGTAGAGCGACTGCGTCGTCCGCACGATGGTGCCCGACGACGAGCTGATGTTGACGATCGACGGATTCGCCGACTCGGTCAGCGCCGGCAGCGCCGCCTGCGTCAGCAGAAACGGCGCCCGGACGTTCACGGCCAGGTGCAGGTCGATCTCGGCGACCGTGTACTCGGCCAGCGGATGGTTGCGGATCACGGCCGCGCAATTCACGAGCACGTCGAGCGCTCCCAGCCGCTCGACCGTCTCGGAGACCACCCGCGCCGGTGCCGCCGGATCGGCGAGGTCGTCCGGGATCATGATGATCGCGTCCGAGCCGTCGGCCACCTCGGCGAGCTTGTCGGCCCGCCGGCCCACGATCGCGACCCGCCAGCCCTCGGCGGCGAACCGCCGGGCCGCCGCCGCACCGATGCCGGTGCCGCCGCCTGTGATGAGCGCGACGCCGGTCACAGGATCGCGATGGGGTTGAATGGGCAGCCGGTGCCACCGACGATCCGAAGCGGCGCGATCGAGACCATGAAGTCCCACCGGCCGAGCTCGGCACAGGCGGGTGCGATGTCCTCGAGCTGGAGGCTGTCCGAGACCAGCATCCCCATCGCCGCCACCTGCAGCGGATGGATCGGGTAGAGCATCCCTTCGACGACGCTCGGCACCGTTTCGCCGTCGCCGTCGGGCAGGAAGCCGGCGATGCCGCGCTCGTGCATCCAGGGGATCGTGTCGACGTGGAGGCCGGCCTTGCCCTCGCCGCTGTAGCCGTTGTCCCAGCCCCCTTTGGCCATCCGGCGGGCGTGGTGGCCGGTGCGAAAGACGAACAGGTCGCCCTCCTCGAGCCGAACCCCCTGCGCTCTCTCGACCTCCTCGAGCTCGGCGCGCGTCACCGCCTCGCCCGGCTCGAGCCATGGCACGCCGCGGTTCCGCGGCACGTCGAGCAGCACGCCGCGACCGACGATCCCGCGCGAGTAGTCGTCCAGCCCCAGCACCCGCGACCCGATGCTCGTGACCTCCGCTGCAGGCAGGCCGTTGTACATCTTGCCGTCGTAGGCGATGTGGCAGAGCGCATCCATATGCGTGTGGCAGTCGCCGTGGGCCTCCATGCCGAGGAAGTCCATCGAGAACGTGAGCTTGCCCGACCCCACGCCGACGTCGTGCATCCGGGTCATGTGGTGGAGCGCCGGATCGGGGTTGTCCGGGCCGGCCGTCGTGTTGATCGGGATGGCCATCGACACGTGCCGGCCCTCGGTCACGGTCGCCGCCGCCCGCCGCACGTGCTCCGGCGTGATCAGGTTGAGGGTGCCGAGCACGTCGTCGTCCCCCCACCGTCCCCAGTTCTTGACCGACTCGAAGATCGCCTCGAACTCCTCCAGCGTCACCGTGCTCATTGCACAACTCCTTGTAGCTCCGCGATGCAGTGCTTGACCGAGCTGACCGCATTGCGGTGCACCAGCTCGTCTGCCGACTCGAACGGATAGAAGACCTCCAGGAACACCGGGACGTCGTCGAGACCGGCGGCGTGCACCTCGCCGGCGAAGCCCGCCAGGTCGTAGCTCGCGCGGGCATCGGGCCAGCCCCAGTGCGAGTCGCTCTGGAAGTCGGTGTTCTGGATGTGCAGGATCCCGATGTGCGGGCCGACCGCCGAAAGCCACTCCGGCAGCCGGGCGCCCGGGCCGTACAGCGGCTGATAGAGCGCATGGCCGATGTCGAGCACATAGCGCATCGGGGCCGGGCACCGCCCGGTGAGGTCACGTGCGAGCCTGACGCTCTCCTCGACGGTGGCGGGGATCTCCCGTGCCTGCGGCGTCGGCTCGACCAGGATCGCCGAGAGCCCCGCGTCGGCCGCACGGCGGGACAGGCGCTCGATGGTGCCGAGCACCTCGTCGTAGATCCGCTCGCGCTCTCCCGGGACCGCCGCGCTGGTCGAGGTGAGCGCCCCGAGCGGGCCGCCGACGGCGCTCGCGCCGATCGCCGCGGTGATCTCGATCGCGCGCTCCCACCACTCCACCGCGGCCGCGCGCAACTCGGGCTCGGGGTGCAGGAGCCCGTTGAACGTGTACTTCGCGATGCCGATCTGCGCGCTATGGATCTCGAGGCCGTAGGTCTGCGCGGCGGCCCGCACGCGCGAGGCCTGGCCCATCCTCACGGCTTCGGGCCACCATGGATCGAGCAGGTCGAAGCTGAACTGCACCGCATCGAGCTCCATGTCCTCGCGCACGATCCGCGCCCAGGCCTCGGGCTCGGGCCATCGTTTGGGAGCAAAGCTGAGATTGACGCCGATGCTCATGTCACCCTCCTAGACGCAGGTCATGCCACCGTCGGCGGCCCACACGGCCCCAGTCACGAACGAGGCCTCGTCCGAGGCCAGGAACAGCATCACAGGCGCGATCTCCTCGGCCCGCCCCGCCCGCCCGAGCGGCACCGAGACGAGCAGCCGGCGCTGCTCCTCGGCGTCGACCCAGTCGGTCATGGGCGTGTCCATGTATCCCGGGATCACGCCGTTCACCCGGATCCCCAGCCGGGCGTAGTCGGCCGCCATCACCCGGATCAGGGCGTACACGCCGCCCTTGCTGGCGCTGTAGGCGTCGTACCCGGGCGCCACGCCGTACTGGCCGGTCGGCGACGCGGTGCAGACCACGGCCCCGCCGCCGTTGGCCATCAGCGCCCGCAGGCCGTGCTTGCACACCGTGAACTGGCCCGTCAGGTTGATGTCGATCGTGCGCCGCCACACCTCGAGCGACAGCCGGTCGGCGCGATCGTCCTGGCCGGCGAGCTGCACGCCGGCGTTCGCAACCACGGTGTCGAGGCCGCCGAACGCCTCGACCGCCGCGGCCACCGCCGCCTCGACCTGGACCTCGTCGGTGACGTCCGTCGTGATCGCGAGCGCGGCGGCGCCGATCTCGTCTGCCAGGGCCGCGATCGCGGGCGCGTCGACGTCGAGCAGCGCGACCCGCGCGCCCTCGGCGGCGAACAGCCGGGCCGCGGCCTGCCCCATCCCCGAGCCCGCCCCGGTGATGACCGCGCGGCGGCCGTCAAGGCGCTTGAGAAGTCCCATGATCCACCTCCTGGTAGCTGGTGCATTCGATCCGAACCCCATGCGGAATCTCGCCCGCCACGAACGCCGCGGGCCGCCCGCGGCCGCTGCCCATCGGCAGGGGCTCAGCGCCCGCCGGGCCGAGCCGCCGCAGCTCGGCCGTGACATCGTCGACGGCGAGGCAGATGTGGTGCAGGCCGTCGCCGTTCTCGGCCAGCCACCGCGCCAGCGGGTGGGCGGGATCGAGCGGCTCGACCAGCTGCAGATAGGTGTTTCCAAGGTCGAGGTAGGTGAGCTTGACGGGCACCTCGGGCGGGAGATCGACGGCCACCACGACCAGCCCGAGACGGTCACGGAAGTACCCAAGCGCCTGGTCGGTGTCCGACACGGCCACCGCGATGTGATCGAGTGCTCGGATCACCGCAGCGCCCCTTCGAGCGCGCCGAGCTTGTCGACGGCCACCTCGCGCAGCGCCCGGATCTGCGCGTCATGGAGCGCGGTGATGTCAGCGCCGTCGAGGACGTGCGGGAGCGCCGCCGACGTCGCCACGAGGTACGCCCGGCGAAGCTCGGTGTTGATGTTGACCTTCGCGATCCCGGCCTCGAGCGCCCGCTCGATCATCGGCTCGGGAAGGCCCGATGCCCCGTGCAGCGACAACGGCTGCTCGACACACGCGCGGATGGCGGCGAGCCGCTCCCAGTCGAGCCTCGGCGGATCCCGGTACGTCCCGTGCACGTTCCCGATCGAGACCGCGAGGCAATCGGCGCCGGAGCGCTCCATGAGCGCGTCGGCCTGGCCGGGATCGGTGAGGGCGCCTGCGGCCACCGCCCGCGCGACATCCTCGTCGCCTCTGATCCCGCCGAGCTCGCACTCCACCCCGGCGCCGCATGCGCGAGCCAGCTCGACCGCGCGGTGGACGAATGCGATGTTCTGCTCGAACGGCAGCTCCGACCCGTCGGCCATCACCGCGCCGGCGCCCTGCTCGAGCGCGGCGGCGATCGCACCCAGATCCTGGCAGTGGTCAAGCTGCACGCACGCCCGCGCGTCGGACCTCTCCGCGACGGCGACCATCGCAGCCAGGAGCAGCGGGCCGCGCTCGCCGGCGAAGACCTTGCCGCCGATCAGCAGGATCACGCCCGATCCACGCGTGGCGGCGGCATCCAGCACCGCAACCGCCGCCTCCAGGTCGTAGCAGGTGAACGCACCCACGGCGCCGTCGTCACGGCCCGCCAGCAGCTCTGCGAACGGCGTCAGCATGGCCCGATCGCGTCAACCAGGTCGGCCAGGAGCGCCGGCCCGCCGACGTTTCCCGGCACGACGACGTAGGCGATTCCGTCCGGCAGCCGCCACAGGGCCACCCCTGTCATGAGCGGCCCGGCCACCCGAGCGACCCGGGCTCCGAGACCATCACGCGCCGTTACCGCAGACGTGATCCCGCCCTTGGCGACCACCACCCCGGCCCGGACCCGGCGGGCGATCTGGGCCAGCGACGCGGCCACACGCCTTTGCGCTGCGGGATCGATCAGCCCGGTGTCACGCCGCCGGTCGGTCATCACCACGGCCAGTCCGCCGGCGGCGATCCTGTCGCGAGCCTCGGCCGCCCCGCGCGCGGCCTCTGTGTCCCAGCCGTCGCCCGCAAGCGCCGCCACACGGACCGCGACGGATGTCCCCGGCCGTCTGCGCTCGAGCTCGGCGAGCTGGGCCGTCGCGCCCGAGACGAACGATCCGCAGATCACGAGCACCCCGTGGTCGCCCGTGGGCGCATCGGCCGGCCGGGTTGCGGCCGAGCCGGAGAGCGCTGCGGCGAAGGCAGGGGCGCAGCGCACGATCGCGCTCAAGCCGACCTCCTCGGCCGCGCGAAACCCCTCGGCGATCAGCTGCAGATCGGCGTCGGACGCGGCATCGGGGACGACCGCGACCGGGCGCGCGCCGCCGGCGGCCGTCGCGATCGCCGCAGCGACGTCTACGGGCGCCGTTCGGATCGCGTCGGCGGCCCGCAAGCGCCCGCCGCTGCGCTCGTGCGCCCACTGAGCCAGATCGGCGCTCGCGTAAGCGAGCCCGCCGTCACGCGCGTACTCGGTCTCGTGCAACGGCACCCGCTCGCCGTCGCGCTCGAGCATGTGCACTCCGGCCACGGTGACCCGGCCGGCGCTCGGAAGCGCGGGCACGAGCACCAGAGGCACGTTGGCGCGCCCCGGCGCGACGACCCCGCGAAGCGCTTCGTACTCCTCCCACACATGCGCCCGAAGCGTGCTGTCGCCGCGCAGCACGAGGCGCGCGTCCGGGAAGCGGGCGCGCGCCGCGCGCGCCGCCGATGCGACCAGGCGCGCGGCCTCGGCGCCGTCATGGGCGCGCGAGTTGGTCAGCACGTGCACCGCGCGGTCGCCAGGCTTGACCGCATCCCAGACGTCGCGCTCGCTCCAGTCCAGCACCACCGAGACGTCAGCCATCGCCTGCGTCCCGGTCGGGTCGTCGTCCAGCACGACGGTGATCACGCGCCGCGTCCGGCCGCCATCTCGGCGGCGATCCCGATGATCGCGTCCTCCTGGCCGACCACGACCTTGCGCTTGCCGAGCTCGACGATGATCTCGCGCGCGTCCAGCCCGAACCGCTCGCCCGCGCGGATGGCATGGAGCAGGTAGCTCGCCGGCACCGCCGCGTAGCCCATCGTCGCGGTCAGCCGGTCGATCACGATCGGGCGCTGCATGATCTGCGCCCGGACGACATCGTCGGCGAGATCCTGAAGCGCCCACAGGTCGATGCCAGTCTCGATGCCCATCCGCTCGAGCACGGCGACGAGCGCCTCGGTTTGGGTGTTGCCCGCGCCCGCGCCGAGTCCGGCCAGCGACGTGTCCACGAGCGTCGCGCCCTCCTCGATCGCAGCCGCGGAGTTGGCGACGGCGAGCGAGAGGTTGTTGTGCTCGTGCATGCCGACGGCCACGTCGTCGGGGAGCGCTGCACGCATCGCGGCGATGCGGCGGCGCACGTCGTCGGGCAGGAAGGCGCCGGCAGAGTCGACGATGAAGACCCCCTGGCTGCCGGCGGCGGCGACCGTGCGCGCGGCCTCGGCCATGCCGGGAGCATCGAGCAGGTGGGCCGTGTTGAGATGCGAGTGCGCGGTCATGCCCAGCGCGCGGGCGAGGCCGAGATGCTGAAAGCCGATGTCGGCCTCGGTGCAGACGGTCGAGACGCGCGCGACGGTCGCCCCGGCATCCCGTGCACGCTCGAGGTCGGCCTTCGTGCCGACGCCGGGCAGGATCGCGACGGCGATCTCGGCGCGTTCGACCACGCTCGCCGCAGCGGCGAGCAGCTCGGCGTCCGAGTGACGCGGAAAGCCGTACTGGATCGAGCTCGCTCCCAGCCCGTCGCCGTGGCCAACCGCGATCGCCCACATGCCGGCGCGGTCGAGCCCGCGCGCCACGGTCTTCACCTGGTCGACGCGGTACTGGTGGTTGATTGCATGCGAGCCGTCGCGCAGCGTCGTGTCGACGACCCTGACGTTCATGCGAGCGCCGCTGCGTGCAGCTCGGCGACGCGGACGGCGGCCGAGGTCATGATGTCGAGGTTGCCTGCATACGGCGGCAGGTTGTCGCCGGCTCCCTCGACCTCGACCATGACGGTCGCAAGGCCGTCGGAGATGAGCGGGGCCGAGGTCAGGCGATAGCCGGGCACGTAGGCGGCGACGCCCGCGACGGCGCGGTCGATTGCCGCCGCAACCGCGTCAGGATCGGCGCCGCCGATCCGCGCATAAATCGTGTTTCGCATCATCGGAGGCGGGTCGGCGGGATTGAGGATGATGATCGCCTTGGCCTCTGCGGCGCCGCCGATCGTCTCGAGGCCACGGGCGGTCGACGTCGTGAACTCGTCGATGTTCTGACGTGTGCCGGGGCCGGCGGAGCGCGAGGACACGGTCGAGACGGTCTCGGCATACGGCACCTCGGCGACGCTCGAGATGGCCGCGACGATCGGGATCGTCGCCTGCGCACCACACGTGATCAGGGTGACCTCGGCCGCGTCGCCGTGCGCCGCCAGGTTGACCGGCGGCACGACCGCCGGCCCGAGCGCCGCGGGCGTCAGGTCGACGCTGCGGATCTTGCGCCCGGCCAGGAGCCGCGCGTGCTCGGAGTGTGCCCCGGCCGAGGTGGCATCGAACGCGAGGTCGATGTCGTCCACCAGGGCGAGCAGTCCGGCGAGGCCGTCATGCGTCGTAATGTGGCCCGCGGCGCGGGCCTTGCGCAGGCCGTCGGAGTCGGGATCGATCCCGGCAACGCCGACCAGCTCGAGCAGCGGGCTTCGGTCGACCTTGATCATGAGGTCGGTGCCGATGTTCCCCGAGCCGATGATGGCCACGCGCAGCCGCCTCATGCGCCGGCGGCGACTGCATGCCTGTGCCGTCGCACCACTCGCGTCAGCGGCAGCCGCCCGAAGCGATCCAGCCGGAACGGCTCGAGCATGGCCGGCCGTGTCCCCGTGGCGATCATCTTCGCGAGGGCCTTGCCGGCGCTCGGCGCCAGGGTCACCCCCTGCATCGCGTAACCCGTCGCGATGTAGGTGTTCTCGAGCTCGCCCGCGCGATCGAGGATGGGCAGCCCGTCGACCGTGATCGGCCGCATGCCGGCCCACTGATACTCGATCTCGGGAGTCTCGAAGGGCTGGAAGGAGCGGGTCGCGCCCGCGACGATCGAGGCGATGCGGCGGCGATCGAGCCGGCTGTTGATGCCGCTGAACTCCATCGTGCCGCCGATCCGGATGCGATCGCCGTACGGCGTGCATCCGACGTGGACGTCCACCAGCAGAACCGCATGCTGCGGCAGCACAGTCGGCTTGACCGAGAAGCTGTACCCCTTGCCCGGCTCCATCGGCAGCGAGATCCCGATGCTATGCGCAAGCGGCGTCGTCCACGAGCCCGCCGCGAGCACGACCGTGTCGGCAGCGATGTCGCCGGCTGCGGTGCGGACGTGGGTCAGCCGGCGGCCCTCGCGCACGAGCTCGAACACCTCGGCCCCCTCGGTGATCTCGACGCCGTCGCGCAGGAGCACATCGGCCAGGCCGCGGGTGAAGGTGTCGGGCCGCACGTGCCAGTGCTGGTTGATGAGGAAACCCGCATCGACTTCGTCCGAGAGCGCCGGCTCGAGCTCGTGCAGTTCCCTGCCGGTGACGATGCCGTCCGGAAGCTCGTAGCCGAAGGCGCGCATCGGCTCGAGCTTGGCGAGCTCGCTGCGCGCGTCGTCGGCGCTGCGCGCGGCGTACACCATGCCCTGCTTGTGCAGCTCACACTCGACACCGTCCGCGCGCATCTCCTCCACAAGGTCAAACACCTCGTGGGCGAGCTGTCCGATCGCGGCCGTCCCGTGGGCGTGGTCGTCCGCGTTGCAGTACGTCCGGAACCGCAGCAGCCAGGGTGCGAGCCGGTTCAGCTCGCCGGGCTTGAAGTAGAGCGCGGAGTCGCGGTCGAAGAGCGCACGCATGCCGTACAACGTGAGGCCTGGCTCCGGCAGCGGCCCGGCCTGGGCCGGGCAGAGCCAGCCGCCGTTGCGCAGCGATGCCCCGCTGCCGATCCGGTTGCTCTCGACGATCGTCACGTCGAACTCGCGCTTGCGCAGGTAGTACGCGGCGCAGAGGCCGGCGACGCCGGCACCGACCACCACCACGCGGCCCGAGCTCACGGGGCGCGCCGCTCGACGGCCGCGGTCACCTGCAGCTCGATCAGGATGCCGGCGACGGCAAACCCCGCCACCACCGTTGTGCGGGCCGGGCGCGGAGGCGTGAAGTACGCCGACCAGATGCGGTTCCAGGCGGGGAAGTCTGCGGGGTCGGCCAGAAAGCACTCGACGCGCACCACGAGCGCCCGGGACGAACCGGCGGCCGCGAGCACCGTATCGATGTCGGCCAGCACAGAGTGCGCCTGAACCTCGAACCCGCCCTCAATGACGGCAAGCGTCGCGGGATCAACCGCCGCCCGACCGGAGAGGAGGACGAAGCCTCCGATCTCCACGGCGTCCGAGATGACCGCCTCGCCCCCGCCCATTGTCGATCCGGCCCCCACGGTGATGTGCCGTGGTCTATCATCTGGTCTGATCACCGGATCAACGTAGCACATTCCTGGATGGTTTCCAAGCGCGCATTGGGCACCATCGCCCGACTCGAACGGCTGGTCTATTCTGTGAAGATGGCGGAGCCAAGTTCCAAGCTCGCACTGTCTCCCGCACCGCGGCGAAAGCTCACAGAGACAGTTGCGGAGCAGCTGCTCGAGGCGATCCGCAACCTCCCGCCGGGCACAAAGGTTCCGTCAGAACGTGAGCTGACCAAAGACCTCGGCGTGGGCCGGTCGACGGTCCGCGAGGCGCTGAACGGACTCGCGATGATGGGTGTCGTCGAGATCCGCCACGGCCAGGGCGTATTCGTCACCGAGGACGGACCGGCCGACGCAGGCGAGCCGTCTGCGATCACCGCCGCGCTCGAACGAGGCGTTACGAATGAGTTCATCGAGGCCCGGCTCGTTGTCGAAGTGGAGGTCGCCCGACTCGCGGCCCGCCGGCGAACGGACGAGGACCTCGCGCGACTGGAAGCGGCGCTGAAGGTGCAGGAGTCACGGCTCACGGGGACGATCGACGCGCTCGTCGACGTCGCCGCATCGTTCAACGTGCTGCTCGCCGAGGCCGCGCACAACGAGGTGCTGGCCGCGATGATTCAGTCATTTGTATCGCTGATGATCGAGCGCGGTCCGCGCGTCTATAGCCTCGAAGGCTTTGGCGAGTGGGACCTCCAGGAGCACCGCGGACTGTTCGAAGCAGTACGCGACCGCGACGCCGAGCGCGCCGGAAGGTTGATGCGTGAGCACATCGAGGAGCTCGCACGACGCTACCGCGCCATCGGCGCGGCCTGAGCAGCCGTCGCGCTATCCCGTAAAGGTCTCGACCTCGAAGTGTGACAGCCCGTGGTCGACATTTGTATCGCCGACGCCGAAGTTGAAGCCGATCCCCGGCGCCCCGGTGGCGTACGCATCGTCGATCGTCGAAACCACCTCATCGCCGTTCACGTAACCAGTGATGACGTTTCCGACGATGGTTGCTTCGATCCTGTCGCCGTGCGAGACGCCGAACTCGGCACCGGCGCGACGTGCGAGCGAGTGCCAGTTGCCGACGGCGCCGTCCCAGCGCACGATCTCGACGTAGGCGCCCTCGGCCTTGAGGCAACGCCAGAACACCTCGTACCCGGTGCAGCTGTGCGGGTTCATCGTGTGCCGGAGGCGGAACTGCACCTCCTGGAAGTACTCGGCGGTCGGGTTCTTGCTGTAGACCGTCGCCTTGCCATGCTGATCGGGGCCCCACTCGCCGGTGAGCACCGCCGTCGGATCGTCGTAGTCGCCCAGCGGAGCCGCGTCGGTCTCGTCCAGATTGCCCTGCTCGACGCGCTTCTCCGGCACCCCCATCCGGCTGACGGCTCCGTAGCCGACCCCGCCTCCGGAGATGACGTCGATCCAGTCGATGCCGTCCTTGCGGCCGTTGAGCCACATGCCGCCTTCCGAGATCGGATCCTCGGTGTTCTCGAAATCCGTGCTGTACGACCTGACTGATCTCGCCATGTGCGGCTCCTGGTTTGATGCGTTGGTCAGAGGGCGGGGCCGACGCCGGCCGTTGCGCTGCCGTAGCGGGCGATGACCGGCCAGACGTCGATGATCACGTCATCCTCGATCACGTGGTACATGTCGTAGAAGTTCACCGTGGTCGGCGCATACCCCGGCATCAGCTCGACCCGATCGCCGATGTCGAGCCGGGAGCCCTCTCGGAGCTCGATGCCGGTGTGCTCCTCGTGGATGAACTGCACGCCGTACTCGGTCCTGATCTCGGCCTCGTCGCCGACCACCTCGGGTCCGGTGCGGTCGATGCCGATCGCCTTGCGGCCGCAGTCGAGCACCGCGTTTCGGCCGCTGCAGGAGATGATCGTCGAGAGCACCGTGAGGGCCGGGTCGAAGCCCGGCACGAGCGTGCGGTGGAAGGCATCGCTGAAGATGTGGGAGCCCGCGTGGATCTCGGTGATGCGCGGATTGGCGCCCGTGATGTCCCACGTGCCGAGCCCGCCGCCCGCCACGATCCCGGTGTTGTGGCCGTGCCGGGCGAGCTCGTCGGCGGTGCCGACCAGCACGTCGTTGGCCGCGCGGGCCTTCGTGATGCGAAGCGCGCGATCGGGCTCGAGCATGCAGTGGCCTTCGTAGCCGAGCAGACCGGCGAGCCGTACGCCCGAGAGGCGGTCGATCATTTCGGCGAGCCCGAGCGCGACCGCGTGTGACGGCACCCCGGAGCGGTGCTGGCCGACATCGACGTCGACGAGCAGGTTGATCTCACTGCCGGCGGCTGCCGCCGCGTCCGAGAGCTCCTGGACATTGGCGGGGCTGTCGACCGCCACGATCACTCGCGCGAGACCGGCCGCTCGCGCCGTCTCGGCCGCCTTGACCGGCCCGACCACCTCGTTTGCGACGAGCAGGTCGGAGAAGCCACGGTCGGCGAACGCGCTCGCCTCCCAGATGGTCGCGGTCGTCAGCCCGATCCCGCCGGCGTCGAGCTGCATCTGGGCGAGCATTGGGTTCTTGTGGATCTTCGCGTGGGGCCGAAGCGAGGCCGGGAGGTTCGCCATCCGGCTCGCCATCTCGGCGATGTTCTTCCTTACGGTCGGGAGGTCGAGGAGCAGCGCGGGGGTGACCGGGGCGTCCCTGGGACGCCCGATCATCCGCCGCGCTATCTCGAGGTGTCGATCCGGATCAGAGGGCATGTGGGTGCTGCGTCGCCAGCTCTTCCGCCGTCTCCACACGCTCGCCGATCACCTCTCCCGCCCTCGCCATCCAGGTCTGGTCACCACGGGAGTTCATGACAAGGAGCACGATAACTCCAAGAACGAGCCAGCCGCCGGCGATGAACGGTGACCAGTAGTAGGGATGCGCCGGGAGGGGCCAGAAGGCCTTGTACACGGAGTAGATCAGCACGGCGCTCGTCCCGACCGGGAAGATCAGGTGGTAGATCCAGTTCCACTCGGCCCGCGCTTCCGTCCAGTAGTACTTGATGACCGCGATGTTCGCGATGACGTACACGAAGATCACGGCGAGGACGAGCGTGTAGCCGATGGAGAGCAGGAACACCTTCGTCGGATCGAGGATCACGGGAAGGACGAGGCCGAGCGCCATCGAGAGGATGAACTGTGCGGTCACGGCCGTCTGGGGCGTCTTGCGCACCGGATGGACCCGACCGAATGTGCTCGGGAGCACCCCGCTGCGACCCATCCCGAACCACATGCGCGTTGCGACGTTCTGGGCGGCGAGGCTCCCGCCGATCGTCGAGGTGAACATCGCGAGCAGCGCGAGCCACCACAGGCTGCCCCAGACGCGATGGGCGATCACGAGCGCCGGCAGCTCCGAGGAAGCCGGGAGGCTCGCGATGTTCTTGGTGCCCCAGCCGATGACCTGACCCCAGATCGCCAGCACGAGCATGATGCCGATGATCGTGATCGAGAGCATTGTCGCCAGCGGAACGTTCCTGCGCGGATTCTCGGTCTCTTCCGCGAGCGGCACGGCCGCCTCCCAGCCGGTCAGCCCCTGGACGGTGAACACCACCGCGAGACTGAATCCGCTGGCCGTCGCGATACCGGACGGGTTGAAGTTGTAGTTGAACGACTGGAACGTGAAGCCGCCCGGCCCTGGATCGAACAGCCCCCAGAGGCTGAGCGCAAGGACGATCAGGAACTCCATCGCGCCGACGATGACGATCGCCCTGACCGAGAGCGCGATGCCGAGATATCCGACCAGGGCGATCAGCGGGATACCTACGATGACGATCATCCACCAGTGGAACCATGTCCAGCCGTAGTTCGACTTCAACTCGTTCTCGAGGATCAGTCCGAAGTAGGCGAAGAGCGGGCCGGCGACGATCGGCGAATAGAATGTGAACATCCAGCCGGTGAGGAATCCGAGCCGGGCACCGAGCGCACGGCTCACGTACGTGTAGTAGCCACCCGCCGACGGAAACTTCTTCGCGAGCTGTACCAGACACATACCGAGCGCGAGGACTGCCAGAAACCCGACGAAGTACGCGAGGGGCGCGTGTGCACCCGAAAAGTTGACGATCGTCGCGGTGAAGAAGAACGCCGCGATCGCCGGGGCGATGTGCGTGACGTTCTGCATGACCGCGCCCGTGAGGCCGACAGCGCCCTGTGCGAGTGCAGTGTCCGCGACATAGATCCTTCCAGGCTCCTCAACAAAATCTGGGGAGCCTTGATGTGCTCCGTCGTCGGCCATGCACTTCTCCTCTCCAGGCGGGGATCGCGCCTGAGTCGTGATTGGGGCGCACTGGTCTGATCACCGGCTGACGCGATAATGACAGAGGGTGGAGACGTTGTCAAGATCGCCGACCGGGTCAGAGATTGCCCTCCGGGAGCACCTGCCCTCCATCAACCACGATCGACTGGCCGGTGATGTATCCGGCCTCCTCCGACGCCAGGAACCGGACCGCCCAACCCACCTCGGTCGGCTCCGCCAACCGCTTGAGCGGGATCGACTCGACCATCTCGTCGATGAACTGCTGCCCGAACTGCTCGATGCCGGGCGTGCGGACGTTTCCGGGCAGCACCGCGTTGACGGTGATCCCGTCGGACACCAGTTCGAGCGCCGCGCTTCGCATCAGCCCGAGCAGCGCGGCCTTTGACGCCGCGTAGTGCGAGAGCTCCGGCGCGCCGACGATCGCACCAGTGATCGATGACGTGAGCACGATCCTGCCGTAGCCGCCCGCGCGCATCGCGGGGAGGCATGACTGGATCGAGTGGAAGGCGCCCTTGACGTTGATGTCGAGTACGTGGTCGATGTCCGCGTCGGTCATGACGTCGAGGGTCGCCGACGGATAGATGCCCGCGTTGGCGGCGAGGATGTCGAGGCGGCCGTACCGGGCGACTACCTGGGCCGCCATGGCGTCGACCGAGACGCGCTCGACGACGTCGGTCGGAACCGCGATCGCCTCGGAGCCGGCGGCTACCAGATCCTCCGCAGCCCGCTGGGCGGCAACCGGGTCGATGTCGGCGATGACGACCTTCGCGCCATCGAGCGCGAGCACCTGCGCGATCCCAAGCCCGACGCCGGCGGCGGCTCCGGTGACCACCGCAACCCGATCCGTGAGCGCTTTCATCTGGCGGTCCCCCCGCTCGTTGTCTGATCAGCGGGTCATGCTATACGACGCCGGGTGGTGGGCCGTGAAGGAATCGTCCGGGGCAGGCCGCTTGCGAAACTGTCACCGTGACCCCGCGCGCCGTAATGCTGGTCGAAGGCCGAAGCGACGAGATCGCCGTCCGCACGCTCGCGCGCCTGCGCGGCCGCGATCTCGCCGCCGAAGACGTCTCCGTGCTCGCGACCGGAGGGGCACAGGCGATGGGGCGGTTCCTCGCCGCATACGGCCCGTCCGGCGCGAACGTGACCCTGGCAGGCCTGTGCGACGAGGGCGAGGAGCCCTCCGTGCGGCGCGCGCTCGAACGGGCCGGTCTCGCTGCGGCGCCCGGGCGCGCGGGTCTCGAGCAGCTTGGATTCTTCGTCTGCGAGCGCGATCTCGAGGACGAGCTCGTCCGCGGCCTCGGCATCGCCGCGACCCAGGCGCTCCTCGACGCGCACGGGAAACTCGGCGCCTTCCGCACCTACCAGAAGCAGCCGGCCCACCGGGCGCGCCCAACCGCCGACCAGCTGCGCGGCTTCCTGAACAACTGGAAGGTCGACCTCGCCGGTCCGCTGGTGGAGGCGCTCGAACCGGCCCGCGTGCCACGTCCGCTCAACGGCGTGCTCGCATGCGTGTGATGGGCCGTACAGGGATCGAACCTGTGACCTTGGGATTAAAAGTCCCAATGCTATTGTCGAATCGATTGCCCTCTAACTGCGATTTGGCTCAACTATGCGGGGTAGCACTGGGGAACGCGGCACCAGACTGCAGGGTACGGCGACACGCTTGTACACATTTCGTACACGCAAGGTGGTAGGGTTCCCCCAGACATGGCAAGCGTCCAGGCACGGCACCAGCGCGAATGCGAGTACTCGGGCAAGTGGACGCCCATGACGAAGACGGGTGGCCGATCCGCTTGCACATGTCGACCCACCTTCTACGTCGTAGTCCACCACCGCGGGAACCTCATCCGCGAAAGGGTTGGGAAGAACCGCCGCGAGGCTGAGCGGCGCCGCGACAAGCGGTCGGTCGAGGTGGACGAGGCAACGTTCTCACCTCCTGCACAGATC
>DASXZF010000102.1:0-2534 GCA_036502065.1 Gaiellales bacterium
AGGGAACGTACGCGTACGCGGGCTTCGCGGCGGAGCGGGCGATGCGCGGCGTGAGCGCGACCATTCAGCAGCTGGGGCCGCTCGCCGTGCACACCGGACACGTCGCAGGCTGGATCGGCGTCGTCGATCCGAGCACCGACAACGCGTGGCTCCAGGTGGGCCTGAGCGCGCTTCCCGGCCAGTCCACGAGCGCGATCTACTACGAGTACGCGCCTCCGGGGCAGACGCCGGTCTACCACCAGGTCGAAACCGGGATCTCGGTGGGCGAGCCGCACACGTTCGCCGTGATCGAGCAGCCGTTCACGCCCGACGCATGGGTCGTGTGGGTCGACGGCCGTCCGGTCGGTCCGCCCCTCCACCTCGCCGGCAGCCACCGCTGGACGGCGCAGCTGCTCGGCGAGAGCTGGGCCGGTCAGCGCAGCGGCCAGTGCAACGCCTACTCGTACGGGTTCGCGAACGTCCAGCTCGTAAACGCCCGCGGACGCGCAAGCAGCATCACCGGTCCCGCCATCGCCGACCCCAACTACACGGTCGCCGACCGCACCAGCTCGGGCTTCGTCGCCATGAGCTTCGGCGTCGGCCACTTCCGCGGAGCGGAGGTCGAGGATCAGGCGGCGCCGCCGGCGCCGCGCGGCGCACCCGTGCGAACCGGCTGACAGCCACACGGGGCCCCGAGAAAACGTCGGGGCGGCCTCGCGGCCGCCCCGACGTGGGCTAACGGCGATCTTTGGCTTCTACGCCTTCGTGCAGAAGCCGACCTTGATTCCGAGCTTCTTCAGCTTCAGCTGCTTCGCTTTCGCGGCCTTCTTCGTCTTCGCGGTCACCGACGTCTTGGCGAGGTCGATGTTGTGACCCTTGAAGCAGGCGATCACGAGCTTCTCGTTCGGCTTGAACGCTCCGCCGCTGCATGGACCCGGCGTCGCGCCGTTCCCCTCGAGCGCGCCGGTGGCATGCGAGTCGACCTCGAGCGTGTGACCGTGGAAGCACAGCGCGACCTTGTACTGCGCCATCGCCGAGCTCTGGCTGATGGTCGGCACCGAGACCCTGGTCGGGGCGACCACGTGCACGGCCGCGTCGACCGCGTGCGTGACGCCGTTGGCGGCGTAGCTGAGGCCGCCGAACGCGCCGAGGGCCCCGAGCATGCCGGCGGTGAGGGCGGCGGCGACGCCGAGCCGGGCCGTCCGTCCGGCGCCGCGCCGGCGCTCGCCGACGATCCTGCTCGCGATCTCGTCCACGAGCTCGCGCCGCGGCTCGGGCCGCTGCGCCCGCAGCTCGCGCTCGAGGTCGTCCTGCCGTCTCCAGAATCCCATTCGTCCCTCCGACCGGTCGTTTGCGTGGTTGCTAATGGGAATACCGGCGCGCGGCCCGGAACCCTTACACGCCGATTCGTGCAGCCGGGCGCGGCCGGCTGACGCCTATCCGCCGGCGACGGCGACGATGTAGGGGACGAGCGCGGGGTCGAGCGGGTCGAGCGCGTAGGCACGGTTCACGGCGGCGACCTGCTGCCGGCCGCTGGTCGCGCCGACGAGGTCGAGCCAGACGACCCAGTTGTCCGGGTCCTTGGCGGCGGCCCGAGCGAGGCTGCCGCGGGCGTCGGCCTTGTCGTGCAGGCCGAGCTGCGCCTCCCCGAGCGCCTGCCAGCCCGCCGCCGACCACGGCATCCAGCGGATGGCGCTGCGGGCGTGGCTCGCGGCCGACTGCCACGTTCCGCTCGACGCGGCCGCCTGGCTCGACTCGAGGGCGGTGTTGCCGAGGAGGCCGACGAGCGTGAGCGCGGAGAGGCCGACGGCGAGCGCGGCGGCGATGCCGCGCGGCCACGTGCCGAGCGCGGGCGCACCGTCCGTGCGGCCGGCGAGGACGCACGCGAGCCCGCAGAGGACGGCTGCGAGCGTGACGCCGGCGAGCTCCCAGTCCCAGTCGATGCTCGCGTGGACGAGATAGGCGCAGTACGCGGCGCAGGCGAACGGCACGAGACGGCGGCGTCGGAAGCGCACGGCGCCGGCGAGCGGAATCGCGAGCACGGCCACGAGCAGCACGAGCCCGACGACTCCGAGCTCTGCCAGCGTCTCGAGGTAGAGGCTGTGCGCGTCCTCGACGTTCTGCGTCTGCGTGCGGTGCTGCAGGTAGTAACGCTGGTACGAGCCGGCCCCACGGCCGAGCAGCAGATGGCCCTTCGCCTCGTGCCAGGCGACCTTCCAGAGCGCGACGCGGCCGTTGTTGGAGAGGTTGAAGACGCGCGTGTTGAGGTTGACGACGTTCTTCGGCGGCGGCGCGGTGAAGTCGTGATAGACGCGGTGCGCGAGCCGCGCTGGGGAGCCGTAGCGGGCGGAGACCCCGCCGACTGCGACGAGCAGTGCGGCGGCGAGCACCGCGGCCCATCCAAGCCGCACCGCGCGCGACACGTCGAGCCGCCGAGCCGCGCGCAATGCCAACGCGATCGCGGCCTCGGCGAGCGCGAGCAGGAGCAGGATGAGCGCGAGGCGGTGGCCGTCGTGCTCGGCGGCGGCAAGCGTCGAGCGTTGACGGGTCAGCGC
>DASXZF010000103.1:0-6382 GCA_036502065.1 Gaiellales bacterium
TGCCGACCGCCTGCCGTTCTCGCCCGCCGACGCCGCGGCCGAGCTGCGCGAGCTCGAATCGCAGGGGGTGCTCGAGCCGCGCGCGAGCCGGGCGGTGCTCGTGGCCGCGGGGCACGGCGAGCCGCAAGCGCCCTCGGGCAAGCGCCAGAAGCATCCCGGCGGGCTCACCCGGCGCGAGGTCGATGTGCTGCGGCTGGCGGCGAGGGGACTCACGACGCGCGAGATCGCCGATCGCCTGTTCATCTCCCCCAAGACCGCCGATCACCACATCCAGCACATCTACACCAAGATCGGCACATCGACACGGGCCGCGGCCGCCCTGTGGGCCATGCAGCACGCCGTCGTCCAGTGACCGAAATCGCCCGCGCGCTCGGCGTGAAGCGGCCGGCGATTCAGGTGATGTTCGCGTCCTGGTGCCGGTTGCTCCCGAATCTCCAACGACCGCGGCCGATCGCCCAATTGGCATCCACCGCGGATGCCAATTGGCCGTCCGAGCGATTCGAGTCAGCCGCCGAGCGTCTCGGCGATCGCTGCGAAGGCGGCCAGGCAGCAGCCCTCGAGCTCGTCGTCGACGGGTGACGGCCACGTCGAGAGCTTCACGCACACGATGTCGGCCGGCACGTTGATGTAGACGGCCTGCCCGTGGATGCCGAGCGCGGCGTAGACGGCGCCCGCTTCGAGCACCCACCACTGGCTGCGGTACATCTCGCCGGGATGCACGTCGAGGCCCTCGGCCCGCGCGTACGCCCGGCGGCAGTCCTCATCGCCGCTGCGGGTGTCGAGCACCCACTCGCGCGGGACGACCTGGCTCTCACCCACGCGGCCTTCGCGCAGATGCGCGAGCCCGAACCGGGCCATGTCGCGCAGCGTCGCGCAGATGCCGCCGTCGGGCAGCGTCACGCCGTGGCGGATGGTGATGTCGGCGTCCTGCTCGGCGCCGATCCGCGACCACAGCGCCTCGCTCACGAGCTCCGGGTAGCGGACGCCCGACGCGCGCTCGAGCACCCATCCCAGGAGCTCGGTCAGGATCGAGCGGTAGTCGAACACCGTCCCGTGCGGGCGCGCGTTGCCGAGACGGGTGATCTGCTCGTAGACGCTCGAGACCGGGAGCTCGCCCCCGGGCGGCCGCCAGCCCGCCAGCACCTCGGTCAGGAACACGTCCGAGGCCGGGTCGTCGTACGTCTCGTCGTAGGCCGTGCCGGTGCGCATGTCGAGCACGTGGCGGACGGTCGCGCCGTCGAGGCTCGTGCCCGCGAGCTCCTCGACGTAGCGCGAGACCGGCGCGTCGGGGTCGAGCAGCCCGCGGCCGACCAGCACGCCGGCGACCGTGCCCGCGATCGACTTCGAGACCGACTGCAGCAGATGCGTCGTCGCCGGCGTCATCCCGGCGCCGTAGCGCTCGGCCGCGATGCGGCCGCGGTGCAGCACGAGGAAGCCGTCCGTCGATGTCCGGTCGAGCATCTGCGCGACGGTCATCCGCCCTCCCGCCCACGGGAATGTGATGCCGTCGACGTTCCGCGGGTCGGCCTCGAGCGCCAGCACCGGCCCGTCGCCGCGCTCGATCCGTGCGGTCGGCACGATCTCGCGCGTGTGCAGGAAGCCCCAGCGCAGATGCGGATGGGTCGACCAGTTGTGCACGCCGACGACGGCGTCGCCGGCCGGCGGGAAGCCCTGCATGAGCTGAGGGACGGCGCTCCTGTCGATGCCGGCGATCATATGTGGTCACCGCTGCGCGACCGGGTCGCCGGCGACCAGCCAGTACACCTCGGTCTCGTAGAGGGCCGGATCCTGATCGTCCAGCCAGTGGCCGTAGATCTCCCAGCGCACGCCGGTGAGGGCGTGGCCGTTCGCCGCGCACCACTCGTGCACAGCGGCGTGGGCCCGCGCGAGGCCCTCGGGCGAGGGCGCGCCGCGGGCGACGGCCGTCGCCGCGCGGCCGGCGGGGAGCGCCGACGGCTCGACGCGGCCGCTCCGCGCGAACGCCCTGTCCACGCAGACGCCGACCTCGACGCTCGGCTGATCGTCCTTGTAGAGCATCACGTTGCGTCCGGTCGTCAGCCCGGAGCCGCGCAGGAACGCCCATACCTCGCCGAGAAGCGCACCCCAGACCTGCGGGAAGTCCTCCCACGTCGTCGTCTCCGAGACGACTGCCGTCGGCGTCGGCGCCGTCTCGACGATGCGCACCGCGTCGTCCATCCGCGCATCGTAAACTCCGGATCATGCTGACGAACCGCTCCGCGCCGCCCGCCACCCTGACGCCCGTGCTGGTCTATCCGGACGTCCGCGCTGCGGTCGCGTGGCTCGAGGCGGCGTTCGGCTTCGAGGAGCGGGTGCGGATCGGCGAGGATCACCGCTCCCAGATGCGGGTCGGAGCCGACGGCGCCGTCGTCGTCGCCGACGTGGGCGGCGAGCGGGTCGCGCCCGTCGCCGGCGGCGTCACGCACCTCATGAAGGTGCGCGTGCCCGACGTCGATGCCGCGTTCGCCCGTGCGCGCGATCACGGCGCCCGCATCGTCGAGGAGCTGCGGACGTTCGAATACGGTGAGCGCTCGGGCGTCGTCGAGGATCTCGCCGGGCACCGGTGGGAGCTCACACAGACGGTGCGCGACGTCGACCCGACCGAGTGGGGCGGGATCGCCCTCGCTCCCTGGTGACGGCCCGACGTTGGCCTACGACGAGCAGCTCGCCGCGCGCATGCGAGCGCTCGTCGCCGGCGAGCCGAACCTGACCGAGCAGAAGATGTTCGGCGGCCTGGCGTTCCTGATCGGCGGCAACATGGCCGTTGCCGCGAGCGGCCAGGGCGGGGCGCTCGTGCGCGTCGACCCGGCCGAGTCCGACGCGCTCGTCGCGACCACGGCAGCCGAGGTGATGGAGATGCGCGGACGCGGGATGGCGGGGTGGCTGCGCGTCGCGCCGCAGCACCTCGACGGCGACGATCAGCTGGCCGAGTGGGTCACGCGCGGGACCGCCTACGCCCGCTCGCTGCCCGTCAAGCCCTAGCCGGCGACGGCAGTGTCGGGCGCGCTCTCGTACACGAGCTCCGGCGGGAAGCCGATGTAGTTGAGCTCGTTCGAGATGACCTCGATCGGGTGGTAGGCATCCTGGTGCAGGTCGCCGTCGGCGTTCACGGTGAACGGGATGATGCACGCACGCACGAAGGCCAGCCGCTCGATCGCGCGTTCGACGTTGCGCAGGATCTCGCCGGCCTCGCCGTGATTGATGATCGCGTTGAAGTACGCCGTCAGCTGGGCCCGGTAGGCCGCCTCTTCCGGCGTATCGGAAACATCGCTTTTCGCCACGACATCACTCTCCTCTGACGACTTTGCGCCGCAGCCGGCAGGCTCAGCTCGAAACAGCCCCGGGACAGGGCCTCCACCTCCAATCATCCTGCAAGGGGTACAACTGTCAACCGCCCGCGCCGCCGCGCTGATCGCCGAGATGCTCCAGCGAGCGTCCGGCGCCCACGGTATCTTCTCCTGGAAGTGTCCTCGCCCCGGCCCCTCCTGGTGCTCCTCCTCGCCGGCCTCGCCGTGTTCGCAGCCGCGTGCGGCGGCTCGTCGGGAGGCAGCTCCACGAGCACCGTCACCGTCACGACCACCGTCTCGACACCGGCCACGTCGACGTCCACGACGGGCGGCGGCACGACCGGCGGGGGCACGACGGCGGCCTCCGGCGCGCAGAACCTGGTGGCGACCGCCGCGATCAAGACGCAGCTCCTCGATGCCGGCGCGGCGCTCCACAAGCTGTCGCCGTCCGACTACACCGGCCTTCGCAAGGGCGAGACGTACTACGCCTACGACGCCGACACGAAGATCTACTGGGCCGGCACCCAGCTGGTGGCCAGCAAGAAGTCGTTGCAGGCGCAGGTCGGCGACCAGGACGACGGCGCCTACCTCGTGTTCAAGCGGACCGGCACCGGCGCGTGGAAGGGCTTCGAGACCGGCGCCTCGGGCGAGGGCGCGATCTGCTCGGTGAAGGTCCCGGCCGCCGTGCTGGCGGTATGGGGGTGGCAGACCGCCGCCTGCCACCCGCGCAACTTCTAGCCCTCCGTCGCGATCATCACGTCGGACGCCTTGACCACGGCGGTCGCGGTTGAGCCCTCGCGCAGGCCGAGCTCGTCCACCGCCTCGACGGTGATCGACGAGACGATGCGCTGACCGCCGACATCGAGGACGACGTTCGCGATCGCCTCGCCGCGGGTGATCGAGACGACGGTGCCGGTGAGCCGGTTTCGGGCGCTGAGCTTCATGGCAGATCTCCTTCCTTGCGCACGGGACGCATCGGGACGAGCACATGGGACGGCCGGACCGTGTCGTGGAACACCGTCTGGTTGGCGACGGCGGTCCGGGTGCCCTCGTGGGGCAGCGCGGCCGTGTTCAGGTTCCGATCGTAGCGATCGAACTCGCTCGACGAGACCTCCACCCGCAGCCGGTGCCCGGGCGCAAGGCGATACGCCGTGGCCCACAGGTCGATCTCGACCTCGTACACGCGCCCGGGCTCGAGCAGCGCACGGCCGCGCTCGGGCTCGCGCAGGCTCATGCGCTGGATGCCGTCCTGGATCAGGTTGGCGGAGCCGTCGGGGAAGACGTCGACGAGCGCAGCGGTGAAGTCGGTGTCGACGGCGTCGGTGCAGACGTGCAGGCGGGCAGAGAGGTCGCCGATCAGCTCGACCGGCTCGGCCAGCGGCGCCGACGTGTAGACGAGGACGTCGGCGCGGGCCTCGATCGGGCGGCGATCGCCGAGGTTCAAGGCGAACGTCCACGGATTGGTGCCGACAGACCACGCGACGGGATCGGCCGGGTCGTAGGCGTAGGTGTCGGCGGGCTCATCGGCCGGCGGGTCGGGCGAGAGCGTGCCGCCCGCCTGCGAGGAGCCCGCGCCGTGCAGGTACCAGGCCTGCGCCTCGCTCCCCGGCGGCGGCCACGTGTCGGCCGTGCGCCACTCGTCCGCGCCCATGACGAAGTAGGCCACGCGCGGCTCGTGCTCGAAGCCGTTCTCGATCCCGAGCAGGTAGCGGTCATAGAACGCCTGCAGCCGGTCCCAGCGGTGGGTGCCGTCGTCGGACACCGGCAGGATCCCGACCCGCTCGGCCGGCCCCGGCGGCCCCTCGTGGCTCCACGGGCCGATCATCAGGTAGTTGCGCCCGCCCGAGCGGTCGAGCCGCCGGTAGCGGCGGTAGTCGCGCAGCTGCTGGCCCAGGTAGTTGTCGAACCAGCCGCACCAGTGCAGGATCGGGATCTCGATCGCGTCGTGGGCCTCGCGCCGGCAGCGGTACGCCCAGTAGCGGCCCGGGTGCGGGTGCTCGACGATCTCGGAGAAGTAGTGGTTGCCCAGGCCTGCAGCCTCGGCCATGCCGGCCGTCGGCAGATGCCACACGTCGACGCCGGGCAGCTGCTCGCCCGGCACGGGATGGCCGACCGGGTCGACCCACCAGATCGCCCACAGCGCCTCGGCCGCCAGGCGCAGGCAGCCGTTGCGGTAGGTGCCGTCGTAGCGGTCGACCGGGAAGTCGCCCGGCGCGATGCACGCCAGGGCCGGATGCGGGATCGACGCCGCGGCGAAGCTCGTGACCGAGTAGTACGACTCGCCGGTCAGGGCGACCTTGCCCGCCGACCACTCCTGCGCGGCGATCCAGGCCACCGTGTCGTGGCCGTCGTGCGCCTCGTTCGTCGGATGGGCCGGGTCGAAGACGCCCTCCGAGCCGTACGTGCCGCGGCAGTCCTGGCCGACAAAGGCGTAGCCCTTGCGGTTCCAGTGCGCGGCGATCTCCGGGATGCCGCAGTAGTCGACCGTCTTGCCGTACGGCAGCCGGATCACGACCGCCGCGAACGGGCCGGGGGCGTCGGGCAGGTACACGTCGCTGGCGAGCCTGATCCCGTCGCGCATCTCCACCATCACGTCACGCAGCACCCGCCCGGGGCGGGCGCGGTCGGGTGTCCCGGTACACGTCCAGACGAAGTCCTCCACGACACGATCATAAATGTGGGGGGTACCATGACGGGCATGTGCCGATCCATCCGCCCACTCCACAATTACGACCCGCCGACGAGCGAGGAGGAGATCCGGGAGGCGTCGCTGCAGTACGTGCGCAAGATCAGCGGCATGACCCGCCCGGCCCGCGCCAACGAGGAGGCGTTCACGCGCGCGGTCGACGCGGTCGCCGCCGCGACGACGCAGCTCCTGGCCGACCTCACGACGACGGCCCCGCCACGCGATCGCGCCCGCGAGATCGAGCGCGCCCGCGAGCGGGCCGCCGTGCGCTTCGGCGAGCGCGGCGCCGCATAGCCGGCGGCGCCGATCGCATGCTGGTCGAGGTCTGGTCAGACCTCGTCTGCCCCTGGTGCTACCTGGGCAAGCGCAGGCTCGAGCAGGCGCTCGGGCA
>DASXZF010000104.1:0-14229 GCA_036502065.1 Gaiellales bacterium
TCAGCAGGTAGACGGCGAACGCGGCGCTGTCGACGCCGAAGACGTTCATCGACAGGTTCGACTGCATGAAGAACCCGACGGCCACGCCGGCGAAGGGGACGGCCGCGGACGTGCGGTGCGAGCTCAGCAGCGGGAGCAGAATGAAGCCCGAGACCACCACCCCCGTGATGATGTTCGCGCGCTGCACCGGCGCCCGCCACAGATAGCGCAGGTCTTTCAGCCACACCGCGGCGCCGGGCGTGCCCGTGCGCACGCGCTCATGGCGCGCCGCCCGCCGCGTTGCGCCCGGGCTGCCCGTCGCCGCAGGGTTCGTCAGCTGACGGCCGAGCGCACGCGCCCACAGCCAGGCCACCACGGCGACGGCGACGAGCCCATAGCCGAGGCGGGCCGTCGCCGCGGCCGTGGCTCCGGCGTGCGCCTCCACCATCGAACGGGCCAGGGCGCCGGGCGGCGTCCACGAGAGCGCGTCGGTCAGCCGCGACGGGCGCAGGTGGCCGACCTCGGAGGCGAGCCGGGCCGACAGCCGCCACGCGACGTAGCCGCCGGCCGAGACGATCGCGAGCACGACCGACGCCAGATCGCGCCCGCGCCGCGAGTGCACCGCGGCCGCGAGCCCGGCCGAGACGGCGCGCCCGCTCGCGATCGCGAGCACGGTCATGACCAGCAGGTCGGCGACGACGAGCAGCGTCGCCGCGCCGCCGGGCGCGTAGGAGAAGACGGAGCCCGAGAGCAGGATCAGCGTCGCCACCGGCGGCGCGCCGACGAGCGAGGCGGCGAAGAGCCCGATCACGAGATCCCTGCGGGTGAGCGGTAGCGACGTGAGACCGGCGACCGACAGCGAGCGGTCGGTGCCCATCAGGAGCGGCAGCATGATCCAGCCGACCGTCACGGCGACGAACACGGCGACGAGGCCCGCGTCGCCGTGGTGCGGCGCCGAGGCCAGGTCGGCGGCGCCGCCGAGCGCCGCCAGCAGGCCGACGGCCCGCGTCAGCCAGCCGATCGCCTCCTGTGTCCCGGACGCGCCCGCATTCGCGAGCAGCCGCCACTTCAGTCGGACGAAGACCCAAGCCATCCCAGCTCCTCGAGCCCGACGTCTTCGCGCGCGCCGACGAGCCGGAAGAACGCCGAGCGCAGATCACCGCCGTCCGCGACCTCGGCGAGGGTGCCCGTCGAGACGATCCGCCCGCGCACGATCACCGCCACGCGGTCGCACAGCCGCTCGACCACGTCCATCACGTGGCTCGAGAACACGATCGTCCCGCCGCCGGCGACGAAGCGGTGCAGCAGCTGCTCGATCACGTTCGTCGACACCGGATCGATCGCCCCGAACGGCTCGTCCAGGAAGAGCACGCGCGGGGCGTGCAGGAGCGCCGCGGCCAGCGCGAGCTTCTTCGTCATGCCCAGGCTGTAGTCGACGACGAGGCGGTCGGCGTCGACGAGCAGGTCGAGCACGCGCAGGAGCTCGTCGGTGCGCTCGGCCACGGTGGCGGGATCGAGCCGCCGGAGCGCACCGTGGAACCCCATCAGCTCGTGGCCGGTGAGGCGATCGAAGAGCGCCGGCGTGTCCTGGACGACACCCATGAGCGCCTTCGCCGAGACGGGGTGAGACCACACGTCCACGCCCGCCACGTAGGCCGTGCCCGCGTCGGGCCGAAGCAGCCCCGTGATCATCGAGAGCAGCGTCGTCTTGCCGGCGCCGTTGGGACCGACCAAGCCGAAGAACGAGCCGTGCGGGACGTCGAGGTCGATCCCGGCGACGGCCGTCGTCTCGCCGAACGTGCGCCGGAGCCCGCGCACCTGCACCGCCGCGCCCGCCGGGGTGACCGCGTCCTGCGTGCTCCCCATCGGCCGAGCATACGCGCCGAACGGTGGTCGCGCCCCGGCCGCGGGCCGCGTATCGTGAAGAGATGGACGAGATGCCGGTCGCCGACACCCCGGACATGCCATCCGGGCGCTGGTGGCTGCTGGTGCTCGCCGCGGCGGCATGCACGGCGCTCTACCTGGCCTCGACGATCTCGGCCTATCTGCTCTCGGAGCTCGGCGGGCGGACGATCGCCGGAGCCGTCATCGGCATGGCCGCCGTCGCCGTCCTCTGCATCGTCGCCGTTCGCCTGGCCGCGACGCTGGCCTTCCCGGGTGGCGGAGCGCCGGGAGACATCATCGGGCGCGCGCGCTCGCACAGCGTCGGCTCGGCCGTCACCGTGCAGGTGGTCTTCCTGCTCCTCATCTCTCCGCTGCTGACGGTGCTCGGGCGCACGGTCGGCTTCCGCGGGACGACGAACATCGCCCTGCACCACCGGTCGGCCGCCGTCGTCCTCCTGCTGACGTGGATCGCCGTCGTGATCGCGCCGTGGATGGAGGAGGTGTCGATGCGCGGCTTCCTGTTCTCGGGCCTTGACGCGCGCCTCGGGTTCTGGCCCGCGGCGATCGCCTCGTCGCTCGTGTGGGCGGGCCTTCACGGCGTGTCGGGCGTGCTCGTGCCGTTCACCGTCGAGGGCATCGTGCTCTGCTGGATCCGGCGTCGCACCGGCTCGGTCCGTACCGGGATCGCCCTGCACGCGTCGCAGAACGTGCTCGCCTCGCTCGTCTCCGGCGCCGGGCTGCTCGTCGTGCCCGCGGTCGCCGCGGTCGTCGTCAGCCTGATCGCCACCCGCGCGGACGCGCCGAACACCGTGGGGCCGTCGGTCTCGCGGCTGCTGGCGCGCGCCGGCCGCACCGCCGAGCGCGTCGCGGCCCGCATCCCGACCGGCGGCGAGCGCCCGCTCGTGTGGATCCTCGCGGGCGCCGCGCTCTGCGCCGGGATCGTGCTCGAGGCGGCGTCGCTCGAGCTCGCGGTCGGCACCGGCGCCGTCCTCACGGCGGGACGGATCGTCATCGTCGCCCTCTCGCTGCCGCCGCTGGCGTGGCTGCTGCTCTCGGCCCGCCGGACATGGGACGCGCCCGCGGCGGGCTGCCTGGCGGGCGCCGCCGGCTGCGCGATCATCATCGCCAGCCGGGTCGGCATCCTGCTCGGAAGCGCCACCCTCGTGCCGCTGGTCGGCCTCGGCTACACCCTGGCGGGCTTCGGGTTCCTGGCGCTTGCGACGACGGCGATCGACGTGCGCGCCCGTGCAGGGGCCGTGGTGGCGGGGCTGCTGCTGCTGGCGACGCTCACGCCCATCCCCTACCTGATCACGACGGCCCAGGCCATGGTCGACCAGACGCTCATCACGTCGCTCGGCGCGGCCCTTGCGATCGTCTCGATCGGGCTCACCCTGCGCCGCCCCGACCGCTCTCGCACGGACTACGCGTGGGGGCCGCAGACGCCCGCGCCGATGCCGCCGCTATGACCGAACCCGCCCGGCCGCACGAGTCGCGCTGGTCGATCGCGTCGCGCAACTCCCTGCTCTGCATCGCATCGACCGACTCGGTGCTCTCGATCGGCTCGCTGGGATCGGTGTGCTCGATCGGCTCGATCGGGAGCGCGTGCTCGGCCTGGTCGGTCGGGTCGTTCGCCTCGTTCGGATCGGCACTCTCGGCGCGGTCGCGGTGGTCGCTTCTGTCCGACCGCTCCTACGACGCCGTGCTGGCGTCGCGTGCCGCCCACGTCCGTGCCGGCGGACGCTCCGCAGTGGAGATCGTCGCGGCCGTGGCGCTGATCGCCGTCGCCGGCCGCCGGCTCGAGGCTCGCCGCCGGCAGCGGTGACGGCGGGGGAGGAGTGGGCTTCTCCCCCGCCGTCTCGGAGGGCTTACGCCGCCGCTACCGGGGTGGGCCCGGAAGCCTTCGGTGCTCTGCCGCTGAAGAGCGAGTTCAGGGTGTTCTCGGGGTTGCGCAGCGCGCCGCCGATCGAGAGCACCGAGAAGCCCAGTCCCGACAGCAGGAGGGCCACGCCGACCACGATCCCGAACAGGGACAGCTGGGCGGCCATGTAGGACGAGTTGAGAGCGGTGGTCAGCGCCGTCTCGGTGACCCACACGTTGCGGGCACCGTTCTGCACGGGCTGCTTGGTGGTGGGATCGACCGCCGCAAACGCGACGTTCTCGGTTCCGCCACCGACCATGAGCTGCGCCTTGGGAGCGCCGGGCTTGGCGATGTAGATCCCCATCTGCGAGTACAGGAACCCACCGGTCGCCTCGAGCGCATGGATCTGCATGTACTCGGCAAAGCACCGCGCGTTCGAGCCCGAGTTGATGGCCTTGTTGGCCACGTCGCAGGACGGGATGCTCACGTTCTTGAGACCCGCCTGCTTGATCGCCGGCTTGATGCCGGCAGGACTCATGTCGGGTGTCCCGACGATCTTCTGCGCCTTGAGGCTCGAACTTACGGTCGAGCCTCCGTTCATGCCCATGACGATCGCCACGATGCCGAACACCACGAGCACCAGCCCCGCGACGAGACCGCCGATCTCGAGCATCTTCCGCATGTCGAACTCCTTCGATCTGCCGCCGTTCCGCCGCGGCCGGGTTCAGCCGCCCAGGGGACGACTCCAACGCCGATCGGCTGCTTCGATCGGCGAGACTCCGGCCTGCGGTGTTGAGGTCGGGCGGCGCGCGGAGCCGGGATCGATGTCTGGCTGCGAACGCCCGCTGCTCCGATGCCCTTCGTGCAGCGGAGGCAGTGTAGCGCGGATCGGCCCAGATTCCAGGGACTTGGCCCAGACGCGCTACGCTACGCCCGTGTCATCGGGCAATGGGCTGGCGGGCGGGCTGCGCGTCCTGATCGCGAACGAGGAGGCGGAGCGTCTCGCGCAACTTGCCCCTGCGATCGCGGGCATTGGCCACGTGGCCATCGCCCGCGACATCGACGCCGCGGACGTCGCCACCGTCACCCTGGCCGATCGGCCGGACGTCGCCCTCGTAAAGATCGGCGCGGAGGCGGACGCGGCGCTCGCGATCATCGCCAAGATCGTACGCGAGGCGGTGTTCCCTGCACTCGCTCTGGTGGAGCCAAACGACGCCGACGGAATCGCCGCGGCAGCCCGCAGCGGCGTGTTCGCCTATCTGGTCGACACGAGCCGCGACGAGCTCCGAAGCGCGATCGAGATCGCGCTCAAGCGCTTCGCCGAGTTCCACAACCTGCAGGACGCGTTCGAGCGCCGGGCGCTGATCGAGCAGTCGAAGGGCATCCTGATGGCCCGCCACGGGCTCGACGCCGACCACGCCTTTGCGATGCTGCGCGACCACTCCCAGCACGGAGGCAAGAAGCTGTTCGAGGTCGCAGAGGCGATCGTCGACAGCCATCTCCTGCTCGTGCCGCCCGCATAGCGACTCAGCCTGTGCGCAGATCGCGGCGGGCGAACCGCTCGACGGCCGCGACGGCTGCGAGCCCTGCGATCACGAGCATCGCCAGGGTGCCGCGGCGGTCGGCCGCCACCAGCGGCACCTGGGTGACGTGGTGGAACGGCGAGATCGTGAGCAGCCACCATGGCGCGCCGACGAGCGCGCCCACGAGCTCCCACAGGAAGGCGACTCCGACGAGCGCGAATGCCGCCCCCGGGCTCGGGCGCGGCAGCCACGCGAACAGGAGCGCCCCGAGCGCGAGGAAGAGGAGCGAGGCCGCGATGCAGTTGGCGCCCGCGTCCACCATCGCGGCGAGGGACACTCCGCCGTTGGTGACGACGGATCCCGCCCAGGCCAGCACGCCGACGGCGAGGGAGAGCGCCACGGTGGTCGCCGCGGCGACGGCCAGCCTGCCGCCGAGCCACGAGCGACGGGCCACCGGCAGCGCCAGCAGCGTCTCGAGCCGGCCCGATGCCTCCTCGTCGCGCAGGCCGCCGACGTGGCTCACGGCGAAGAGCGCGACCACCATCGCAAAGAGGGCGAACACGGCGGCGAGGTAGCCGGCAGCCGTCGTGATGGAGAGCCCGTAGGTGTGGATCTGCACCTTGCGGATCTCCTCCGTGACGCTGCGCGCGAACGCACCCAGCGCGAACGCGAGCAGTCCGACTCCGACGAGCCACGCCGCAAGCGCCGGCAGCTCGGCGCGCAGCGCGAAGCCGGTCGGCGAGCCAAGGAGCGTCATCCGCGACCGCACCAAGGCGCGCTGCCGCAGCAGGCTCGAGCCCGTGTCGCGGCGGCGCGCGACCGGGACGGTCATGGCCGTGACGACAGCGACGGCGGCCAGGAACAGCAGGAAGACCGCCGGCTCGGCCCGGGTCACCGGCCGCAGCTGCTCGACCCATCCGATCGGCGTCGTCCACCGCACCCACCCGACGCCGTGCCCGACGTCGGCGGCGATCCGCAGGAACACGGCCACGGCGAGAACGGCGCCCGCCCCGGCCTGCGCCGAACGGCGCGTCGGCGCGACCTGCGACGCGAGCGCCCCCACGCCGGCGAACAGCACGGCCGGCGCGACGATGCCACCGGCCACCATCAGCACCTGACCGGCGGTCATGTCGCCGGGCACGGCGGCCGAGGCATAGAGCACGACCGTCATGACGACGTAGAGCGCCGCACACTCGATCGCGAGCGCGCCGAGCACCGCAACGACTGCGCCCCCACGGCCGATCGCGCCCGCCAGGATCAGCTCGTAGCAGCCCGACTCCTCCTCGCCTCGCAGCGCGCGCACGGCCGCGAAGATCATCCAGGCCGACGCCAGGATCCCGATCATCCCCATCGCCCGGAACTCGACGTAGCCGCCGACGGTCGTCAGGTCGTGGGGGATGCCGTAGAACAGGCGCAGCGCGATGTTGTCCGAGAAGGCCCGGGCGAACTCGACCCGCGAGGCCCGGGTCGGATACGCCTGGGCATAGCCGATCACGTTCGCGAGCGCGTAGAGGACGGCGATCGAGATCATCACCGCGCCGCGGACGCGCTCGCCCCGCAGCGCGTGCAGCGCGAGCGCGCTAGCCGGCGATCGGGACATCGCCCGTGTCGCGGTCGTAGCGGGAGAGGAACACCTCTTCGAGCGTCGGCTCGCGGCTGTTCAGCGCGATCACGCCCGTCCCGGCCAGGCGGTCGAGCAGCGGGCCGACAGGCCCGCGCACGTCGAAGCGCAGCGCACTCGTGCCGACGGCGGTCATCGTGACACCCTCGGGCACGGCGACGGCGGGCGCAGGGCCGTCGTACGTCGCCTCGACGACCCGCGCCGAGAGGTGGCGCAGCTCGGCCATCGTCCCCTCCTCGACCAACCGGCCCTCGCGCAGGATGCCGATGCGGTCGCAGAGCGCCTCGACCTCGCTCAGGATGTGCGACGAGAGGAACACGGTCTGGCCGGCGGCGCGCGCCTCGGCGACCGTGTCGCGGAAGGCCGCCTCCATCAGCGGGTCGAGCCCGCTCGTCGGCTCGTCGAGCACGAGCAGGTCGGGCCGGGCCCCGAACGCGGCGATGAGCTGGATCTTCTGCCGGTTGCCCTTGGAGTAGTCGCGCACGCGCTTGCGCGGGTCGAACGCGAACCGGTCGATCAGCTCGGCGCGGTATCGGTCGTCGGCGCCGCCGCGCAGCCGGGCGAGGAACTCCAGGCACTCGAGCCCCGTGAGCGCGGGCCAGAGCATGGGCTCTCCCGCGACGAAGGCGACCCGCCTGTGCGCATGGACGGGGTCGCTCCAGGCGTCCACCCCGAACACGGTCGCGCTGCCCGCGGTCGGCCGCTGCAGGCCGAGCACGAGCCGTATCGTCGTCGTCTTGCCGGCGCCGTTCGGCCCCAGGTAGCCATAGACCTCGCCGGGGGCGATCGCGAGATCGAGCCCGTCGAGGGCGAGGGTCGATCCGTAGCGCTTCGAGAGCCCCGAGGCCCGGATCGCGAGCTCACCGTCGACCATACCGAGAGCGTACCCCTCGGCGTCCTGGTCGCCGCTCGTTGCTAGGCCGCGTTCTCGCGGTCGACCGAGAGCTCGTCGGGGTCGTAGAAGCGCTCGGCGACCGTGCGGGTGCGCTCGATCACGCTGCTCTGCTCCTTGGTCGACAGCCGGTCGCGCCACGCCCAGGCGTTCGAGCTGCTCTCCATCGGCTGGAATGCCGTCTTGGCCATCCCCACTCTGCCCCACGGGTTGCGGCGGGCACCGGGCCCGGCCATGCTGCCCGCCGTCACGGCCCGCTCGGCCCGCTCGTCGAAGTCGAGGTCGAGCCGCTCGTACAGGTCGCGGAAGCCGGCCACCGGGTCGGTGGCGAGATCCTCGTAGCGCACCACCACGAACTCCGGGTGGCGGTCGATCTGCTGGACGATCGCCGAGTGGATCAGGAGCCACAGCAGCGCTCCATGGCCGATCGGATCGAGCGGCTGGCCGGCGGCGCGCTCGAGCTCGGCGGCGTGCGAGCTCAGGTAGCGGTGCACGAGCTCGGGCTGCGAGGCGATGTCGGGCAGGTTGTCGCTCCAGCCGGTGCCGATGCGCTTCAGGCTCGAGACGATGCCGGCGGGGTGGCGCACGAGCATGACGACGCGGCATTCGAGCCGCTCGGCCAGCCACTCGGCGGCGAAGACCATGTAGGGGTCGTCGATCAGCGGTCGCAGGCCGCGCGCACGACCGTACGTGAATGCGGCCATGTACTTGGCCGCCTTGGCAAGGTCGTAGACGCCATGGTTCGTGCGCAGCTCGGCTGTCAGGCCGTAGCGCAGCTCGAGCATGTCGCGAAAGCCGGGCAGGTGGTCGGCCTCGTTGTGCGGGCCGACGTGCTGGTAGGCCAGCGGCGGCGGGACGCGCAGGATGCCGGGCGTGAGCCCAGGAGGATGCCGGCGGTTGAACGGCTCGTTCACGTGCACGACGCCGCCGCCACCCTCGATCATCTTGGCCACCCAGCTACCGCCTGAGCGGTGCATGCCCGTCAGCAGGATCGGCGCCTTCATGCGCGCCCACGCCCGCAAGTTCCGTGGTTATGTCGGCACGCTGCCCTGCCAGGACGGCGGCCCGTTACGTCCTTCATGCTCGTCTCCATCGGTTTTCGACGACGCGAACCTTAGAGATCCCAGGTTACCCATCCATTGGACAAGGATTGGTGAACTCCGTCAACGGGGGGCGTGGCGATCGACGCGCGGCTGGAGTAACGTGTCAACCGTTCCACCGGGTCGGGAATGGGCAGCGGGTCGAGGGGGTATCGGGCATGGAGATGAATCCACGGCGGTTCGCGATCGGGATCTCGGGCGCGCTTGCGTGTCTTTCGGTCGGCCTCCTGGCCGGAGTGAACGCCGGATCGAGCCATGCTGCCCACGTGCTCCAGGTCGAGACTGTCACGACGACGGCGCACGGCCCCGTGCAGGTGGATGCGCGCACCGTGACGGTCACCGTGCACGCGCGTGCCCACGCCTCCCTCGCAGCCGACGCCGCCGCTCGCACGGTCACCGAGACGGTGACGCGAACAGTCACGGTCACGACGGCACCGCCCGGCCGGCCCGCTCCGAATGGCCATCACCACGGGCATGGGCCGGGGCATGGTGACGGCCCCGGGCATGGGAACGGGCCGGGACCGGGAAACGGCCCCGGGCCTGGTAACGGCGACGGACCCGGAAACGGCGACGGGTGAGCGGCATCTGGATCTACGTGGCTGTCGCCTCGCTGCACCTGCCCGGGATCGCGATCCTCGCGCTGCTCCTGCGAAACCTGGCCGACTCCGACCCGCCCGATGCGGTCGACACCGGCGAGCCCGGCGGCGGCACGCCTGACGGATGGCGCTGGCACCCGGGGCCGCGCCGAGACGGCGGGCGGCGACCCGTGCGGCCGCCGGCTCTCACGCGCTGAGCGGTTGGCAGAGCCGGCATGGAGCTGCACCCGGACGAGGCACGCGAGCTGTTTGCGACGGCCCGGGTGGCGCGCCTGGCGACCGTCGGCAGCGACGGCGCGCCGCACATCGTGCCGATCTGCTTCGCGCTCGCGGGCGGAACCGTCTATTCGGCGGTCGACGGCAAGCCCAAGCGGACGCCTGCGCTCGCCCGTCTGCGCAACATCGACTCCGAGCCGCGGGTGGCGCTCCTGGCCGACCACTACGACGAGGACTGGGCACGGCTCTGGTGGGTGCGGCTCGACGGGAAGGCCCGGCTTGTGAGCGGCACGCGCGAGCGCGAGCAGGCGCTGCGAGCCCTCACCGAGCGATACGCGCAGTACCGCGACTGCGCGCCGCAGGGCGCCGTGATCGCGGTCGAGCCGGTGCGCTGGGTAGGCTGGCGAGCGTGACAGACGTGACGAGGGGTTCACGAGCGCCGGAATTTCGGGTACCGTTCACTCCACACGAGCGCGGGTAGGTGGTTGTGGGCATTTTTGCGAAGGTCGTTCTGGCGATCGCCATCCTGGTGGCGAACGGCGCGCTGCTGTTCGTCATCCTGCGATTCCTGCTGTGGCTGGCCTTCCCCGGGTCGGAGTCGGCCGAGGCCACTCCGGCGCGGCCGGCGCGCGCCGCCGGTGCAGTGGCGGCGATCGAGACCGCCGAGGCCGCCCCCGCGTTCGCAGGACTCACGGCTCCGCTCGCGTCCCCGCCGGTGGCAGGCGGCCTGCCGCTGCTGGCCGCGACCGCCGGCCGTCCACGCGCCTATCCGCACAGGCTGCTGATCGGTCTGCCCGTGATCCTGGCGCTCTTCGCAGGCGGCGTCTGGATCGGCAGCGTCGTCGGCGGCTCGGGCACCGCCGCAGCGGCGACGAAGTACATCCACGTCACCGGTCGCGTCGTCACCGTGAACCGCAAGACCGAGGTGCGCGTGCCCGCACAGATCGTCACGGTCAAGGGCGGAGTCGTCTCGGTGCCCGAGACGTCCGTCAGTCTGCCGTCGCACGTCGTGACCCACTACATCCATCGCACGACGACGACCACCGTCAAGCTCCCCGGCAAGACGACCACCGACGTCACGACGATCGAGATCCCGACGACGATCACCGGCACCACGGTCTCGGTCACCGTCACGTCGACCGAGACGGTCACCGTCACCGGCACGACCTCGACGACGACGACCACGTAAGATTGGCGCGATGAGCGTGCTGGTCCTCGTGCAGATGCAGGGGAAGACCGATCGCCTGCTGGAAGCCTCCGACCGGCTTGCCGAGGCGTTCGGGATGCCCGACGGCCTGACGGCGCAGGTCGCGGCGCCCACGGACGAGGGCATCGTGATCCTGCAGCTGTGGGAGTCCGAGGAGCAGCGCACGGCGGCGAACGAGGCGCCCGAGGGCCGCGACGCGCTGCTCGAAAGCGGCATCCTGCGTGAGGCTGTTACCGGTACATCCGTGGTGTGCGAGACCGACCGGATCAAGTTCGCCGACGTGGTCGCCGCGCACCGCCCCCGCCGCAAGCGCGCCCCCCGGGCAAAGGCCGCCGCCTCGCCCGCCGATCCGGTCTGAGCCGGTGGCGCCGGCACGCGCCGAGCTGAGCGCGGAGGTGCGGGCGAAGCTCGCCCGGCCGCTCTTCTGGACGCTCGCGACGCGGAACCGCGACGGGTGGCCGAACCTGAAGCCGGTATGGGCGGAGCTGCGCGACGGGCGTGTCCTGGTGAACACCGGCGAGGGCTGGGCCAAACACCGAAACAGCGTGCGCGACCCCCGGGTGACGCTCGGCCTGATCGAGCCGGCGAACCCGTACGAGCGCGTCGAGATTCGCGGCGAGGTGGTCGATGTCGTCGCCGGGCCGGATGCCGAGGCGCAGCTGGACGACCTGGCCGAGCGATACCTCGGCGTGCGGCCCTACCCGTGGCGGCGGCCCGGCGAGCGGCGCGTGATCCTCGTCATCGAGCCGCGGCGGGTCATCCACCACGTGGACGACGACGACCCGGCCACCCTCCCGGTCGCGTAGCCGGCGGCGCCCGACGTACGATGTGGCCCGCGCGGGCGTAGCTCAATGGCAGAGCAAGAGCCTTCCAAGCTCAAGACGGGAGTTCGATTCTCCTCGCCCGCTCTCTCTCCCGGTCGCGTGGGAAGCGCCCCGCCGTCCGCCGCTCAGAGCACGAAGGGGATGATGGAGTGCACGCGCTCCCGGTACGAGGTCGTTGGCCGCCCCCCGGACGGGGTTGCGGGCGAAGCGAGCACCGAATAGCCGCGAGCTCCCGATCGACCTCGCGTGGGCGATCGGGAGCTCGCGGGCAGACGGATCACGCGGCCAGTTGTGGGCCGCCGTCGCCGACTACCAGGCGGGCCAGCTCTGCTCGCACGCGATCGGCCTCGCGCGCGTGTGCCTCGACCTCTGCTGCGGAGGCGCCTCGCTGCTCGAGCAGCTTGCCCACCAGCAGCAGCCCGCGAAGCTGCAGAAGCAGGTCGTCGATGGTGTGGTCGAGCAACATGCCCTGGCGCTCGAACCGGCTGGGGTTGTTCATCGTCATGGTCATCAGGCAGCCTCCTCGAGGCTCGCGGTGGACGGGGATGCCAGGGACTCGACCGCGGCGCCCTGGGGGTGAGGCCGCAACATCGCAGCGGCGATCAGGGCTCCGACGACCGCAGCGCCGGCCAGGACGGCGAACCCTGCCTGGAACCCGTCGGTGAGCCCGCTGTCGACCGCTGCGACCCGAGCCAGCCCGGTGGCCCCGGAGCCCGTCGCGGCATACGACGCGGCGATGGTGGTGACCGCCGCAAGACCGACCGCGCCGCCGACCTGGCGGCTGGTGTTGATGAGGCCCGAAGCGATGCCCGCATCAGCCCTCTGGACGCCCGCGAGGCCGGCGATCGTCACCGGCACGAACGAGAGCGCCAGCCCGACTCCGCTGATCAGGAACGCCGGGAACAGATCCCAGAAGTAGTGCCCGTGCACCGGCAGCTGGGTGAACAGCGCCAGCGCGACGGCGTCCAGCGTCAGCCCGGCCGTGAGCACCGAACGCACGCCCAGGCGAGTGACCAGCGTCTGAGCCACGTTCGAGAACACGATGATCGTGAACGTGACCGCGACGAAGCCGACACCGGTCTGGATTGCCGAGTACCCCAGCACCTGCTGCATGTAGAGCGTCAGCAGGAAGAACTCCGAGAACGCGATTGCGCCGATCATGGCGGCCGTCGCATTCGCAGCCGACAGCATCCGGTTGCGGAAGATCCGCATCGGCAGAAGCGGGGCCGGCGAGCGCATCTCGATGACGAGGAAGGCGACGAGCAGCACCGCCGACGCGGTCAGAAGCGAGACGGTGATGGCGCTTCCCCACCCCTCCTGGGTGGCGCGCGTCATCGCGTACACCAGCAGCATCACACCGGAGGTCACCGAGGCGGCTCCTGCGACGTCGAAGTGGCGATGCCCCGGCCCGCGGCTCTCGGCCAGCACCACCGGCGCGGCGGCGATCACCGCGATCCCGACGGGCACGTTGATGAAGAACACCCACGACCAGCTCAGGTACGAGGTCAGGAACCCGCCGAGAAGGACGCCCGCGGCCCCGCCGGATCCGGAGGCCGCGCCCCAGATGCCGAGCGCGCGGTTGCGCTCTGCACCCTCGGCGAAGGTGGTCATGAGGATCGAGAGGCCGGCCGGTGCAAACAGTGCGCCGCCCAGCCCCTGCATCGCACGGAAGCCGATCAGCGAGTCCTCTGACCACGAAAGCCCGCACAGCAGCGAGCTGATCGAGAACAGTCCGAGGCCGGCCATGAACACGCGCCGCCTTCCCAGCACATCGGCCAGCCTCCCACCGAGGAGCAGGACTCCGCCGAACAGGATGGCGTAGGCACTGATCACCCACTGCAGGTCCGCCTGGGCGAAGTGCAGGTCGCCTTTGATCGCGGGCAGCGCGACATTCACGATGGCGATGTCCAGCACAACCATGAACTGCGCCGCCACGATCACCGCCAGGGCAAGCCCCTTGCGGCGGGGCCGACCCTGTGTAATCGGTGACTGCAACATTCATTTCCTCCGAAGATCGTTGATGAACACCACGATAGCATAGAAAAACAATCGGGTGCGCTACACTTCGTTGGAGATGAACGCCACTGACACCCACGACCCCGCTCCACGAGCGCGGCCCGGCCCTCCCAAGGAGCTGCTCGCGAGCAATGTCTTTCTGCTCAAGCGGCTCGGGTTTGCGGCCAAGGACGGCTCCCACGCCGCCTTCGAAGGCTCCGGACTGTCCGCGTTCCACTACGCCATCCTCGCGTTGCTGGCGGAGGATCCGCGCGAGACGCAGGCCCAGGTCGCCGACGCGCTCGGCTACGACCGCAGTCTCATCGTGCGACTGCTGGACGAGCTGGAAGAGCGCGGGCTTGTGATCCGTAAGCGCGACCCCGACGACCGCCGACGGCACGTGGTCAAGCTGACCCCCGAAGGCCGCTCCACCCTGCTCGAGCTGCGGGCAATCGTGCAACGGCTGGAGGATGACTTTCTCGCGCCGCTGGACGCGGAGGAGCAGGAAACCCTGCACGTGCTGCTGGCCAAGGT
>DASXZF010000105.1:0-2247 GCA_036502065.1 Gaiellales bacterium
GCGGCCGACTCGACCTCGTGCAGCTCGGCCGCGTCGATCGTGCCGGCGGCGTAGGCGCCGACCGCCTCGAACACTTCCTGGATGGTGATGTCGCGGCCGCGGAACGTGCCGGGCGCGATCGAGCCGCTGTAGAGCACGAGCCCGGGCACGTCGAGCCGGCAGAGCGCCATCGCGCCGGCGGGGATGGTCTTGTCGCAGCCGACGATGCAGACGAGCCCGTCCATCAGGTGCCCGCGCACGACGAGCTCGATCGAGTCGGCGATCAGCTCGCGGCTGATGAGCGAGGCCTTCATGCCCTCGGTTCCCATCGACACGCCGTCGGAGATCGAGATGGTGTTGAACTCCATCGGCGTGCCGCCGGCGGCCCGGATGCCGGCCTTCACCCGCAGCGCGAGCTCGCGGTGATTGAAGTTGCACGGCATCGTCTCGATCCACATCGTGGCGACGCCGACCAGCGGCTTTCGCAGGTCGTCGTCGGTGAACCCGATCCCCTTCAGCATCGCCCGCGCAGCGGCGCGATCGGGGCCATCCGTCAGCGCCGCGCTGTGCCGCTTGGCGGGGTCGGAAGGAAGGTCGTACGGGTTCTGCGTCACGGGAGCGGCAACACTATCTCGACTCGACGGCGACGTAGAGCCCCCATGCGCGACCGCTGGAGAAGAGGTCGTCGGGATCGACCTCGCCGACCTCGCCGAGGACGTGCGGCGCGGGGTCGTCCGGAGTCGAGCCCCACACCATCTTGCGCGGCGGCGGCCGTTCGGGCAGGGCCAGGTGGTCGCCGCGCTCCTGCGCGGCCAGCAGCTCCTCGCCCGCGGGCCCGTCGGCATACCCCTTCCCCATCCCCGCAGTCTAGATGGCGCCCGCGGTACGCTGCTCGCACCGTGTCAGTGGACGTCGCCGAGCCCGTGTCGCGCGGGTCGATCCTGCGCCTGCTGGGAGTGTCCGCGGCGGCCGCGCTCGCGATCACGATCGTCGGCGGCGAGTGGCTTGGCTGGACGTGGACAGGCTTTGCCGACAACAACACCGTCTGGGACTGGCTGCACCTGCTCGTGCTGCCCCTCGTGCTGACGGCGGCGCCGGTCTGGTACCGCACCCGGCACCAGCTGCGCGTCGAGTGGCGGATTCTGGTGGGTGCTGTCACCGCCGCCTTCGCGGTGCTGCTCGTGGGCGGGTACCGGCTCGGATGGACGTTCACCGGGTTCGACGGGCGCACGCTCTGGGACTGGCTCGAGCTGCTGGTGCTCCCGGCGACGGTGACCGCCTTCCCGATCTGGCTCGCGCTCGGCCGCAGCATGCACCCGCGCCTGCGGAAGGGCGGCACGAGCCTGCTCGCCGCCTTCGCCGTGCTCGTGACCGCCGGCTACACGTTCGACTGGCACTGGACGGGGTTCCCCGGCAACACGCTTTGGGACTGGCTTCACCTCCTGCTCGTGCCGTTCGTGCTGCCGGTCGTGCTGGCATGGTTCTCGGCCCGGGTCGAGCAGGCCGAGGAGCAGGGCCGGGCGCGTGGCGAGGCCGCGGTCAGCGCCGATATGCCTGCCGAAGCAGGCTGAGCAGCTCGTCGCGGTCGGGCGGCGGCGTCATCGCCCGCAGCTCCGGCCGGTCGAGAGCGGCGTCGGCCACGGCGCCGAGCGCCTCGGCATGGACGCCGAGCTCGTCGAGCGACCGCGCGGCGCCGATGTCTGCGACCTTCGCCGCGACGGCGTCGACCGGGACGGCGAGGGCGTCGGCGAACGCCGCCACCGCGTCGGGCTCGCGCTCCCGCATCGCCTGGAGCACGTGCGGGAGCATCGCGGCGTTCGTCGCCGCGTGCGGTGTCGCGCAGAGGCGCACGATCGTCTGGCAGAGGACGTGGTGCAGCGAGTAGCCGGCCGAGTCCATCGCGTAGGCCGCCAGCAGCGAGCCGAGGGCCAGGCGCGCGGACGCCTCCGGCGTGTCGTCGGAGAGTCCCGCGGCGATCAGCCCGGCGGCGGCGGTCGCGGCCATCCCCGCAACGGGGTTACGGCCCGTGCCGTAGAGGGCCTCGGCGGCGTGTGCGAGCGCGTTCATCGCACTCGCCCGGCGGTCGTCGAGCCGCTGGCCGGTCATGAGCGCCGGGTCGGCGAGCACGAGCACGGGCCGGTGCCGGCCGCGATCCTCGAACCCGGGCACGAGCCGGTGGCCGCCCGTCATCTCGGCGCCCGAGAGCGTCGTCGGCACCGCGCACACGCGGCCGCCGCGCGCGGCGGCGAGCGCCTTGGCCGTGTCGAT
>DASXZF010000106.1:0-16859 GCA_036502065.1 Gaiellales bacterium
GCTCCGCAACGGCCTCTTCCGGATCGAGCTCGACAACGGCCACCAGACGACCGGGTACATCGCGGGCAGGATGCGGCGCTATCGCATCCGCATCCTGCCCGGCGACCGGGTCAAGGTCGAGTTGTCGGCCTACGATCTGAACCGCGGACGGATCGTCTACCGCTACCGCTGATCCCCGAGCCGGACGCGCGTGTCCGGCTCGCCGATCGCGGCGGCATCATGCGCCCCGCTGCCACCCGGCAGCGGCTCCGGCGCCCGCCGAGCGCACCTGCGCGACGAGCGCGTTCACGGCGATGAGCGCCGCTGCGGCCACGAGCGGCACCACGAGATCGACGTGGATCACGAGCACGGCGCCGACGAGGGCGCCGGTGAGCATGGCCGCGACCGCGATCGCGCGCCGGGCGAGCGCACCGATCGCGCCGGGGGTGAGATGCGCGTCGGCGGCGATTCCCGTCAGCGTGAGCGTCAGGACGGTCGTGGTGAGATCGGGCACGGCGAGCCGGCGGGCGGTGGCGTTCTGGACGCCCATGCCCACCGCGAGCGCCGCGATCATCGTGTAGCGCTCCCAGCCGTGCACGTGCGTGCCGCCGATCGCAGCCGCGAGCGCCCCGACGACGACGAAGGCGAGCGACACGGCCGCGCCGCCGCGCAGGATCAGGCCGCGCCGGTCGGCGAACCGCGCGCCGAGCCTGCCCCCCACCCGCGCGCCGGCGAGAAAGGCCGCGATCGCGACGAGCGATGCGGGCGCCGACAGGCTCCCCGCGCCCGCGAGCGCGAACCCGAGGAACACGACGTTCCCGGTCATGTTCGCGACGAAGACGTGCCCGAGAGCCAGGTAGCTCACCGCGTCGACGAGGCCCGTCACGATCGTGAGCATGACGAGGAGCGCGGGCAGCGGCCCCTGCGCGCTGCTCGCCCACGGCCCAGCGGATAGCCTGCCGGGAGGCACGACCGGTACCGTACCGGCGTGGAACAGACGGCGTTTCCGCCCTCGCCGGGCGACGGCCGGCAACCGACGACGAAGGAGCGCAGTGGACGATCGACACGCGAAGGAGCTGCTTGCGGCAGAGCGGGCGCAGATCGAGGAGGCGCTGCGCGAGTCCGCGATCGAGCCCAACGACGAGCTCTCGACCACCGAGATGGCCGACGACGCATCGGACACGTATCAGAACGAGTTCGACCAGGGTCGTATCGACGACCTGCGGGCACGTCTGAGCGCCGTCGCACGGGCCGAGGAACGGCTCGCGCAGGGCACGTTCGGCCTGTCGATCGAGAGCGGGGAGCCGATTCCGGACGATCGCCTCGAGGTCAGCCCGACCGCCGAGCGAACCATCGAGGAGGAGAAGCGCCACCGCCGCGGCGGCTGAGCCGCCGGCGCCGCGCCCGCGCATAGACTGCCGGGCCCGAAAGCCGACAGGGAGCGATGCGATGGATGACAACGAGGTACTGGGCCGGATCGACGAGCTCGTCGCCGAGGAGCAGGCGCTGTTCGAGCGCGAGAGCCACGGCAATCTCGAGGCGGGTGACCACGCCCGCCTGGCGGAGATCAAGGTCGCGCTCGACCGCTGCTGGGATCTGCTGCGGCAGCGCCGCGCCCACCGCGAGTTCGGCTTGGACCCCGACGATGCCAGGCTGCGCAGCGGCGATACCGTCGAGCACTACGAGCAGTAGCGGTCGCGCGGTCACTGCACCACGAACACGGTCTGGCCTGGTCAAGACATCGGCCCTCACCGCATCGAAGCGCCTCGATGTCATGGAGAAGGCCGGCAGGATTGACCGAAGCCTGACCGGCTAGTGCACACGGTAGGCACGACGAGGCGAACGCCCCGCGGCCATCACCCCACTGAGGGAGGCTGGCGCACCCGGAAACGCGACTTGGCCTCAACGGCGTCGTCGACCCACAATTCCCAGACATAGCCGCCGACGTCGAGCGTCACTCCGTTGAAGTTGAGCACGAAGGGAGCATCGAGGTATTCACCCGGCTTGAGACCCACGGGGCGCCCGACTTCGACCTGACCCTCGGCACGGATCTGCTCGCCGCTTTCCTTGCCCAAGACGGCTTCGCCGTCGTCCGTAACCAGCCGTGCCGCCATGTTGAAGCGGTGGTTCGCTCTATCCCACGGGATCGACATCTTCACTGCAAGAGCCATCGTCAGCGGTTGATGGGGTAGGACATACTGACTCCAGCCGCCGCCTAAGACGTAGAGCTTCCCACCTGCGACCTGCGCCGAGTCGCACAGGAGCATGACGACATCCAAGCCGGATTCGTCGGTCACCGCGTATCGCCTCTACGCAGCCGCAGCGCCAGCGAACTGAGTAAGGGGCTGGGAACTACGGAACATTGGCGGTTCCGAGCGCCACGCCTCCCAGTCAATGCGGCAGCGGAAGGTCCCACGCTCGTGGTCAACCGCGGCGACAACGGCGTCGCACTCGTTCGCTTCGGGGTCGTACAACGTGATGAACGAGCCGACCTCGGGCCACAGCGCGGCATACCGAATCGAGGCCGTGATCACGCCGTCGCGGTCGGCGGCGTTGAAGTCCACCATGGCCCGAAACCCGTGATTGAAGCTAGCTGTCATTGCTCCACCTTAGTCTGTCTCGCCTTGATTGGATAGCGCTGGGTTCGGCACCGGTGCCTGAAAAAGGGCCGCCATCGCCTCCCACGTCACCTGGGACGGCCCATGGGCCATTAGGAAGATGTCCACGTGCGGGTAATCGTCGGGGGTCGGCTCGACTCGGAATCCAGACTGTCGGAAAGCGCCCACCGTCGACACGGTGACCTTGCTGTGGTTCAGCCTCCCTTGGGCGTGCGCGTCTCGGGCGATCTCCTCGAGTGTGCGGTCGGTCGCCGCGAACGCCGACACAGCCCACTGATCGGTCGCATCGAAAGTCGTCTGGGCGTTCATGCCGAGCGTGTTCGCCATGCTCAAGCCACCTCTGAGGAGGATCGCAGCATCCGACAGCGGCGTGGGCCGCGAAGGTACCATCGGCATCGCCCACCTCGTACCTGAGCGGGAACCACCGCACTCCGGTCATTGGACTCCGTGGCAGAGACAGGTCCGGATGGTAGCGATGGTGTGCCTAAACGGCCTAAGAATCCGCCCCGTAGGCGCTAGCCCAGGCCGCGGGCGCGGTCGCCGGCTGCCTGGCGGGCGAAGGCCAGCGGGCTCGTCGCCGTGAGGTCGATCGCGGGCTCGGTGGTCGAGTAGGACTGCACGTTGTCGCGGAAGACCGCGGTCGAGTTGAACCGGGCGAAGCGGTCGGTGCCGTTCGCGGGGCAGAGCCGCATGGGCGGGACGACGCCGGTCGTCGCGCTCGAGTTGGGGCCCTCGACCACCGCACCGGCCAGGATCGGCGCCGTGCCGTCGAGCGATCCGACCAGGTTCGCCACCTGGTGCTGCATGCAGTGCGGATAGGTGGTGCCGTCGCCGACCGCGAGCGACACGCCCCAGGCGTTCGCGCCCAGCACGTTCGCGAGCCAGCGCGATGCATCGGCGGCGTAGCGGTGGCTGTGGGTGAGCTGGTCGTACTCGCCGGCCGTCACGGTCAGGCCGAAGCCGTGCGAGGCGGTGTCGTACTGGGCCCACGGGAACCCGAACCCGAACGGGTCGGCGCGGCCCTGCGCCTCGGCCCGGCCGAGCTGGCGGCGCAGGTCGGCGAGCAGGGCGGTGGGCGTCACCTGGAGCCCGCGCGGGTCGTGCGCGGCGCGGATCGCACGGTAGAGGTCGTAGTGGGCGAGGCCGCTCGTGTCGTACAGGTTCAGGGTGTCGCGAGCGTCGCCGGGGCCGGTGATGTAGGCGTGCGCCCAGTGCGCGGCCAGGCGCAGATAGAAGCGCGACCGGCGGTGCGGCAGCCCGGCGGGCAGCCGGCCGTGGGTGGTCGCGATGGCGAGCTCCGTCGCGCCCAGCTCGAGGTCGTCGCGCCATTCGGTCTCGGGATAGAAGTCGTACGGGATCACCGTCAGCAGGCGCCCGGGGTGCGTGTTCGCAAGCGCGAAGATGTGCTCGCCGGAGCGCAGGCAGCGCGCCGCCAGGCGCGGATGGGTGTGCCGGTAGACCTGGAAGCAGAGCGCGAAGGCGGCGGCGTCGCGCCCGGCCAGGTTCGGGCTCACGAGCGCCCCCGGCGGGCCGGCCCGGAACACCGGCCGATGGCGGATATACCGGGCCGCCCGGCTCGTGCCGTCGTAGTGGTCGTCGGCCTGGGGCAGGCGCCAGATGTCGTGGTCGCCGATGATGTGGTCGTTGCCCTCGCCGATCCCGACCTGGTAGTAGAGCGTTCGCGTGCGGTCGTCCCACATGTGCAGGAGCCAGCGCGTCCCGAACGCCGCCTCGGCCGCGAACGACGAGCCGTGCACGCGCACGTGCATCGGCCCCGGGAAGTCGCGCAGCGCCGAGAGCAGGACGGTGTCGGTGTAGCTCGCGGTCTCGACGAACTTCAGGTAGTCGCCCGCGTCCCACCAGCCGCCGGCCGCGTCGATGCGCAGGCCGAGCGGTTGCAGGTCGCCCGCGAAGTTCCCATCGCCGTCCACCTTCGGCGTCAGGTACGTCATCGCCTCGGCGTCGTTCAGATGACCGGGGGCCGTGCGGAGCGCGGTGCGGATGAAGTCGGGCCCGTCGCGCTCGTCCTGGTAGAACGAGAGCGCGTTTCGGATCGGGGCGGCCGAGAGCCTGCGGCCGCTCGCGATCGTGAACCACGGTGACCCGCCCGCCGCGTCCCCGCGCACCTCGAGCCGGTAGACGCCGTGCGCGTGCACCCGCGAGAAGTCGATGGCATACGTGTAGGGGAATCGGGCGCTCCAGCGCCCGAGCAGGGCGCCAACGCGGCCGGCCAGGACGACCCGGCCGTCGGCCCGCGCGAGCCGGAACGTGGCCCCCGGCTCGGCCACGGCCGAGAGCAGGTAGGCGCGCTTGGGCGCTCCCGCCGGGTAGCCGACCTGGTTCACGCGCACGAAGGCGCGCGACGTCGCGGCGCCGGCCGCGGGGGCGCCCGACGTGCCGACCAGGCACGCCGCGACGATCGCGATCGACGCGACCGGGGCCACGTGCCAGGCTCGGTTGCGGGTGCGCAGCATGGTGCTGCGCGCGAGTCTACGCCTCCGGCACCCGCTCCTGGGTGTCGATCTCCTCGACCCAAAGCGGGAAGTGATGCTCGGCCCAGTCGCGGTCGACCGATCCGAGCGTCATCCCGCGCAGGGCGTGTCGGGTCGAGGGGTTCAGCACGGCCATGAAGATGTGGCCGCCGATCAGGACGCTCGTCAGCACAGCGAACGGGGTGTGCAGGTGACCGAGGGCGGTGCGGCCGAAGAGGATCAGGCTGATGCCCGTCGCGTAGAGCCCCACGAGGCCGATCAGCGCCAGGCGGGCGTTCATCTTCTGGCCCGCGTTGAACCGGCCGACCGGCGGCGCCGGATGACCGCGCAGGATGCGCAGCGGCGCGAGCCAGCGGCGGTCGTCGGCGTTCAGCCGGCGCAGCTCGCGGGCGGTGCGGCTGAGCGAGCGGCCGTTGCCGAACAGGAGCAGCCCGGCCAGGCCTGCGACGAGGACGACCGCAGCGCCGACGTGGATGTCGAGCGCCGGCGTCGTCCACGACCAGTGGTGCGACACCTGGGTGCCGGACAGGAGCATCGTGCCGAAGGCGGCGGCGACCAGCCAGTGGGCCGCGCGCTCCGTCTTCGTGAACCGTCGTATTCGCGCCATACCCTCATAGTCGGCAGCGAACCTGAGAGATCCCGGAGAAGATTGCAGACAGATTGGCGCGGGAATGGGAGGACGACATGAGCGGTGACGCGGTGTCGGGGCATCGGGTGGTCGTCGTGGGCGGCGGATTCGCCGGCCTGCAGGTGGTGCGCGGCCTGCGGGGCGCACCCGTGAGCGTGACGCTCGTCGACCGCCAGAACTACTCGCTGTTCCAGCCACTCGTCTATCAGGTGGCGACGGGCGCCCTCTCGTCGGCCGAGATCGCCGCGCCGCTGCGCGGCGTCGTCAAGCGGCAGCGTAACGCCCACGTGATCCTGGCCGAGGTGACGGCCATCGACCTGGCCGCGCGCACGATCACGCTCGCCGGGCTGCCCAACGGGCAGGCGCCCACGCAGCTTCCCTACGACACGCTCGTCGCCGCCGGCGGCTCGCGCTACTCGTACTTCGGTCACGACGAGTGGCAGGCCCACGCGCCCCAGCCGAAGTCGCTCGAGGGCGCGCTCACCATCCGCAGCCGGATCCTGCGCGCGTTCGAGGCAGCCGAGGTTGAGCACGACCCGGCGCGGCGGCAGGCGTGGCTCACGTTCGTGATCGTCGGCGGCGGGCCGACCGGCGTCGAGATGGCGGGTCAGGTCGCCGAGCTCGCCCGCGACACGCTGCGGCGCGACTTCCGCTCGGTCGACACCCGGGCGGCGCGCGTCCTGCTCGTCGAGGCCGCCGACCGTCTCCTGGGCGGGTTCCCGCCCTCGCTCTCGGCCCGCGGCACGCGGTCGCTCGTGCGCCTCGGCGTCACGCCGATGGTCAGCCGCACGGCCGTCGACATCACCGCCGACTCGGTCGCCCTGCGCGATCCCGGCGGCGGCGTGACGCAGGTCGAGACGCACACGGTGGTGTGGGCGGCCGGCGTGACCGCGTCCGAGCTCGCGGGCACCCTGGCCGAGGCGGCCGGAGTCGAGACGGACAGGGCCGGACGTGTGCCGGTCGGCCCCGACCTGACCATCGCCGGGCACCCCGAGGTGCTCGCGCTCGGCGACATGGTGAGCGTGCAGCGCCGCGATGGCACCCCGCTCGGCCTGCCCGGCCTCGCGCCGGTGGCGATCCAGCAGGGCCGCTACGCCGCCCGCGCGATCAGGAGCCGCGTCGAGGGCACCGCGGTCGAGCCGTTCCGCTATCACGACAAGGGCAACCTGGCCACGATCGGCCGATTCGCGGCCGTCGCCGACATCAAGGGCCTGCGGCTGTCGGGCTTCATCGCCTGGGCGACGTGGCTCGTCGTGCACCTCTTCTACCTGATCGGGGCGCAGAACCGGGCCGTCGTGCTGCTGCGCTGGACGATCAGCTTCGCCACGCACGGGCGCGGCGACCGCCTGATCGGCGAACGCGAGGGCCCGGGTTAGCCGAGTCCCTCGCCGACGAGCAGGAAGGCGACGATCTCGGCCAGATCCTCGTCGCCATTCACCTGGCCGGCGGCCGCCGCGCCGTGGGCCGCAACGAGCTCCGTGCCTTGCCGCAGCGTCGCCAGCCGGGCGGCGTAGGCACGCGCATCGGCGACGTCGTCGTCATGGCCCTCGCACGCGACCTCGACCGGGAACCGCTCGAGCGCCGACAGGAGCGCGCGCACGCCCCCGACCGTGAGCAGCGGCTCGGGCGCGTACAGCCGCTGGTACAGGCAATCGCCCAGGAAGAGCACGTCGTCGCCGGGCACATGGACGACGCACGAGTCGGCGGCGTGGTCGCCGCCGACGTGGGCGACGACGGCCGTGACGCCGCCCAGGTCGATCGTGCGCTCGTGCGTGAACGTCTCGGTCGGGAGCACGATGCGCAGATCCGATCGGTCGGGCAGCTCGAGGCGCAGGAACCCGGCGCAGAACGCGATCTCGCGCCCGTCGCGGACGCGGGCGTCCAGGGCCGCGTCCGACCAGTCGTAGGTCGCCTGGACCGCGAGCTCGGCCGCCGTGTCGCGGTGCGCGATGACGGGGGCATCGACGGCAGCCGAGCCGAAGCTGTGATCCCAGTGCCAGTGCGTGAGCGCGATCGCGGCGATGGCGGGCCGCCCGCGGGCTGCGACCTCGGCCGCGAACGCACCCAGGTGCGCGACCGACGCGCCGCCGTCGACGATCAGGGTCGCGCGCGATCCGTGCACCGCCCCGAGCACGGGCCGGTCGGTGCGGTCGTCCGGCGTGAACCGGTCGACGTGGGCCGAGATCTGCTCGAAGGCGCAGGCGGGCAAGGCGCGGATCCTACGTGAGAGGATCGCACCCGTCGCGGATCCGCCTCACCGAAGGAGAAGCTCGTGAGTGACCTGCTCGAAGGGACGTCGGTCGTCGACGTGCACTGCCATGGCTGGCGCAGCGACGAGGTCGCCGCCGCGCCGCAGCACGGATTCCTCGACCGCATCACCATGCTCGGCATGTGCCTGATGAGCTCGGGGCTCGAAGACGAGAGCCTGCGCGAGATCCTCGAGCTCACCACCGACACCTCGCCGATCGCCGTCGCGATGGCCGACCGGCTGGGCGCGATGCTCGAGTGCCCGCCGACCCGCGCCGGCCTGGCCGAGGCCCGCACGCGTGTGCTGGCCGACCACCGGGGCTACCTGCGCCGCCTCTGGAGCGACGCCGGCGTCGCCGACCTGATCATGGACGACGGCTACCCGCTGCCGAAGATCGACGGCCGTGCCCTGGGCGACGAGGTCGGCCTGCGCGTCCACCGCGTGTGCCGGATCGAGCCGATCATCACCGACGTCCGCGGCGCCGCGGGCGGCTACGCCGAGCTCGAGGACGCGTTCACCGCCGGCCTCGAGGAGGCCGTCCGCGACGGCTCGATCGCGTTCAAGTCGGTCATCGCCTACCGCACCGGCCTCGACGTCGCCGAGTGGAGCCGCCCCGAGCTCGAGTCGGCCTTCGCGGCCTGGCGCGGCGACGGCTGGCGCGAGACGCGCGAGCACGGAAAGCCGGTGCGCGACGCGCTGCTGCGGCGGGCGCTCGCGGTCGCCCGCGGCGCCGGGATCCCGGTGCACATCCACTGTGGGGGCGGTGACCCGTCGATCGTGCTCGCACACGCGCGCCCGTCCGACCTCTTCCCGCTGCTCTCGGCGCACATGGACCAGCCCGTCGTCCTGATCCACTCGGGCTGGCCGTGGGTCGACGAGGGCGCGTTCGTGGCCTCGATCCTCCCCCACGTCTACCTGGACACGTCGCTCTCGACGCCGTGGGCGAGCCTTGCGATCGACAGCCGGCTCGAGATCCTGCTCGGGATCGCCCCGCCCGCGAAGGTGATGTACGGCTCCGACGAGGCCAGCGAGCCCGAGGTGGTGTGGCTGTCGGCCCACCTGGCCCGCGAGGCGCTCACGCGGGTGCTCGAGACCGGCGTGCAGCGGCGCCAGCTGAACCGCGCTGCGGCGCAGCGGATCGGCGCCGACGTCCTGGGGGGAAACGCCCGCCGGCTGCACGGCCTCGAGGCGGCGGGGTGAGCCCGGCCGAGCTGCGGGAACGCCTCGAAGCCGCCGGCGTCCGCGCGCTCGCGATGACGATGGTCGACAACGGCGGCATCACTCGGGTGAAGGCCGTGCCGCTCGCCCGGCTCGAGCGCGTGGCGGCAAACGGCGTCGGCATGGCCTACATCTGGTCGGCGGCGGGCACCGACGACCTGTTCGCAGACGTGCCGCCGTTCGACAACCCCAGCGGCGACATGCGCCTGATCCCCGACATGGAGGCAGTCCGGGTGCTGACCGCGGCGCCCGGCTGGGCGTGGGCGCCCGTCGACCAGATGAGCCAGGAGCTCGAGCCGGTCGCCGCCTGCCAGCGCGACGCGCTCAAGCGCGTCTGCGCGGCGGCCGCCGCCGCGGGCCTCGATCTGCGGGCGACGTTCGAGATCGAGGCGACGCTGCTTCATCCCGACGGCACACCGGCGCACACCGGGCCCGGCTACAGCACGCGTGCGCTCTCACTGGTGGGCGACTTCCTGCTCGAGCTGGTCGACTCGCTCGAGGCCGCCGGGATCGAGGTCGAGCAGTTCCATCCCGAGTACGCGCCGGGGCAGTTCGAGGTGTCGATCGCGGCCGGGGATCCGCTGCAGGCCGCTGACGACATGGTCTTCGTCCGCACCCAGATGCGTTTCGCCGCCCGCAGCCACGGCCTCGACGTGAGCTTTGCACCGGTCGTCTTCCCCGGCGAGGTCGGAAACGGCTGCCACCTGCACCTGAGCGTGTGGCGCGACGGCCAGAACCTGATGCAGGGCGGCGACCGGGCCGTCGGCATGACCGCCACGGGCGCGGCCGCCCTCGGGGGCGTCGTCAGCGCCCTGCCGGAGCTCCTGGCCGTGCTCGCGCCCAGCCCCGCCGCCTACCTGCGCCTGCAGCCCCACCACTGGGCAGGCGCCTACGGGTGCTGGGGGGTCGAGAACCGCGAGGCGGCGGTGCGCTTCATCCCGGGCACCGTGACCAGCCGCGAGCGGTCGGCCAACTTCGAGGTGAAGGCCGGCGACGGCGGCGCGAACCCCTACCTCGTGGCCGCGCTCGTCGCGGCCGCGGCCCTCGACGGCGTCGAGCGCGATGCCGGGCTGCCCGAGGCCATGCAGGACGATCCGGCCGCGCTCACCGCCGCGGAGCTCGCACAGCGCGGCATTGCCCGGCTCCCCGAGACGCTGGGCGCCGCCACCGAACTGTTCGCGGCCAGCCGGCTCGCCCGGCGCGTGCTCGGCGACGTGTTGCACGACGCGTTTGCGGCCGTGCGCAGGCGCGAGTGCGAGACGCACGGCGGGCTGTCCGAGGCGGAGCTGGCCGACGCGTATCGCTGGCGGTACTGACCGCCCGCCGCGTCAGCGGGCCGTGATCGTCACGCCGCAGTTGCGGCAGACGAGCGCCCCGGAGGGCGTCTGGGTCAGGTCGCGGTGCGCGCAGAGCTTGCGCATGAACCGGGTCACGCCGTGGCCGTCCACGACGGCGAGGTGTGCGCGGCCGCGTCCGTCGCCGGCAGGCGCACGCTGTGCTCGGGCACGTACAGGTACGGGTGGTTGAACGCGCGCATCGCGCGGGCCGAGTCCACCGACACCTGGAAGGACTGGCTCAGCTTCGTGTCGACGACGGACACCTGCAGCCCGTCGCGGCCGGGGAGCCACCACAGAGTTACTTCGAGACCGTCGCCGCTGCGATGGCAGAGCTCGCGCGGCGTGGTGTCGGATGCGGGCGTCGTGTGCATCTGCGCATGATCGGCGCGCGGGCCGGATCGCGCATCGGTAGCGACTGCCGTATCGACATGCGGGGAACCCGAGCCGCCGCGCCTAGATTGCGGTAGACGCCGTCTTCTCCCAGACCGAGACGTGGGTCGTGCTCTCGCTCGTGAACGGCTCGCGCGCCCATCCGCTCCACCGCTCGCGCAGCGTCATCCCGGCAAGCCGCGCCATCAGGTCAAGCTCGGCCGGCCACACGTAGCGGAACGGCACCGAGAGCACGTCGACGCCGCCCTGGCCGACCCGGTAGTGGTGCGACACGAGGCCCTGTCGGACGATGTCGTACTCGTCGATGCCGAGGTGCGTGGGCGTGACCGTGAATGGATGGAAGGTCTCGCCGGGCGGGAGCCGCTGGAGCTGCGGGATGCCGACCTCGATCACGAAGCAGCCGCCGGGCACGAGGTGCGCGGCGACGTTTCGGAAGCAGGCGACCTGCTCGTCCTGCGTGGTCAGGTTCATGATGGTGTTGAAGACGAGGTAGGCGACCGAGAATGTCCCCTCGGCCCGCGCCGTCGCGAAATCGCCCATCGTGACACCGATCGCGTCTCCCCCGGGCTTCGCGCGGAGCCTCGCCACCATCGCCTCCGACAGGTCGATACCGTGGACGCGCACGCCCCGCCGGGACAGCGGAAGTGCGATCCGGCCCGTGCCGATGCCGAGCTCGAGGGCCGCGCCGTCACCCGCCAGGGCGGCGATGAAGTCCACCGTCCGCTCGACGACCGCCGGGTCGAACATCTCGCCCTCGGAGTCGTCGTAGCCCGCCGCCACCGGCTCGCCGAAGTAATCCTCGGGCATGCTCAGGCCTGCGGGAGGCTCAGGGAGGCGCGGACCGGTACTTGCTGACGACGCGCGGCGAGCCGGCCGTCGACTCGTCGTCGGGCATCTCGCAGATCGTCGCCGGAAACTGACCGGAATCGAGCTCGCGCACCCGCTCCTTCGCCTGGTCGAACGACTCGTATGGCCCGTGCGCGGAGTCGTCACCCGTGGCGTTCACTGCGTATTGCACGTCCTTAACCCTCCGCTAATTCAGGCGCGGCCGCGCGCGAGGTCGATCAGCCGCCCCAGGATGCGCTCGCCGTCGGCACGCAGGCCGTCGTGCTCGTACTCGCTCGTGACCCACGGGCGCAGGCCGCGGATGCCGGCGGCGGTCAGCTCCGAGAACGCCCGCTCGACGTACATGTCGTTCGCGTACACGGCCGCCGCGGCCGGAACCTCGTTGCGACGCAGCTGCTCCGGGTCGTACAGCCGCGCCCACTCGCGGTCGGCCAGCAGGTCGGCCGCCTCGCGCAACGGCGCGAGGGCCGCGAAGTCCTCGAACATCCACGGGTAGACATGTTCTCCGGTGAAGAGCGTCGGATCGTCGTACTCGGCCGGTAGCAGCCGCTGCGCCGACCACCGCGTGGCGCAGCCGTCGGCGTAGCAGGCCTCGTGGATGACGGCATAGATCGGGTTGCGCGCGAATCCGACCGACGTCTCGACATCGTGCAGGAACGCGGGCGAGTCGTGCGGGAGCTCGAGCAGGTAGTGCAGCCGCTCGGCGCCCGTCCCCATCCCCAGCATGTGCCCGAGCTGGCGCAGGCGCGGGCCGGTGAGGCGGTCGCCGCCCGGCAGGCGCACGTCCTCGGCGTCGAGCCGCTCGCGCAGCGCCCGCACGCGCTCGCGATCGCCCGGATAGCGCTCGTAGTAGCGGCGGCTGCGGTCGAGCACGCGCTCGTATGTGGCGCGGTACACGTCGTCGGCATGGCCGCCGAGCGGCGGCAGGCCGCCCGTCAGGAACGCCTCGCGCAGCCCCTCGGGCGCGATCGAGAGGTAGGTCGTGACACAGAAGCCCCCGAAGCTCTGGCCGAGCACGCTCCAGCGATCGACGCCCATCTCGCGCCGGATCCACTCGGCGTCGCGAACGATCGAGTCGGCCCGGAAGTGGGTCAGGTACTCGGCCTGCTGGGCCGGCGTGAGCCCCGGCAGGGTGCCGACCGGCGTCGAGCGGCCGGTGCCGCGCTGGTCGAGCATCAGCACGCGGAAGTCACTCAGCGCTCGGTCGAGCCACGCGGGGGCGGTGGTGTTCCGGGTCGGCCGCGGCGCCTCGGATCCGGGACCGCCCTGGAGATAGACCAGGAACGGCCGTTGTAACCCGTCGGGATCTGCCACCTCGCGGGCGAAGACCGTGATCCGCTCGCCCTCGGGCCGGTCGTGGTCGAGCGGCACCGAGAACTCGTGCTCGACGAGGATCAGGCCGGGCGTGCGGACGGTGACGGACATCGCGGCGATTATGCCTGCCGGGTTGAAGGCGTGCCGGGCTTCCAGAGGGCCAGGACCAGGGCGACCACCCAGGCGATGCCCGTCCAGCCGAGCAGCAGGTTGAGTGCGAACACGGTGCGTGTGCGCTGATGCCGGTTCAGGGCGAGGATCGTCGGCAGGAAGTACACACCGAGGATGATGACGGCGACGATCGGGCTCATGCGAGCGTAGTGTCGCTCACGCAACTACCCGATGTGGAAGGTCTCGGTGTGGCCGTCGACGCCGATCGCCTGGCCGCTGATCATCCGGGCGGCGTCCGACGCCAGGAAGAGGCACAGGTCGGCAAGCTCGTCGGGCTGGACGAACCGCGCGATGGACTGGCCCTCGAGGTAGTCGCGCTCGACCGCCGCGGCCGGAACGCCGCGCGCGGCCGCCTCGCGGTCGATCACGCCGCGCATGCGGTCGCCGTCCACCGAGCCGGGGCAGATCGCGTTCACGCGCACGTCGTAGGGGCCGAGCTCGATGGCGAGCGTCTTGGTGAGGCCGATCACCCCCCACTTCGCCGCGACGTACGGCGCGCGCAGGCCGATGCCGTGGAGGCCCGCCGTCGACGAGATGTTGATGATCGCCCCCCGGCGGGCGGCCTTCATCGCCGGGATGACCCGCGCGCAGGCGCGGTAGTGGCTCGTGAGGTCGATCGCGAGGCACCGCTGCCACGCGGCCGGCTCGATGTCCTCGACCAGGGCCGTCGGCCCGGCGATGCCCGCGTTGTTCACGAGCACGTCCAGGCCGCCGCCCAGAGCAAGGACGCGGTCGATCCACCAGTCGAGGGCGGCCAGATCGGCGACGTCGACCTCGGTGGCCTGGAGCCCCTCGGCCGCCGCGGCGCGGACGGCGGCGGCATCGACATCGCACACGTGCACCTCGGCGCCCTGGGCCGCGAACGCGCGGGCGACGGTCAGCCCGAATCCGCCCGCCGCGCCCGTGATGGCGACGCGCGCGGACGTGCCGCCGGAGTGTGGGTTCGTCGTCACGTTGCGGCGGAGTATCTCCCGGCCGCCGCCACGCTTGGCGTAGCCACCGCGAGCCCGGCGACGACACGCTCGAGCCGCCGGCGCAGCGACACCTGAACGAAGTCCGCGACGGGCACCGAGAGCTGGATCAGGAGCGCCCCGTCGATCAGGTCGCTCAGGATCTCGGCCGCGTGCCGCGGCTCGGGGAGGCCGGCCGCCGCGACCACCGTCTCGAGGCCGTCGAGGTAGGCCCGGTTCCAGCGCTCGGCGAGCGGCCGCAGGTGCGGCCGCCGCGACGCCTCGAGCAGGAGCTCGTACTGGGCGGCGAGGGGCGCCTGCTCGTCGGCGCCGAGCGCCTCGACGATCTCGACCAGCCGGTCGACGAGCTCCGCCGGCGTCGACGGGAGCGGAGCGGCCGTGTGGCGCCGGACCGCCGCGATCGACCGCTCGATCGCGAGCTCGAGCGCCTCGGCGACAAGGTCGGCCTTCGACGCGAAGTGGTACGTCGTCGAGGCCAGGGCGACGCCCGCCTCCGCCGCCACCGCACGGTGCGTGGCCGAGTCCGCGCCGCCGCGCGCGATCACGCGCAGCGCCGCCTCGACGATCACGCGGCGGCGGTCGCTCACAGCGACTGTGCGCGCAACCATGCGCCGGCGCGCAGGCCGCTCTCGATCGCGCCGTCGATGAAGCCCGCCCAGCCGGCGGCGAGATCCGACCCCGCCAGGAGCACCGGGCCCTCGGGCCGGCGCATCTCGTCGTGGTAGCGGCTGTACCAGCCGGGGCGGTGGATGGCCCATGTGCCCTGCGAGAACTCGTCGGCGAGCCAGTCGTGCGCCGTCGCCGCGCGCGCGGTGTAGCCGGGGATGATCCGGTCGAGCGCGGCCTGCACGCCCGGCAGGTCGGTCGCGTCGCAGATGGCGGCGTCATAGCCGAAGCCGATCATCACCTGGCTGCCGTCGGCATTCTGGAACTCGGTGTCGAGGTACCCGAATGGATGCCCCGGGCGGATCGCGTTCTGCCCCACGGGCTCGCCCTCGGCGTGGATGAAGATCTTGATGCCGCGCGAGGCCTGGCCGAGCGCGATCCCCTCGCGCTTCGTCTCGGACAGCGCCGGCTCGAACTCGATGCTTCCGAGCGTGTTCAGGGGCACGGCCACGACCGCGCGCCGGCCTGCCAGCACCTCGCCCGCCCGCGTCTCGACCTCGACGCCGCCGCCGCGCCGGCGCACGGCCGCAACAGCGGTCTCGAGGCGCGTCTCGAACGGCGCCTGCGCCGCGATCGCATCGATCAGGCCGCGCGTGCCCGTCGCGAGCGTGACCCGGCCGCCGGTGTACTGCGTGAGCGCCAGGCTGTAGCCCGAGAGCGCGTGCCAGCGAAGGACGCTGACGGCGCCGGCATCGGTCAGCGGGCCGTGGGCGAGCGACTCGAGCTCGGCCCAGAGGACGGCGTGCTGCTCGTCGTCGAGCCCGAGCTGGTCGACCCGCTCGGCGATCGTGAGCGCATCCATCGCGGCGAGGCGGTCGATCGCAAGCAGCGGGTCGTGCGGGTTGGGCAGCGACTCCTCGACGCCCGCGACGAACCGCACCCAGCCGGCGTTTGCGATCGCGTCGCGCTCGGCGATCGTGCCGGTGCGGCGCTCGTCGCCGACGTACCAGGCGCTGACGTCGGCGTCGCCCGAGAGCTCGACCGCGAGCCCGGCACGCGTGATCTCGGAGAAGGTGTGCGGCTGGTGCCAGTGCACCCAGCCGCCGCCGTACTCGATGTCGCGCCCATTCCAGGGCGCCGTCCATGTGCGCCCGCCGAGGCGATCGCGGGCCTCCAGCAGCAGCACCGAGCGTCCGTCCCGGGCCGCCTCACGGGCGCTCGTCACGCCCGCGAACCCGCCCCCCACCACGATCACGTCATGCATGCCGGGCTCCTGCCGCTGGATTGGTACAAATGTACCAGTCAGTCGGCGGCGTCGTGGCGAAGCCAGACGCTCGCGTGCGCCGGCTGCACCGTCCCCGCGACGACGGTGAGGAGCTCGCCGCGGAGGGCATCCAGGTCGATCTGCTCGCGCAGCCGCTCGCTGAAGCCGCTCACCGCGGCCTGGGCGTCGTAGCTCGACCGCGCGAACCGGCGGTCGACGAGCCGGCGGATGCCGCCGCGCAGAGGCTGGAACGCCGCGGCGGTCGCGAGCGTCGATGCGGTGACCGCAAGGGTGCCGGACGAGCCGGTCAGGCCGCGGAGCACGGCGCCGACGAGCGCCACGCCACCGAGGTACAGGAGCGCGAGCACCGCGACCAGCACCGAGTAGGTCAGCGTCCGGCGGATGATCACGTCGATCTCGAACAGCCGGTAGCGCAGCACGGCGACGCCGATCGAGACCGGCAGCAGCGACAGGCTCAGGAACCATGCATCCTGGATCGCGAGGTTCCAGGTGGGGTCGGTGTCGCCCGACGGGACGAACAGCGCCGACGACACGAGCGCGACGGCATACAGCACGCCCGAGAACCCGCCGGTCAGGGCGAGCCACTTGATCTGGAGCCGCTCCACCGGCCCGCCGCGACGGAAGCGAACGACGAGGCTCGCGATCGCCGCGATCGTCGAGAGCGGGATCAGGACGACCGCGATGCGCAGGGGATCGAGCACCGGCTTGAGCGCGGCGATGCCGAACGGGTTCTGGTGATGCGGGAAGCCGATCTCG
>DASXZF010000107.1:0-3659 GCA_036502065.1 Gaiellales bacterium
GGCGTGCGGCTTGAGCGCCGCCCGTGCGCGGGCGGCGCGCACCGCGGTGGTCAGCGTCGCGATGTCGTAGGCGCCGTAATGGCGGCGGCCGTTCACGAAGAACGAGGGCGTGCCGGAGACGCCCGAGAGGTCGGCGCCGTCGACATCCTCGGCGATCCGGGCGCGGCCGGAGTGCTTGCGCATGTCCTCCGAAAACTGCTCGGTGTCGAGCCCGAGCTCCTCGGCGTACGCGATCAGGTCGGGCAGCCGCAGCGCCGACTGGCGGCCGAGCAGCAGGTCGTGGAGCTCCCAGAAGGCACCCTGCTGCGCCGCGGCTTCGGTGGCCTCGGCCGCCTGCTGGGCCATCGGGTGCACGTCGTTCAGCGGCAGGTGCCGCCATACGTAGCGCAGGTCGCCGAAGTCGGCCAGGAGCTCGCGGATCACGGGCTCGGCCTGGCCGCAGAACGGGCACTCGAGGTCGCCGTACTCGACCAGCGTGACGGGCGCGTCGAGCGAGCCGCGGATGTGGTCACGGTCGGGGTCGACGGCCACGGCCAGGTCGACGATGGGACGGGCCGAGCCGATCAGCAGGCGCAGCCGCCACTGCTTCGGCAGCCGCTCCGTCGCCCGGAAGACGGTCCACGTGGCGGCCGACGACACGAGCGCCGCGCTCAGCACTCCCAGCTTGGCCTCCTCCAGCCGGCCGCCGTGGAAGGCGAGGGTCGCGATCAGGATCGAGACGGTGAACCCGATGCCCGCGATCGCGCCGCCGCCGGCGACCGCCGCCCAGCCGACCGGAGGGCGCAGACGGCCGCGGGTCACCCGGGTGACGATCAGGGCGCTGCCGACGACGCCCACCGGCTTGCCGACGACGTAGCCGATCAGGATCCCGAGCGTGATCGGCGAGGTGAACGCGTGGCCGAGGAAGCTCGACGAGAGCGGGATCCCTGCGTTCGCGAGGGCGAACAGCGGCACGATCACGTAGCTCGTCCAGGGGTGGAAGACCTGCAGGAGGCGCTCGTTCGGCGAGACCGCCGACTGCAGCCCGACCCGGGCGGAGCGGGCCAGCTCGGGTGTCGGCTGCTCGCGGAAGAGGCGGAAAAGGTCGCTCGCGCGCTCGAGGTCGGAGCGCGACGCCGGGTAGGCGTAGGCGAGCAGGCCCATCGCCAGGCCGGCAAGGACCGGGTCGACGCCGGACTTGAGCAAGGCCACCCAGAGCGCCGTCCCGAGCCCCACGTAGAGCGGGCCGACGCGCAGCCCGGCCGCGCGCACTGCCAGGACGAGCACGAACACGAGGCCGGCGGCGACGAGCGCCCGCATCCACACGTGCCCCGTGTACACCGTCGCGATCACGATCAGCGCGACCACGTCGTCCACCACGACCACGGTCAGCATGAACGACCGCAGGCGCGACGGGAACCGCGGCCCGACGAGCGCGAGCATCCCGAGCGCGAACGCCGTGTCCGTCGACATCGCCGCTCCCCAGCCGTGCGTCGTGCCGTGGCCGGCGTTCAGGGCGAGGTAGATCAGCACCGGGACGGCCATGCCGCCGAGCCCGGCGACCAGCGGCAGGGTCACCCGCCGGCGCTCGCGCAGCTCGCCGATGTCGAACTCGCGCCGCGCCTCGAGGCCGACCACGAAGAAGAAGAACGTCATCAGGCCGCTGTTCAGCCAGTGGCGCAGGTCGAGCCCGACCGTCCCGCTGCCGACCCGGATCTGGAGCTGGGTGTGCCACAGCGACTCGTACGAGCTGCGGTCGGCGTTCACCCACACGAGCGCCGCGACGGTCGCCGCGAGCAGGAACGCGGCGCTGCCGGTCTCGGTGCGCATGAAGTCGACCAGCGGCCGCTCGAGGCTCCGCGCCCAGGCGGTGCGACCCGAGTAGGGCTGGGTCTCGGCGGCGGTGGCGTCGGCGTCGCTCATGGCGGTCCGAGCGTAGTGGACGTGTCAAGCGGGACTCGGCGGCGGGCGCTCGCCGAGCCACTTGGCCGTCCGAGCGGCTGCCAATTGGCCCTGGAGCGGGCCGCCGGGGCCGCCGCATGCCAATTGGCCGTTCGAGCGGATGCCAATTGCGCCCTGCGGCGCCCCGCTCAGGGACTCGCGATGTGCAGCGTGCCCCCGCCGGACTCGAGGTTGGCCGTGATGCGCCCCTCGGCCGTCGTGCAGGAGCCCGTTCCGCCGATCGCCTGCGTGCACCGGCCACCATCTGCGAGCGTGCACGTGACCGAGGAGCCGCGCTCGTGGCATGTGCGCACCTGATTGCCCGCCTGACGGAGCAGGTCGCCCAGCGCGACGGCGGCCGGCCGTGGCGGCTGGAACCCGGGCGAGGGCGCCGTCAGCCGGTCGGCGACCAGCGCGCGCAGGGCCGATCGCGACGAGCACGACCGGCACGGCGAGCTGGCGACGCGCACGCGCCCATATGCCGCGATGCTAGTGACGCCGAGCCGCCAGCGCCCGCTCGCCGCGGCGCAGCACGAGCACCGCTCCCGCGCCGAGGGCCGCGCCCAGCGCGGCGCCGACCACGACGTCGCTCGGATAGTGGACGCCGAGGTAGACCCGCGAGAGCCCGATCGCCGCCGCAAGCACGAGCAACGGCCAGCGCAGCCGCGGCATCACCGCGGCCAGCAACACCGCTCCCGTAAAGGCCATCATCGCGTGGCCGCTCGGCATCGAGGGGTCGTGCGGGACCGGGATCGACGGGTGCACGCGCGGGTCGGCGAGCGGCGGCCGCACCCGGCCGATCGCGTCCTTCAGCACGCCGTCTGCGAACGACGAGACCTCCTCCGCCAGCGCGAGCACGACGAGCACGAGCAGCCGCCGCTGCCACAGCGCGAAGGCGGCCCCGAGGACGAGCCAGACGATCGCGTGCGCGCCGATGTCGGTCAGGCCCTTCATGATCGGCGTGACGACCGGCCAGTGCCGGTCGGCCAGCCACTCCACCGCGTGTCGATCGAGCGCTTCCACGGGCACGCGATTATCCGCGCCCGCGGTGAGACGCCGCTAACGCAGCACGCCGCGCAGCGCTGCCCGGGCGGCGTGGAAGCCGCACATGCCGTGCACGCCGCCGCCCGGCGGGGTCGACGAGGAGCACAGGAAGATGCGCGGGTTGGGCGTCGCATAGGGCGTGATCCGCACCGCGGGCCGCGCGAGCACCTGGCGCAGATCGGCCGCGCCGCCGTTGATGTCACCGCCGATGTAGTTGGGGTTCTCGGCCTCGAGCAGCGCCGGCCCGCGCACCGCCCGCTCGAGCACGACGTCGCGGAACCCGGGGGCGAACCGCTCGATCTGGCCCTCGATCGCCGCCGTCATGTCGACCGGCGACCCGTTCGGCACGTGACAGTAGGCCCACAGGGTGTGGCGGCCGGACGGCGCGCGGGTCGGATCGACGAGGCTCTGCTGGGCAACGAGCACGAACGGCCGCTCCGGGTGGCCGCCGCGCACCACCGTCGCCTCGGCCGCGGCGATCTCGCGCAGCGTCCCGCCGACGTGCACCGTGCCCGCCCGCCGGCACGGCTCGGCCGTCCACGGCACCGGCGCCGAGAGGGCGTAGTCGAGCTTGAACACGCCGGCCCCGTACCGGTAGCGGCGCAGTGCGCGCCGGTAGCGCGGCGGCAGATCGGGCCCGTAGATCGCGTCGAGCTGACGCGGCGTCACGTCGAGCAGCACCGCCCGCGCCGGCG
>DASXZF010000108.1:0-10637 GCA_036502065.1 Gaiellales bacterium
CGGCGTGGGTGGCGACATCCTCGGCGAAGCGCAGGTCACGCTCGTCGAACATGCGGTCGGACTCGGCCGAGACCAGGATCAGGGCGCCGAAGAGCTCGCCGCGGGCGCGCAGCGGCACGGTCAGCGCCGAGCGCAGGCCGAGCTGGTCGAAGACGATGCCGGCGAACTCGGAGTCAGGCGCGGCAGCGACGGCCATCTCACGCGTGATCCGGCGGGTGAGCACCGAGACGCCGGTGCGCATGACCTCGGCGACGCCGCTCTCGCCGTCGGGGTCGGTCGGATAGCGGCGCTGGAGCTCGAGCCCGAGCTCGATCTTGGCCGGGTCGCTGTGCTCGAGCGCGACCGTGCGGATGCGCGATCCATCGCGGATGTGCACGACGCACCAGTCCGCGAGCCGCGGCACCACCAGCCGGGCCAGCCGCCGCAGCGTCTCTTCCGGGTCGAGCGACTCGGCGAGCAGGTCGGCGGCGTCGGCGATGAACCGAGCCTCGGTCTCGCGGCGGCGCGCCTCGGTGACATCGACGAGCGTCGTCACGGCCCCAAGCATGTAGCCGGCGGCGTCGTAGATCGGGCGTGCGCTGATGTTGACGTAGCCACGGCTGCCGTCGCCGAACTGGACGTCCACCACCTCGCTCTCGACCACCTCGCCCGTCGCCAGGCTGCGGGCAATCGGCCAGTCGTCGGTCGAGAACCGGCGCCCGTCGGGATGGAACGCGACGTACGGAGTCACGTCGGTGATGGGCTCGCCGCCGGGCGGGGGCGCGCGCCAGATCTCGGTCGCCTTCGGGTTGACCGCGACGATGTGGCCGCTCGGCGCCTCGGCGATGGCGACACCGACGGGCAGCTGATCCATCAGCGTCGACAGGCGCTGCCGCTCGCCCTCGGCCGACTCGAACAGCCTGGCACGATCGAGCGCCTGGCCGTAGTGCTCGCCGAGCGTGACCATCACCGAGCGGTCGCCCGGCTCGAGCCGCCGCCGCGTGCCGAACCGGAACGACAGGCCGCCGATGACGCCGCCGCGGACGCGGATCGGCACGGCGGCGACCGTCACGCCGGCAAGCGCCGCAGGCATGTCGGCGTAGGCGTCGAGGTGGTTGCCGGGGCCGTCCAGGAACACCGGACGCCCCGTGCGCGCGACATCGCCCATCGGCGTGCGCAGATGCACGTCGAAGCGGCCCCAGTCGCGCTCGGTGTCGTCGGGAAGCCCTGCGGAGCCCACGAGCTCGAGCTGCGTCGCGTCGTCCGAGAGCATGCCCGCGGCGACGGTCTCGGCGCCGACCAGGTCGCGTGAGCGCGAGAGGATGATCCCGGTCACCTCGGCCTGCGTGGCGGCCCCGGCGAGCTCGGCCACGAGCTCCTCGATGCCGCCCAGGCCGCGCCGCCAGGCCACGAGCTCGGTCACGTCGCGCACCAGGCAGGCCACCGCCCGCGCCCCTTCGTGGTCGGCCAGCACGCGCAGGCTGACGGCGAGCCGGCGCCCGAGGCCGGGGTCGCGCTCGCCGAGATCGACGTCGTCTGCGTCCTCGCCGGTCTCGAGCGCCCGGCGCACCGCCGGCTGCGGCATCCATTCGAGCACGTCGCCCACCGGCCGGCCGAGCTGCTCGGCCTCGCTCACCCCCGCCATCTCGCACAGCACGGCGTTCGCACGCACCACCCGCATCTCGGCATCGAGCACGAGCACTCCCACCGGCATGCCCTCGATCACCGCGTCGAGCAGCGCGGCGGCGAGACGGGTGCCGCCCGGGATCGCGTTCACCTGCGCCATCGCGGTAGATGGTACTGCGGTGACGACGGCGTTTCCGGACACCGATCGGCGGGTAGACCGTCCGTCCATCCCCATCAGGAGGACACATGCAGCCCACCATCGGTCCCGAGCCCAAGCCGGACGAGCCCAACCCGCCGGCACCGCCGCATCCGGACGCCCCCGCGCCCACGGCCTGAAGCCGGTGTTTCGGCCGGGACGTTCGCCGGGTACTCGGCCGGCAACTGATCCACCGCGTGCAGCGAAGGGACGAACCACCATGGCGGCCACAAGCACGACGATCGGCGGCGCTCTTCTGCCGAATGCGCTCGGCGTCGAGGCGGCCACGGCGCGTTCCCGACGCGAAGCGCCGATCAGCCCGATCGCCCACGCGGCGATCGGAGCGACGCTCGGGGTTACCGGAGGGGGGAACGCGGCGCCGCTGTCCACCCCGGCGGCGACGCGGCACCTCGGGCGTCGCACGCGGTTGGCGGACTGACCAACCGGCGACTCTGCGTGCCCGGCCGGCACGGATCTCCCGGCCGGGCGCGCATCGCTCTCCCCCACCCCACGAGACGAAGGCGGTACACGATGGGCGACAAGCTCCACGGAAAAGTCGAGCAGGCAACCGGCAAGGCCAAGGAAGCAGCGGGCCGCGCCGGCGAGGACGAGCAGCTCGAGAACGAGGGCCGGCGCGAGCAGGCCAAGGGCGACCTCCGCGAGGCCGCCGGCAAGGTGAAGGACGCCGTCAAGCGCTAGAGATGCGCGATGCAACGCGAGCGGCCGCCCGGCGGCGGCCGCTCGCCGGCGACCAGGCATGATTCGTCGCCGTGTCGTCCCTGCAATCGTCGCTCCCGGCCTTCCCGGGCCGTGGCACCGCCCGCGCCGTCCCCGACCGGATCTCGCGCCTGGGCGGCGGCGCACCGGCGCCGGTGCTCATGGTGGCCGCGATGGTCTCGTTCCAGCTCGGCGCGGCCGTCGCGACGAGCCTCTTCAGCCAGGTGGGCATCCCCGCCACGGCGTTCCTGCGCAACTCGGTCGGCGGCCTGCTCCTGTTCGCGATCGCGCGTCCCAGCCTGCGCCGGCCGGCGGCGGAGCTCGCGTGGCTGCTCCTGTTCGGCGTCGAGCTCGCGCTGATGAACCTCGCCTTCTACGAGGCGATCCAGCGCATCCCGCTGGGCGTCGCGGTGACGGTCGAGTTCATCGGCCCGCTCTCGGTCTCGCTGCTCGGCTCGCGCCGGCTGCGGGACGTCCTGTGGGTCGCCCTGGCGGCGGCCGGGATCGGGCTCTTCGCCGGCCTGCCGACGAGCGGCGGGCTGAGCGCGGCCGGCCTCCTCTTTGCCATCCTGGCGGGCGCGGCCTGGGCGGGCTACATCTTCACGGCCCAGCGCGTCGGCCGCGCGTGGCAGGGCAGCCAGGGGCTCGCGGCCGGGATGCTGGCATCGGCGGTGCTGCTCGCGCCGACGGGCATCGCCCGGATCGGCTCGGTCTCGCTCTGGAGCGCCGCCGTGATCTGCCTGCTCGGGATCCTCTCGGCAGCGCTGCCGTTCTCGCTCGAGATGTCGGCGCTGCGCCGGCTCACCGCGCGGTCATACGGCGTGCTGGCCAGCCTCGAGCCGGCGATCGCGACGGTGGTCGGCGTCATCGCGCTCGGCCAGGCCCCGCACGCGAGCGAGGCCGTGGCGACGCTCTTGGTCGTCACCGCCTCGGTCGGGGCGACCGTCGAGCGGGCGGCCTGAGGGCCCTATGAGCGCGCGTCGCAAGACGGCACGGACGCTCGACCGCCGGTTCGGTGAGACGGTGTCGGCCGCCGTCCGCGCCCATCACCGCCGGCGGCTCTCGAAGCTCGGCAAGCACCCGCTGGCCGGCGAGGCCGGCGGCTGGTCGGCCGACGCGCCGCCACCCCGCCCCGGCAACCGGATCGAGGTGCTGATCGACGGCGAGCACGCGCTCGAGCGGATGGTGGCCGAGATGCGGGCCGCGACGAAGTCGGTGCATCTCACGGGGTGGTTCATGTCGCCGGACTTCGTCCTTCGCGACGGCGAGACGCCCGTCGTCCTGCGGAACCTCCTCGCCGAGCTCGCGGCCCGGGTCGATGTCCGCGTGCTGCTGTGGGCAGGTGCGCCGATCCCGGTGTTCAAGCCGACGCGGCGGATGGTGCGCGGCGTGCGCGACGAGTTCTGCCGGGCCGGCCCCATCCGGTGTGCGCTCGACCCTCACGAGCGACCGCTGCACTGCCATCACGAGAAGACGATCGTCGTCGACGGGCGGGTGGCGTTCGTCGGCGGGATCGACCTGACCGCGATGGCGGGCGACCGGCGCGACTCCCAGCGCCATCCCGCCCGCGCGGGCGTCGGCTGGCACGACGTCGCCGCCGTCGCCGAGGGCCCGGTCGTCGCCGACGTGGCCGAGCACTTTGCGCTGCGCTGGCACGGTGTCACCGGCGAGCGCCTGGCGCCGCCGCCCCGAAGCGGCGAGGTCGGATCGTCCACCGTCCAGCTCGTGCGGACCGTGCCGGAGAACGTGTATCCGGGGCTCGAGCGAGGGTCGTTCGGGATCCTCGAGACCTATGCGCGGGTGATCCGCTCGGCCCGGACGCTGATCTACCTCGAGTCGCAGTACCTGTGGTCGCCCGAGATCGTCCGCCTGCTGGCCGAGAAGCTGCGCCGGCCGCCGAGCGACCGGTTCCGCCTGCTGATCGTCCTGCCCGGCAAGCCCTATGGCGGGGCCGACGACACCCGCGGCGCGCTCGCAGAGCTGATCGCGGCCGACGGCGGCGCCGGGCGCGTGCTGGCCTGCGCCCTCTACGCGCCTGCGGGGCCGGTCGCCGACCTGATCTACGTCCATGCCAAGGTCGCCGTGGTCGACGATCGCGTCCTCATCGTCGGGTCGGCGAACCTGAACGACCACTCGATGTTCAACGACACCGAGGCGGCGCTCGTGACCGACGACGCCTCGCTCGCCGCCGCGACGCGCCGCCGGCTGTGGGCGGAGCACCTCGAGTGCGGCGAGGACGATGTCGGCGGCGACCCGGCCGACCTGATCGATCGCCGCTTCCGGCCGCGCGCGGAGGAGCAGGCCGAACGCCGCCGCCGGGGACTGCCGATGACGCACCGGCTGAGCCGTCTCGAAGGCACGTCGCTGCACGCGGCGCGGCTGCTCGGGCCACTCGAGGGCCTCGTCGTCGACGGTTGAGAATCGCGGCATCGGGAATGGACCGGGGCATGGACGCGCCCTCGGCCTCACCCACGACGACCGCCGGTGTCGACACGCGCAAGGCCCGATCGCTCCTTGCGCGCCTCGGGTTCCTGGCCCGCGGCGTGCTCTACATCGTCATCGGCCTGCTCGCGATCGAGATCGCGCTCGGGCACCCGACGACGTCGGCCAACCAGGCCGGAGCGCTGCGAACGGTCGCGGCACGGCCGTTCGGCCATGCGATCCTGCTCGTGCTCGCCGTCGGCCTGGCGGGGTACGTGTTGTGGCGCGCGACGCAGGCCGTCACGGGACGCGGCGTCAGCCGGCAGGGCCGCCAGGGTGCCTTCACCCGAATCTCGGCCGCCGGGTCGGCGGTGGGCTACACCGTCGTCTTCCTGCTCGCGGTCTCGGTGCTCACGGGCACCGGGCAGAGCTCTGGCTCGATCGACCCGTTCGTGCGCAGGGCGATGCGCATCTCGCCCGACATCGTCATCGCCGCCGGCGCCGTCACGCTCGTCGTCGCCGCCGTGCAGCTCTACAAGGCGCTGCGGCGGCCGTTCATGGCCGATGTGACCGCCACCGGCGTCGTGCGCCGGGCGATCGCCGGTCTCGGCGTGATCGGCTATCTCACCCGCGCCGCGCTCTTCGCCCTGATCGGGTACGGCCTCGTCGCGGCCGGTCGGTCGTACGCGCCGCACAAGGCGATCGGCGTCGACCGCGCGCTCATCCGGTTCGCCAACCTGGGCGCCGGCCCCGCGCTCATGATCGCCGCCGCCGCGGGCCTGATCGCCTTCGGCCTTTTCTCGGCGCTCGGCGCCCGCTACTTCAAGGTCTGACGTCCGGCTCGCCGAGCCGCCCCGACGCGACCAGGGCGCGCACCGGCTCGAGGTCGGGATGCACGCTCGCGCCGGCGCGTAGGTGCGGGACGAGCGCGCGCACCTGCGCGAGGGCGGCGCCGGTCGCGCGTCCCAGCGGCGCCCTCCCGCGCATCTCGACGGCCTGGCAGGCGACGACCAGCCCGATGGCCAGCAGATGCTCGCCGAGCCGCACCATCTCGGCCGTCCTGCGGGCCGAGAGCGGCGCCATCGAGACGCGGTCCTCGATGCCCTCGGCCTGCGAGGAGCTCGCGATCTCGGCCGACACCGGCGCCGCCAGGAGCCGCGCCTCGGGCGCGAGCGCCTGCCCAGCCCAGGCGAGCTCGGAGAGGCCGTTCTCGTGGGTCGTGCCGGGCGCCTGGAGGCCGTCCGTGAGCCCCGTGTGCGGCGCCTGCAGGAGCTTCACCATGCGCTCGTTCGCGCTCGTGAGCACCGGCGCGAGGCCAATCCGCACGACGTCGAGGGCCTGCGACAGCGGCAGCATCTCGAAGTTTCCGACCGAGATCATGCGCTCCTCCTCGACCACGACGATCGGGTTCTCCTGCGACGCGTTCAGCTCGACCGCGACCTGCGCGCCCGCGAAGCCCAGGGCGTCGCGGGCAGCGCCCAGGATCGGCGCCAGGTTGCGGAAGGTGAGCGGGTCCTGCAGCCGCCGCGGCGCGGCATCCCACAGGCCGCTGCCCGCGAGCGCGGCGCGCAGGTCGTGCAGCGCGCGCACGAGGCCCGGATAGGGGCGCACCCGCGCGACCGCCGGGTGGAGCGGGCTCGGGTTCGCGCCGTAGGCCTCGAGATCGAGCGCTCCGCACACCGTCGCCGCGTCGAGCAGCCTCTCCGCATCGTGCATCGCGAGCGCCGCGAGGCCGGTCGAAAACGCGCTCGAGTTCACCATGGCGAGGCCCTCGCGCGCAGCCAGCGCGAACCCGTCGAGGAGGCCGGCGGCGAGATCCGCCATCGGCGCCAGGTCGCCCTGCCCCGGCGAGCCGAGCAGCCGTACCGCGGGCTCGCGGCCCGCGTTGAGTGCGTCCACGACGAGCGTGGCGAGCTGCGGGCGCACGCCCGGCGTGCCGCCGGCGAAGCTGTTTGCGAGCCGCAGCATCGTCGCGCGCACCACGTCGGGCGCCACGGCCGGGCCGGCTCCGACCAGGTGGTCGGCGATCAGGCGGCGGTTGAACCCATCGATCTCGGCGGCGTCGACCGACACGCGGCTGCGCACGCCGACGCCCGTCGTCACGCCGTAGACCGCGGTGCCGGCGGCGACGGTCTGCTCGACGACCGCGCGGCATCTGCGCATGTGCTCGATCGCGGCCGGCGCGAGCTCGACGCGCTCGCCCTCGCGCGCGACCCGCACGATGGCGGCGACGTCCAACCCATGCCCGTCGATGGTGACCGTGGCCGCGCTCCCCTAGAGGCCGACCACGAACACGAGGATCGCGATCACCTCGATGGTCAGGAGCACCGCGCACACCGTCGCCCACGTGCGCAGCATCCGCCGCCGCTCCGGAAGCTGCTCGCCGCGCATGAGCGAGAGGGCGGTGACGAGCCCGATCAGACGTCCCATCGGCACGACGATCGTCAGGGCCGTCATGCCGGCGATCTGGCCGCCGGAGTAGGGCCCGGGTGACGCCACGACGGCTCCGCCGCCGGCGTCGACGGGCGTCGGCAGCCGCGGCAGCCCCGTGGTGACGACCTCGAGATCGGCGAGCGTGCGGGCGGCGTGCGCCCGTCCCGTCAGCTCGTCCAGCTCGTCGACCGAGAGCCGGCCGTCGACGTGCGCCTCCGCGAGTCGCGCCACGACCCGGTCACGATCTGCCGTCGATGCGAGCGTGGACTCGTCCATGGCCGCGGATTCTGCCAGGCCGCCGGGAGCGGGATACACTCGGTCGCATGCATGACGCTCCGTGGGGACGGCGGCTCGCGGGCCGCCTGGACGAGCACGAGATCACGAGCAGCGCGCTGCGCGGGAATCCGCTCGGCGATCCCGACCGGCGGCCGCTCTGGGTGTACACGCCGCCGGGCTACGACGAGAGCGGCGATCGCCGCTACCCCGCGGTCTACGTCATCCAGGGGTTCACGGGCCAGATCGACATGTGGCGCAACCGGAACCCGCTGCGGCCGCTCTTCACCGAGCAGGTCGACGAGCTCTTCTCGGACGGCTCGACGCCCCAGTGCATCGTCGTCTTCGTGGACTGCTGGACGTCGCTCGGCGGCAGCCAGTTCGTCGACTCACCCGGCACCGGCCGCTACCACACCTACCTCTGCGACGACGTGGTGGGCTGGGTCGACGCCACCTATCGCACGCTCGCGGCCCGCGACCACCGCGGCATCGCGGGCAAGTCGAGCGGCGGCTACGGCGCGATGATCACACCGATGCTGCGGCCCGACCTGTGGGGCGGCCTGGCGACGCACGCCGGGGACGCCCTGTTCGAGGTCTGCTACGCCCGCGACTTCGGCCCGGCCGCGCGCCTGCTCCGCGACGGCTACGACGGCTCGATCGAGCGCTTCCTGGCCGACTTCCAGAGCCGGATCGCGTTCACCCGCGCGGGCGACGAGGTGCTCCTGAACGCCTACGCGATGGCGGCCTGCTACTCGGCCGACGCCGACGGCACCGTGCGCCTGCCGTTCGACCCGGCGACCGGGGCGATCGTGCCGGAGGTGTGGCAGCGGTGGCTCGCCCTGGATCCCGTCCTGATGGCGGCCGACCACGCGGACGACCTGCGCTCGATGAAGGCGATCTACATCGACGCGGGCCGAAGCGACGAGTACCACCTCGACCTCGGCGCCGAGGCTTTCCGGGCGGCGCTGGCCGCGGTCGGCATCACCGACGTGCACTTCGAGCTGTTCGAGGGCACCCACGGGAACATCGGCTACCGGTACCCGATCGCGCTGCGATACCTGGCCGAGCGGCTCTCGCCCTAGCGGGAACCGGCGCGCCGCTCCGAATGTCATAGGTGGCGTGAGGACGCGCCTGCTCCCGATCGCGCTCGCGTGCATGCTGGCATCCGGCTGCTTCTCCGCGAGCGCCACGGCGCCGCCGGTGACCCACCCGCACCCGCCGACGGCGCTGCTCACCGTGCGGGTGCGGCTCGACCGGTGCACGCCCGAGATGGCCGGGCCGTGCTCCCCCACGATCCAGCGCTACAGGTTGCGCTGCGGCCCGGCCGGCGGATCGATGCCGGACACGGCAGCGGCATGCGAGGCGCTCGGCGACGTCGTCCGGGCGCGAGCCACGGGTGCCAGCATGGCCTGCATGCGGGCGCTCACCTTCGACCCGTCGACTGCGCTCCTGCGCGGAACGGTTGCCGGTCGTCCGTACAGGCTCCGGCTCATCTCGGCGTCCTCGTGGTGCGGGCGGTCCCGCCCGATCGAGCGGGACGTCTGGACGCTCTCGACGTTCCCGTGCACGATCCGCGTCCTTCGCACCGGCTCGCCCAGCCTGTCGTATGCGGCGTGGGCGCGGCGGTCGGGCTGCGGCGGCTCAGCGCGAACGCAATGAGCCGCCGCAGCCCAGATCCATCAGCTCACCGCGTTGAACTGCGCCGCGGGGACGTAGCCCTCGTAGCTGTTCAGCTCGCCGTTACAGGGGCCGTCGAGGTTGAAGACGCCGGTCACGAAGGGGCCGTCGTTGCCATTCGGGGGATCTGCAGCACACGAGAACTGAGCCGCTCGTGTGTCCCAGAAGATCGTGTTCGGGAAGCGATCCGTGCCCACGCGCACCTTCGGCGCGAGACCGACGTTCAGGGAGTCCTCCGGCGAGTTCGATCCGCCGATCGGCTCCGGGCCCGAACTGTCGGAGTTGTACGACACGCCCCACACCACATCCCTGGGCAGCTTCGTCTTCAGCCCGGAGAGGGTGAACGTGATCATGTGCGACAGCCCGTTGAAGCAGCCCTGGCCGTTCTTGAACCACTCGCCGGCCTCGGCGCCGGTGCAGTGCGAGCTGGCCGACGGCCGGAACGGGATCTTGAATGACTTCGTCACCGTGGCGAGCAACCCGCCCGGGGTCGTCTCACCGGTGATCGAGTCGGTCGTGCTCGCCTTGTAGATGCTGAGCGTGATCGGCGTCGTGAACGTCGCGCCCGGAGCGGTCGCACAGTCGTCGCTGAACCACGCGCCGGACACGCACGCCCAGTCGCTCAGCTGCACCGTGACCGACTTGATCTTGGCCACCCGGCGCAGGATGACCTCGTTTCCGATCTGGTTGAACGCGTAGGCCTCAACGCCAACGCTTGGGATGTTGCCCACGCCCGGATCGGTGCTCGTGTAGAGCACCGAATGCGGGACGCTCGCCGACGCCGTCGCGCCGGATGCCCCGAGCACGCCCACGCATGCGAGCAGCACAAAGAGAATACGTCGTACCTGCACTTCGCCTCCTTGGAATTTCGGGTTCGGATGCCCTGGCTGGGAACCCACCAGCTCGGACGGAACAGTAACTCGTTGACTCCCGATGTGCCAAACGGAACCGTCGACCTTACGCCGTGCCGGAAATCCGTCTGCGCGCTACTCTCGTAGCGGTGGGAATGGAACTCGGCACGACCACGATCGACGAGCTCGCGCTGCTCGACTGGAAACGCGAGATCTTCGCCCTCTACGACCGCGTCCGTGACGAGGACGATCCGCGGACGGCGTGGAAGCGGTGGCGGCGCACGCGCGACCGCCTGTTCTCGGATCACCCCCAATCGCCGCTCACGACCCGGCAGCGCGACGACTTCGGCGGACTTGCCTACCACCGCTACGACCCCGGCCTGCGGGTCGAGGCCGACGTCGTGCCGACCGACGCGCGCACGTATGACATCGAGACGAGCACGGGGCCGGCCTACACGTTCCGC
>DASXZF010000109.1:0-5115 GCA_036502065.1 Gaiellales bacterium
CGCCGACCGCCGGCGCGACCCGCCTCGAAACCGCGCCCCGGCCCCCCGCCGCCGCAGGCATCAGCGCCCGCGCGATCGCGGGCCGCGCGCTCGCGATCGGAATCGTGGCCTTCGGCGCCGTGGCGATCGCCTGGGGGCGGACGATGGGGCCGGACACCTACATCTCGCTCACGGCCGGGCGCCTGATCTTCGCCCACGGCCTGCCCTACACCGAGCACCTGACGGTCGGCGCGGCAGGACGGCCGTGGATCGACCAGCAGTGGCTCGCACACGTCATCTTCTATGCGCTCTGGAAGGTCGGCGGCAACCCGGCCGTGGCCGCGTCCTCGGCGCTTGCGATCGGCGCCGCGATCGCGCTGCTCTACGCGCTGTGCATGCGCCGCGGGGCCGATCCGGTGGCCGCCTGGCTCGGCTCGGGGGCGGCGCTCGTGATCTGCCTGATGTTCGCCGAGACACGCGCTCAGAGCTTCGCCTATCCGCTGTTCGTGGGGCTGCTCTGGATCGTGCTGCGCGAGCTCGACCGCGGCCGCTTCTCGCCCCGCGCGCTCTGGATCGTCCCGATCATCGTGGTCTGGGCGAACATCCACGGCTCGGTGCTCGTGGGCGCGGCGATGGTCGCCGCCTGCTTCGGCGTCCGCGCGCTCATGACCGCGATCCGCCGCAACTGGCGCTCGGCCGCCGGCGACGCCGCCGTGGCGCTGCTCGCCGTCGCATCGGTGCTCGTCACCCCGTACGGGAGCGCGATCGTCGCGTACTACCCGCGCGTCCTGGGCGACCCGGCCCTGGCCACGATCTCGGAGTGGCAGCCGTCATCCTTCAACGTCATCAACCTGCCCTTCGTCGCGCTGCTCATGGGCACCCTGGGAGCGGCCTGCTTCGCCCGCGGACGCGGCCTGCGCCTGCAGTGGTGGCCGATCGCGATCGCCGCGGTGCTCGCCGCGCTCGCCACGCACGCCCTGCGCTATCAGGTCTGGTTCGGAGTGAGCGCGGCCCCTGCGCTCGCCGCGATCATCACGCAGCTGCGCGGCCGAAGCGCCGACACGGGCCCAATGCCGCGCCGGATCGCGATCCCCGCCCTCGCGCTCATGGTCGCAGCCACGCTGGGCGTGGTTGCAGCGCTCGCCACGACGCCCACCAGCCGCTACGAGGGCTTCGTCTCGCAGTCCGCCGTCGCGACGGCGGCCCGGTACGCCGACGCCCACCCGGCGGTGCGCGTGCTCGGCGATGACAGCACCGGCTCCGCGCTGCTCTGGCAGCACCCCGAGCTCGCCGGCCGCGTCGGCTTCGACGCCCGCACCGAGATCTACCCGCCCAAGCGCTTCATCACCTTCGCAAGCTTCCTGGTCGTGGCGGGACGCAACTGGACGGCCGCCACACACGGCTATCAGGAGCTCGCCATCACCTGCTGGCTGCACCCGGGGCTGTGCCCGGCCGTCGAGCATCTGAAGGCCTGGCGGGTGCTGAGCACCCGCGACGGCGGCCTGGTGGCCGTCAGGCGCAGCTCGACCGCGTAGCTGCGGCGGCGCGGAACGTCCACAGCCGGTTGCCGGCGAAGCTCGCGGGCGTCGCGGCGGCGATCGCGACCGCCGCTGCCACCATCTTCGGCACACCCGCGCCCTCGACGAGGGCCGTCAGCACGAGCAGGTCGGCCGCGAGCGCCACCAGGCTGACCGCCAGGAACCGCACGTACTGCGGCGAGACCCGGCCGCCGCCTCCGCGGAACGTCCAGGCCCGGTTGAGCGCGAAGTTCGTGCTCGCCGCCGCCACGAACGCGAGGGCGAATGCGATCGGATAGGGCGCCGCCCGGTCGAGCAGCCAGAAGAGCGCGCTGTTCACGACGTAGCCCGACGCGCCGACGGCGCAGTAGCGGGCGAACGGGGCGTGCCGCGACCACGAGCGCCGCGCCGGCGCGGGCAGCGCCGCGGCGGGGAGGGCGAGCACGGTCACCCGTGCTCGCTCCGCGCGTCCCTGGATCACCACGCCACCCGGGTCAGAGCACCGACACCGTGATCGTCGTGCCCTGGCAGCTCGTCTTGGTCGCCGCGAGCGTGATGTTGCCCTTCTTGGTCGGCTTCACCTTGAACGTGACCTTGCCGGCGCTGTTGCTCGTGTGCGACACCGCCTTGATCCCGGCGCCCGTCGCCTTGACGGTCACACCCGACATGCCCTTGCCCGTCGCGCCGCTCGTGACGGTGACCGTGAAGGTCGTGGTCTGCTTGGGGAACATCCCGCCCGCGGTGGTCGACATGCTCAGCTTGACGGGCAGGCTCACGGTCTGGATGGGCGAGAACGCCCCCAGCTGCCCATCGGCGTCGTAGGCGGCGACGTGCCAGTAGAACGTGCCGCCGTTCGACCAGTTGCCCTGCATCATGTCCGGATCGACCGTCGTCGCGTCCGTGGGCGAGATGTTCTCGACCGTCGAGACGAACGACCCGTTCGCCGAGAGGGCCTGCGAGCTCGAGATCTCGAAGTCGTAGGTCTTCGCGCCCGGTTTCGCGCTCCAGCTCATGGACAGGTTGTGCAGCCCGCCGTCGACCGCGGTGAGCCCGGTGGGCGCCGCGATCGTGTGCTGGTAGTTCACCTGCGCCGTCCACGGGCCCGCGACGGTGCCGGACGGGCTCCCGCTCTGGACGGTCGGAAATTCGGCCCGCACCTGCCAGGACAACTGCTTCGTCGTCGGCAGATGGGCGAGGGCGAGCGCCGTCGTATCGAGGCCGTTCTGGTTGTTACAGCCGAAGACGCCGGCGGCACAGATGAACTGCACGTCGTAGGAGACTGCTCCGGCGACGGCGTTCCACTGCCACGTCGGCAGCGCATCGCTCGTCGCGGCGTTCGTGAAGAGGCTCGGAGTGGTGAAGCTCGGCACGGGCAGCGTCTTTGTGAAGTGCCCGGGAGCCGACCACGCCAAACCGACCGGCTGCGACGGCCCCTTGGCCTCGGCCTGGACGCGCCAGTAGAGCTTCTGCCCGGCCGGGTAGGTCGATGCGGCCGTGTACGACGTCTCGTCGACGGTCGTGTCGTCGATGACGTTCGAGAAGTTCGCGTCGGTCGCCACCTGGACGTGGTAGAAGAACGCGCCGTCGACGGGCGTCCACTGGAACACCGGCCACGTCGAGATCGATGCGTTGTCGCTGGGGGCGGTCAGGGTCGGCGCCGCCGACTGCTTCTTGAACGTCTCGGCGGGAGCGAAGTCCGGCCGCGCCACCACGCCTGTGCCGTCTGCGCCCGTGGCCGGCAGCACCGCCCAGTAGTACGTCCCGTCGGGATAGTCGGTCACGCCCGAGCCCGTCCGGGGCGCGTAGGCGGGCGTCTGCGTGAAGGCGTAGTCGATCACGTTCTGGAACGAGGCGTCGGTCGCGATCACCACGTAGTAGCTCTGGTCGCCGGCGATCGGCTTCCAGGTGAAGAGCGGCATCCCGCTCGAGGACTGGCCCGTCTGCGGCAGCTCGTAGTCGGCGGCGCCGAGGTAGCCGGTCGTGCACGACGAGCAGCTGCCGCCCGTCGGGTAGCCGGTGAAGTTGAACGACGGATGCGTGTCGTCGCCCACGTCGATCGGCGTGCCCGAGACGACATGGTTGGCCGTGTCGGTGTTGCGCTGCGCGCGGACGCGGACGCAGTAGGAGGCCCCGGGCGTGAGCGGGCTGCTGTCGGTCGACACCGACTGCGGGTTCGGCCACGGGTTCGCGGAGCCATGATTGGCGCCGAGCGGCGTCCAGCTGGTCGACACCGTGGTCACGTCCCACACCTTCGAGCTCCAGTCGCACGCCGACCCGCTGAACCCGGCCACCTCGACCTCGTAGGAGGCCGCTCCGGGCACGGGATCCCACGAGACGATCGGATCGTTCGTGTCGACGCCGCTCGGCGTCCAGGTGATCGGGTCGTCCTGATCGTCGCGCATGCTCAGGTTGGTGACCGCGCCGAGGCCCGCGTCGTAGGTGGTCGTGAAGGTCTCGGGATCCCCGCCGTTGTCCTGATAGATCGTCGGCACACCCGCCTTGAGCGAGGCGTCGTACGGCGTGACGCGCCAGTAGTAGTTCTGGGCGGCGGGCAGGAGCGTCGTCGGGGCCAGCGAGGTCGCGACGGTGTAGCCCGAGCAGCAGATGTTCGAGCCGCTGGGGAAGTTCGGATCGTTGTTCACATCGACCTTGTAGTAGGCCGCTCCGGCGATCGGCGTCCACGAGAACTGGGGGTCGAACACCTGCGAGCTCGGATCGAGGTCGTTCAGGGTGAGCGTCGTTGCGTTCGGCCACGACCACGTGAACGAGAACCAGGCCGACGGCGTGCCGAGGTCGCCCTCGGCGTCGATCGGCGTCACCTGCCACCAGTACTGGCCGTCGGAGAGGCGGGTCGGGATCGAGTACGCGCTCGCGGCGGTCGTGATCGGGTAGCCCGTGAGGATGTTGGTCGCGTTCTGGGCCGGATCGCCATTGGAGACGGAGAGCTGGTACTCCTGTGCTCCGGTCACCGGCGTCCAGTCGAGCAGCAGCGGCTCGGGGTAGGTGAGCGTCGCGCCGTCGGCAGGCGACTGGGGGGTCGCGATGTCGGTCCAGTTCTCGGTGAAGGTGCGCATCGCCGACCACGCGCCCTGGAGGCCCGCCGCCGTCACCGCAGCCACACGCCACGTGTAGGTGCCGTTCACGATCCGCGTGGGCAGCGCCAGGCGCGTGTTTCGCGTGCTCGTCGCGTACTGCGACGGGTTGAAGCCGGTCGAGCCGCCCAGCTGGAAGACGTAGTGGTCGGCGCCCGACACTGCCGACCACGTGAACTCGGGCAGGCCGTTCGCCGTGGCGTTCTGCGCAGGGCCGGTCAGAGCCGGCGCCGCCAGCGCCGCGTAGCTCGGCGCGACGAAGACGAGCAGCGCCAGCAGGGCGGAGACGAGGACCAAAGGACGCGGGATTCGGCGAAACGGAAGGATCGTGAGCTCCTTGCAGTACGGGACGAGTGTGTGCGCACAGCGGCGTACTACTCACGATCATCCAGAACGGCCCACATAGATGTCCCCCGGACAGGGGGCTTGACCGCGCGCGCGGCGTGCCGTACCCGAGCGGGCACGGCGACGCCGGAGCGGCCTCCTCGGCCTGGTTCTGGCAGTTCACCTTGGTGGCGGGGGTGCCC
>DASXZF010000110.1:0-11628 GCA_036502065.1 Gaiellales bacterium
CGCGGTCGGTGACGTCGAGCGCGACCGCGCGACCGCCGACCTCCGCGGCGACCGCGTCCACCTGCTCGCGGCTGCGCGCGGCGACGACGACCTCCCAGCCGTCGGCCGCGAGCGCGCGGGCGATGTTCGCCCCGATCCCGCGCCCTCCCCCGGTCACAAATGCACGCACGCCCCCAACCTTAGCGTGGAAGCTCGGGCTCGCCGACGCCGGGCAGGAGCGGGATGAGCGTGGTCAGACCGGTGACGGCACCGCCGATCATGAGGGTGGCTCGCACCCCCACGACCTCCGCGGCAGCACCGGCGGCGACGAGACCGAGCGGGCTGAGTGCGAAGCCGAAGAAGTAGTCCACCGCGGAGACCCGTCCGAGCATCGCGGCGGGAACGGAGCGCTGCATCAGCGGATTCCAGAGGACGGTGCCGTAGGCGTCGAGGCCATAGACGACGAAGGCGACGCCGCCCGCGAGCCAGAGGTCGGGGACGACTCCGAGCCCGATCACGCCGATCCCGGACAACCCCCATCCCAGCCACAGGTGCAGCACCATCCGCCGCGGGGCTCCCCGGTTGCCCAGGAGCAGCGACGCGGCGATCCCGCCGAGACCGCCGGCGCCGAGCACCAGGCCCAGGGCGATCCCACCGCCGTGCAGGCTGCGCTCCACGAGGAGCGGAACGAGCACGCCGAGGGGCGAGAAGGCGGCGAAGTTACCCAGGGCGGCACCCAGGATGCTGACCCAGAGCCACCGCTGCGACCGGCAGTAGCGGAGCCCGTCGAGCACGTCGTGCAGGGGCGATCCCCCGCTGGGAGACGGCTTTGGGCGGGCGCGCATCGCCGCCAGACACGCGGCGCTCACGGCGAAGGAGGCGGCGTCGATGCCAAATCCCCAGGCGGTGCCGACGAGGCCGGCGATGAGCCCGCCGACGGCGGGGCCGATCAGGATCTGGGCCAGCTGGGTGCTTATGCCGGTCAGCGCGCTGCCGCCGACCAGCAGCTCGGCCGGCAGGAGCTCGGGGGTGATGGCCGTCGACGCAGGGAAGAACAGGGCGTCGGCGAGGCCGAAGACGAACGCCATCACGACCAGGGCGGGCAGGTGGACAGCGCCCGTGGCGACCAGGGCCGCGATCACCGCCACCGCCACCCCCCGGGCGAGGTCGGAGCCGAGCATGGCGAGCCGGCGGGGCACGCGGTCGGCGATCGCCCCGCCGACGAGGACGAACACCACGGCGGGAAGCAGGCGGGCGGCCAGGACGTAGGAGAGCCCGATCGGGTGGTGGTCGACGCGCAGCGTCTCGAGCGCCAGCGTGACGGTGAACACGCCGTCGCCCAGCATCGAGACCGTCTGTCCCGACCAGAGCAGCGCGAAGTCGCGGTGCCGGAGTGGCTCGAGGTATGTGCTCGCCATGGGAACCGACGCGATGCTATCGGCCGGTCGGCCGCGAACCGGATCAGGCCTTGCGGACAAGGACCGTCGGAACGCCGCGCTCACGCGGCGGGGTCACGCTCCTCGAGCATCCATACTCGTATACGTGGAGGCGAAACGATGAACGGTTCCGACGACGACATCCGGTGGGTCAGCGCCCAGCGGCCGGCGATCGATCCACCCGACGCGGTGGCCACCAGCCAGGCCCGGGCGGAGCTCCTGCGCCACGCCGCGCGTTCGGCGCGGCTCGCGCCCGTGGCGGCAGCGCCATCCGCGGCACGACCGCGCCGCCGCAGGATCGCCGTGCTCGCCAGGCCCCGCCGGGGCATCGCCATGGCGGCCGCGGCTGCCGTCGTGGCCGCGGCTTGCATCACCGCCGCGCTCGCCGTGGCGCCGCGCCTCGGCCACGACGGCATCAACACGGCGATCGCACCGGGCGTCGCCAAGGCCCAGACGCTCGTGCTGCTCGCCAATCACATCGCCCTCGCCCCGCGACGAGGCGACGCGACGCTCGTGTTCCACCGAAACGCGATTCGCGGCGAGGGGACGTTCACGGGCGCCGACCTCTATCTCGACAACGGCCGCTACTACTACGCGATGACCCGTGCGGGCCTGCCGGCGGCGATCAAGGCGGGGCCGCAGGACTTCTCGCTGAAGCCGATCGTCGACGCGATGGCGTCGGTGTCGAGCGCCGACCCGAGCGTTGCCCGGGCGGCGTTCCTGAAGGCGGCCGATCCGCTGTACGGCGGCGATATCCAGCACGGGCCCACCGCCGAGCAGGACAACGTCATCTGGGTCTCGGGCGTCGACGTGCTCGGCGCCGCGTACGGCCGGCCCGCCGTCCTCGCCGGCGTGCTCCGCGCGCTCGCGACGGTGCACGGGGTGACCGTGACGCACACAACGTTCCACGGCGTCCGGACGCTCGACATCGCGATGAAGGTGCCAGCGCAGACGGTCAACCTTGCCGCCATGAAGCGCGCCCTGGCCGCCAGGATCAAGGCGATGGGCCACCTCACCAAGGCGGAGGCGGCGGTGAAGCAGAAGCTGGACGCACAGTCGCAGTCTGCGCCGAAGACCATCCCCGCGCACTTCATGCGCCTCACCCTGAACGCCCGCACCGGCGGACTGATGCGCTACACCGACGTCGGGCTCGTCGTCACCTATCACGTCACGCGCGTGAACGCGGCCCGGTTGGGCGGTCGATGAGCGCGGATCTCGATCGAGTCACGATCGACTCCGATGCAGGGGTCATCGAGCGGTCGCTGCGCGATCCGCAGGCGTTCGGCGAGCTCTTCGATCGCCACTGGGGAGCCGTCCACCGCTACTGCGGGTCGCGTGCCGGAAGTGACGGCGAGGGCCTCGCCGCCGAGACGTTCCGGCTTGCCTTCGACCGGCGCGCGACCTACGACACCGAGCGTGCCGACGCCCTCCCCTGGCTGCTCGGGCTGGCGACCAATCTCATCCGCAACCACCTGCGCGAACGATCGCGCGGGACGCGCGCCGTGGGACGGCTCGACCCGAGCCCCACGGCCGACCACGCGGATGCGGCCATCGACCGGGCCGAGGCGGCGCTGCTCGGCCCGGTGCTGACCGCGGCGCTCGAGGGGATCGGCTGCGACGACCGCGACGCGTTGCTGCTGATCGCCTGGAACGACCTGAGCTACCACGAGGTCGCCGAGGCGCTCGACATCCCGGTGGGCACGGTGCGGTCGCGCATCAGCCGCGCCCGGCTCCGGCTGCGCACGCGGCTCTCGGAGCTCGGCTACACGCGGGGTTAGCGGCGGGCCGCGACCCGCCGAGTGACACCCGCCGCGCGGCCCGCGGGCCTATGCTCGCCGGCGGTGGCCGCCACGCCGTCCAACGAGGAGATCGCCGCCGCGCTGGCGGAATATGCGGTGCTGCTCGAGCTCTCGGGCGCGAGCGGCCACGCGGTGCGCGCCTTCCGGCGTGGAGCGGGACTCGTGCGCGGGACGCCGCTGCCCGTGGCCGACCTCGTCCGCCGCGGCCGCGCCACCGACCTGCGCGGCGTCGGTGCAGGGTTGGAGCGGCGGATGCGCGAGCTGGTCGAGTCGGGCTCGATCGCCGAGCTCGAGGAGCTGCGGCGCACGATCTCGCCCGAGCTCGCCGCCTTCGGCCGCATGCACGGCTTCAGCCCGAGCCGGTTCGCCGCGATCGGCGCCGCGCTCGGCGTGCGCACCGTGGCCGAGCTGCGCGACGCGGCCGCTCGCGGGCGCCTGCAGTCGGCTCCCGGCGTCGGTCCTCACACCGAGGCGCGGATCGTCGCCGCGCTCGCCGCTCCGGCACCGCGCCCGCGGCCGGGGCTGATGCTCGACCGGGCGCGCGCGATCTCGGCGGCGGTGGCAGAGGCGCTGGGAGGGGTCGTCGCAGGCGATGTGCGCCGCTGGGTCGACCGGCCGGAGCGGCTGGTGGTCGTGGTGCCGACATCCCATCCCGATGACACGCGCAGGCGCTTCGCCGCGCTGCCCGAGATCGTGGCGCTGCTCGAGCCGGACGTCGGGGTGAGCATCGACGGCGTCGCCGTCGAGCTTGTGGTCGCCGAGCCAGAGCGCCTGGGCACGGCGCTCGTGCGGGCAACCGGATCGGATGCGTACGTCGCCGCGCTCGAGCCGCTACCCGAAGCGGCGACCGAGGAGCGCGTGTTCGAGCTCCTGGGCCTCGAACCGGTGCCCGCAGAGCTGCGCGAGCGCGGGACGGTCGCGCCGGCGGACGGTCTGCTCGACGAGCCCGACGTGCGCGGCGACCTGCACTGCCACACGACCTGGTCGGACGGCCGCGCCGGCGTGCGCGAGATGGCAGAGGCGGCGCGGGCCCGCGGCTACGACTATCTCGCGATCTGCGACCACACGCGCGCGGTGAGCGTCGTGCCCGGCCTGGACGCGGACGACCTGCGTCGCCAGGCGGACGAGATCGAGGCGGCGAACGCCGTGCTGCGCCCCTTCCGCGTCCTGCGCGGGGTCGAGTGCGACATCCTTCCGGACGGAAGCCTCGACCTGCCCGACGACGTGCTCGCCGAGCTCGACTGGGTGCAGATCTCGCTCCACGCCGGCCAGCGCGCCCGCCGAGACGATCTCACCGCCCGGGTCACCCACGCCATGCACCACCCGGCCGCACGCTGCCTCAGCCACCCCACCGGCCGCATCATCGGGCATCGCGCCGAGAACGCCCTCGACCTCGAGCGCACCATCGAGGCGGCGCTCGAGACGGGCGTCGCGCTCGAGGTGAACGGGCTCGCAAGCCGGCTCGACCTGTCCGCGGAGCACGTGCGCGACGCGGTGGCCGCGGGCGTGCGGATCGTGTGCTCGAGCGACGCCCATTCGACCGCCGGCCTCGGCAGCATGACCAACGCCGTGCACACCGCCCGGCGCGGCGGAGCGCCGGCTGCCGCCGTTCTGAACACGGGCCCGGTCGCTTCGCTCAGACGCGGTTGACCCGCCCCCGCGGCGGGTATCTGTGCCGACACGGAAGAGCGTGCGCACTCAGCCTGAGGAGGTCAGAGATGCCGGTCAAGAACGAGAAGCAGTACGAGGCCCTGAAGGACAAGGGCATGTCCAAGGAGCGCGCCGCGCGCATCGCCAACTCGCCGGGTGCGTCGAAGCGCGGGGGCGAGAGCTCCGGCTCGGGCGGCTCGTCCAAGCAGGGTGGGACGACTGCCCAGAAGAAGGCGGCCGGGCGCAAGGGCGGCAAGGCGGCCGCAAAGTCCTCGTGAGCCGGCCGAGCCACGTGCCGGACGAGCACGAGAAGCGCCAGGGAACCGAGCCCGACGAGGCGGTCAGAGAGGCGGCAAAGCCCGACCTCGAAGGCGGCGGTGCGGCCATCGCCGACGCGATCCGGCCACCCGACTTCCGCACGAACACGCGCAGCCCGTCGACGAGCGAACGCCGGCTGCGCAAAGACGAGCTTCCTGACCAGGGCGACGGGTCGCAGGGCTAGGCGGCGGCCCGCGAGTGAGATGCCTTCGCGCGGGGTATGAGATTCCCGTATGTGTGACGCTCGTGCAGAGGCGGCGCGGCGCCGGCGGCAGACCCGATGACCGGTCGCCTCTGCATGGGGCTCGTCTACGGCGTCTGGCTCATCGCGACTCTGGTCGCGCTGATCGCGGTGGCCGCGATCACGTCCGCCGCGATCGGGCTCTAGCACCGCCACTCGCGGTGCTTGCTCGCTCCGGGCGGCGGGCGGCTACAGCAGCGGCCGAACTTCGGTCTGCCAGAAGCGCATGAATCCGTTCCAGTCCTGGCCGGGATAGGCCACGGCCATGTGCTCCACACCGGCGTCGGTGAAGGTCGCGATGCCTTTGACGTGTGCGTGCGGATCCGGCCCGGCGGGGATCGCCCCGGCCAGGTCGGCGGGCTTGACCGCCCGTGTGGCGGCGTCGAAGTTGACCGGATTGGGGAGCTCGGCCTGCACCTTCCACCCGCCGTGGGCAAAGCGGAACTGCGCGTGCGCAGCCGCCAGGCCTCGTTCCTCGGTGTCCGCCCAACTCAGCACCACCTGGCCCCATACGGTGCCGTCGCCGCCCGCCTCTCGATAGGCGCCGACGACGGACGCGTCCGGCTCGGTGATGCAGACCCCCATCGTGCGGTCGGCCGCCAGCTTCGCCGACTGCTTTCCGCTCGCAGCGAGGTATGTCCGCACCGGCTCGTGGGGCAGGTCGAACACCCGGGCATCCTCGAGCGCGTAGTGGCGACCGCGGTGCGAGACGTACCCGCCGCCCCAGAGGAGCTGGATCACGCCGATCGCCTCGGCGAGCATCTCGTGGCGAACATCGACAGGCGGCCATCCCCGGCCCACGATGTGCTCGTTCAGCCGCTCGCCGGCGCCCAAGCCGAGCGTGAAGCGGCCCTCGGACAGCACCGACACCGTTGCCGCTGCCTGCGCGATGATCGCCGGGTGGTAGCGGATGATCGGACACGTCACCATCGTGGCCAGCTCGATCGTCTCGGTAGCCTGCGCGACCGCGCCCAGGATGCTCCAGGCGAAGCCCGAGTGCTCCTGCTCGGGCAGCCAGGGGTGGTAATGGTCGGAGATGACCAGGAACTCGAAGCCGGCGTCTTCGGCTGCGATCGCCTGACTGACGAGATCACGAGGATCGTTCCCCTCGCACCAGAGCGTGTAGCCGTATTTCGTCATCGTTCGTTCTCCCGATCGTGAATTGGTCTCGTCGCCGCGGAACCGGCGTCGCCCACGATGCCTGGTCGTACCCCGGCAGGGACGATCCGACGCACCGTTGCCGGCACCCGGCCGTCGCGCGCCTCCAGGCTGGTCTCGCGGAGCCCGCCTCGCGCCGCGTTAGCCCACGCCCGCCGGCGGGTACCGTTCGCTGCATGGCGGAGACCGCGTCCCTCACGCTGTTCGTGAACGGCGAGGAGCATGCGCTCGAGCTCGATACGCGCACGTCGCTGCTCGACCTCCTGCGCGAGCACCTGGGTCTCACCGGCGCCAAGAAAGGCTGCGATCACGGCCAGTGCGGGGCGTGCACCGTGCTCATCGACGGCCGCCGTGCCAACGCCTGCCTGGCCTTTGCCGTTGCCCACGACGGCGCCAAGATCACGACCATCGAAGGCCTCGCGAACGGCGAGCTGCACCCGCTCCAGTCGGCATTCGTCGCCCACGACGCCCTCCAGTGCGGCTACTGCACCCCGGGCCAGATCTGCTCGGCGGTGGGCATGCTGGCCGAGGTGGCCATGGGCTGGCCGAGCCACGTCACCGCCGACGTCGCCGCAGAGCCGGAGCTCGACCGCAGCGAGATCCGCGAGCGCATGAGCGGCAACATCTGCCGCTGCGGCGCCTACCCGAACATCGTGAGCGCGATCGAGGAGGTGTCCGGCTGAGGCCGTTTCGCTATCAGCGCGCCGAGGACGAGCCCGGCGCTCTGACCGCCATCACCGGCACGCCGGGAGCCCGCTTCCTCGGTGGCGGCACGAACCTCGTCGATCTGATGCGGCTCGGCGTCGAGACGCCGCCGCTGCTCGTCGACGTCACCCGGCTGCCGTACGACCGTATCGACGGGCTCGACGACGGCGGCCTGCGGATCGGCGCCGGCGTCCGCAACAGCGATCTGGCGGCCGACCGGCGCGTGCGCACGCTCTACCCGGCGCTGGCCGAGGCCGTGCTGGCGGGCGCTTCGGGCCAGCTGCGGAACCTGGCGACGACCGGCGGGAACCTGCTCCAGCGCACCCGCTGCGCCTACTTCCAGGACGTCACGGCGCCGTGTAACAAGCGCCTGCCCGGCAGCGGCTGTCCGGCGCGTGACGGCGACCACCGCAACCTGGCCGTCATCGGCCACTCGGAGCACTGCGTCGCCACGCATCCGTCCGACATGGCGGTGGCGCTCGCGGCGTTCGATGCCGTCGTTCGGGTCGTCGGGCCGGCCGGCGCGCGGGAGATCCCGCTCGTCGACCTTCACCGCCTGCCTGGGGACTGGCCCGAGCGCGACACCGTGCTCGAGCCGGACGAGCTGATCGTCGCGGTCGACCTGCCCGCGCTCCCGGTCGCCGCCGCGTCGAGCTACCGCAAGGTGCGCGAGCGCGCGTCCTTCGCCTTCGCGCTCGTGTCGGTGGCCGCCGCGCTCGACGTGGTCGACGGCGAGGTGCGCGACGTGCGGATCGCCTTCGGCGGCCTGGCGCACAAGCCCTGGCGGGCCGGCGCCGCCGAGGCGGCGCTGAGCGGATCGCCCGCCAACACGACGGCGTTCGAAGGGGCCGCGGACGCCGAGCTCGCCGCGGCCCGGCCGCTGCGCGACAACGGCTACAAGGTGGAGCTGGCCCGCAGGCTGCTCGTCCGCACGCTCGAGGAGCTGGCCGGGTGAGCGTCGCCGTCCGCCCGCTCGGCTCACCGCTCGAGCGGATCGAGGGGCACGACAAGGTGCTGGGCGCGGCCCGCTACGCCTACGAGCACGCCCCCGACGGCGTCGCCTATGCCGTGATCGTCCCGGCGGCGATCGCCAAGGGCGTCGTCGGCTCGATCGATGCCGCCGAGGCGCTTGCCGTCCCCGGCGTGCTCGGGGTGCTGACGGCGCAGAACGCGCAGGAGCTGGCGGACGCCTCGGGTGAGCTCGCGGTGCTCCAGTCGCCGCGGGTCGCCTATCGCGGCCAGATCGTCGCTGCGGCGATCGCCGACTCGCTCGAGACCGCCCGGCACGCCGCCCACGTCGTGCGCGTCGTCTACGAGGTCGCACCGCACGACGTCGAGCTGCGCGCCGGCCATCCCGGTCTGTACAAGCCCGACAAGGTGAACCCGAACTTCGCGACCGACACCGAGGAGGGCGACGTCGAGGCCGCCCTCGGCAGCGCCGAGGTGACCGTGGACGCGACGTACACCACCCCGGCGCAGCACAACAACCCGATGGAGCCGCACGCCACCATCGCCGCCTGGGAGGGCGGCGGTCTGCAGCTGCACGACTCGACGCAGGGGGCGTGGGGCGTCGTCTCGGCGGTGGCCAAGGTGTTCGGCCTCGACCCAGACAAGGTGCGGGTCATCTCGCCGCACGTCGGCGGCGGGTTCGGGTCGAAGGGGACGCCGCGGCCGCACGTGGTGCTCGCGGCGATGTGCGCCCGGCACGTCGGCCGCCCGGTCAAGCTCGCCGTCACCCGCCAGCAGATGTTCACCCTCACCGGCTACCGGACGCCGACCATCCAGCGCCTGCAGCTCGGCGCCGACGGCGCCGGCAGGCTGCGGGCGATCGCCCACGACGTCATCGAGCAGACGTCGACAGTGCAGGAGTTCGCCGAGCAGACGGCACTCGCGACCCGGATGATGTACGCCGCGCCGGCCCGGCGGACGACCCACCGCCTGGTCGCACTCGACCTGCCGACGCCGTCGTGGATGCGCGCGCCGGGCGAGTGCCCCGGCATGTTCGCGCTCGAGTCCGCGCTCGACGAGCTGGCCGTCGCATGCGGCGTGGACCCGATCGAGCTGCGCGTGAAAAACGAGCCGCAGGTCGACCCCGAGAGCGGCCATCCGTTCTCGACCCGCAACCTGATCGCGTGCCTGCGCGAGGGCGCCGAGCGGTTCGGCTGGGACGACCGGCCGGAGCCGGCTGCCCGCCGCGACGGGCGCTGGATGGTGGGGATGGGCGTCGCCTCGTCCACGTATCCGGCCAGGCGCGCGGCCTCGACCGCGCACGCGTCGGCCGCAGCCGACGGGACGTACACGTTCCGGATCACCGCGGCCGACATCGGCACGGGCGCCCGCACCGTGCTCACCCAGATCGCCGCCGACGCGCTCGACGTGCCGATGGATCGTGTGCGGGTCGAGATCGGCGACAGCGAGTCGGGGCAGGCGATGATCGCCGGCGGCTCGATGGGAACGTCATCGTGGGGCACGGCCGTCGTCGAGGCCTGCCGGCGTCTGCGCGCGGGCGAGACCGAAGTGCACGTCGACACCGCCGACGGCGCGCGGGCTGCCGCCGCGGAGCCGCTGGCCAAACACTCCTTCGGCGCCCAGTTCGTCGAGGTGCGCGTCGACGCGGACACGGGCGAGGTGCGGGTGCCGCGCGCGCTCGGGGTGTTCGCCTGCGGCCGGATTTTGAACCCGCTCACCGCCCGCTCCCAATTCGTCGGTGGCATGACGATGGGAATCTCGATGGCGCTCTTCGAAGAGACCATCCTCGATCCCGCCCTGGGCGCCTACGTGAACCGCGACCTGGCGATGTACCACGTCCCCACCAACGCGGACATCGGCGAGATCGACATCGGCTGGGTGGACGAGCACGACCCGCACGTGAGCCCGATGGGGTCAAAGGGCATCGGCGAGATCGGCATCGTGGGCACCGCGGCGGCGGTCGCAAACGCCGTGTACAACGCGACCGGCTTGCGCGTCCGTGACCTCCCGATCACGCCTGCCAGGCTGATCGGCAGGATCTAGCCGTCCAGCGGACGCCGGGATCGCCGTCGCGGTCTCCGGATGGCAAGCCCCGCGGCGCGATACCAGCCGGCGACGAGTATCAGTATCCCGGCGATCGTGACGGGCTCATGCCCCGTGGTGATGCCGGCGACGGTAGCTGCGACGCCGATCATCATCACGGAGACGGCGATCCTGGTGCGGCGACGAGAGGGGCCGCGAGGACGCGACCGCTCCGTCCCGGCGCTCACCAGCGGCGCTCGGCCGACCGGTCGCCGAGCGGATGGCGCAGCAGTCCATGCTGAAGCCGTGGCGCGATCCGATCGTCCTGCGCCATGCGCCGGCCGGCCTCGACCACGTCGGCCCGGGTCGTCCCGGCGACCGCCGTTCGGTTCGCGTCGGCAGCGGGAAGGATCCCTGTCCCGCGATCACGTGTGCTCGTGCTGATTCTCCTCACCCGCCTGACGCTGTCGGTCGCCGTTTTCCGGTACCCGGACGCGGTCGGGTGCAAACCCTCCTGTCCCCCGCTGGGACTCGACCACGTAGCGCGGGTCGGCGGCCGACTGGGAGCCGGCGCGGAAGATGGCGAAGCGCTCGGCGACGGCACCGCCGAGCACGAGCGCCGCGCCGAGCCGGCCGGCCATCCGCCGGCGGCCCGCGACCAGGCTGAGCGCGGCCCCCGCCCCGGTTGCGACCTTCGCGACCCGTGCGTTCGCACCGGCCCGGCCCTCGCGATAGGGCTCGGCGAGCACACCGAGTCGATGCTCCATGACGCGGGCATTCACCAGCTCGCCGACCGCGCCCGCGAGCATCATGCGACGGGCCGGGCCGGCGGCGGCGCTCGGCGTGACGAGGACAGCGGCAGCCCCGGCACTGGCAGCCGCGCCCGAGGCGAAGAGCAGCGGCAGCTCGCGGCGGGCCTCGTGCCACACCGGTACGGCGGTGTCGGACAGGAGCACGGCGGTGTACGTGGCGACGGCCGGCCCCATGACGCCGGCGGCCACCTGCGCGGCCGTGCGAGTCCGCGGCGCGCGCCCGGTGAGCTCGCACCCCGCGGCGACACCGGCCGCGGCGCCGGCAGCGCTGAGCAGCCAGGTGCCGAGGTTCATCGGCGAGGACGGCTTGAACACCCGGAACATGTTCAGGAACCGCTCGGGGCGACCCAGATCCTTCACGAGCAGGATCGGGCTCGCTGCCAGCCCGCCGGCGGCGAGCATGCTCGCGCTGCGGGCGAGGCGATCGTTCCCCGTCAGGCGTGCGGCGAGCGCCAGCGTCGAGGAGCCGCCGGCGAGGCCCCCGGTGAAGAGATACCACGCGATCTCGTCCTTCCACACCGGCGGCTTGACGATCGGCC
>DASXZF010000111.1:0-1997 GCA_036502065.1 Gaiellales bacterium
GGCTACTCGGTGCTCGTGGTGCTGGGCTGGCGCAACGCCCAGCGCAGCTACCCCGTGTCCTACGAGTTCAGCCGTGTCGCCCGCGTGGCGCTCGTCGCCGTGGCGTTCATGACCCTGCTCGTCGAGGTCGTGCCGGCCGCCGGGGCCGTCGGCATCCCGGCCAGGATCGCCCTCGTGGCAGCCTTCCCGCTCGCGCTCATGGCCGTCGGCGCGTTCACGCCCGGCGAGCGCACCCGCATCGTCGCCCTCTTCGGGCAGATCAGGGCGCCTCGGCGCGGCCGCCGCGCGGCCCTCGAGCAGGAGCTCGAGGTCGAGCGCGAGTCCGAGGAGGCGCCGCTGTGACCGGGTCCGAGCGGGTCGCCGACGCCGACCGCGAGAGCGCGGTCGTCGCGCTGCGCGAGCACGCCGTGGCCGGGCGGCTGACGCTCGAGGAGCTCGCCGAGCGGGTCGGCTCGGCGCTTGCGGCCACGACGCGCGGCCAGCTCGAGGGCGCTCTGGGCGATTTGCCGGCGGCCGATCCGTCGCAGCCGGAGCCCGCCGACCAGCGCGTCGTCGCGCTGTTCGGCGACGTCAGCCGCAGCGGCCGCTGGCGGCTGGGACGGCGGGTACGGGCGCTCGGCCTGTTCGGCGGCGTGCGGCTCGACCTGCGCCAGGCCGAGGTGACGGCGGCCGAGATCTGGGTCGAGGTCGACTCGATCTGCGGGGCCGTCGAGGTGATCGTGCCTCACGGCGTCGCCCTCGACGTGGCCGGCCTCGCCATGTTCGGCGCGCAGCATGCCGACGCGGGCGACGAGCGGCCGCCCCCGGGTGCGCCTCTGGTGCATGTGAAGGCCCGCTCGGCCTTCGGCAGCCTCACCATCCGGCGCGGCTAGCCCTACTCGCGGCTGCGCGCGCGCTGATCCTTCGAGAGGGCGCGCCAGCGCTTGCGCTCCTCGGAGCGGGCGCGGGCGTCGTGGCGGATCTCGAGGAAGCGCAGCTCGCGCTGCAGGTGGCGGAAGCTCTCGAAACGGTCGGCCGTGAGCGTCCCCGCCGCGATTGCAGCGCGGATGGCGCAGCCGGGCTCGGTCTCGTGGACGCAGTCGCGGAAGCGGCACTCGGCCGCGAGCGCCTCGACATCGTCGAACGCCTGCCCGAGGCCATCGTCGGCCTCCCACAGCACGAGCTCGCGCATGCCGGGGGTGTCGATCAGACAGCCGCCCGTCGCGAGGATCACGAGCTCGCGGTGGGTGGTCGTGTGGCGGCCGCGACCGTCGGGGCGAAGGCCGGCGGTCGCCAGCCGCTCGGAGCCGCAGAGGCGGTTCACAAGCGTCGACTTGCCGACGCCCGAGGAGCCCACGAGCGTGGCCGTGCGACCGCCCGCGATGTGGGCCGAGAGCGCATCCATGCCCTCGCCGGTGACGGCCGAGACGACGTGGGCTGGCACGCCGACCGTGACGTCGCCGAGCTGGACGAGCGCCGCCTCGACGTCGGCGCACAGGTCGGCCTTGGTGAGCACGACGACCGGCTCGGCGCCGCTCTCCCACGCGACGGCCAGGTAGCGCTCCAGGCGGCGGGCATTCAGATCGTCGACGAGCGACGTCACGCAGAAGACGACGTCGACGTTCGCGGCCACCACCTGCTCGACCGATTCGAGCCCGGCCGCCTTGCGCAGGAAGGCCGTGCGCCGCGGCAGCACGGCCTCGATCGTGGCCCGCTCGGCCTGCGGGGTGTGGCGGAAGGCGACCCAGTCGCCGACCGCCGGCAGCTCGGCCGTCGAGGCGGCGCGGTGGCGCAGCCGGCCGGGCACATCAGCCCAGATCTCGTCTTCGCCGTCGTACAGGACGAGGGCGCCGCGGTGTTCGATCGCGACGCGGGCGGCCCGGAGGCCGGATTCTGCGAACGGCTGGAATTCCGCGGCGAGCGCCGGGTTCCAGCCCAGGTCTTCAAGGCTCACTTGGAGTTCTCCTCGAGAGGGGTGGACGAACGCGTGTGCGCGCCGTCGTCGACTCCGTGAGCAT
>DASXZF010000112.1:0-19191 GCA_036502065.1 Gaiellales bacterium
TCCGGACGCTCGGTGCGGTCTCGGCGCGGATGCACGGCCACGCCCGGCGCTGGGCGCCGCCGTCCGGCTTCGAGCGCTTCCGCTGGGACTACGCGACGACGCTCGGCGCCGATGGGCACTGGGGCCGGTGGCAGGACGGCCTGGGCATGGGCGCCGCGGAGCTCGACCTGCTCGGCCGGCTCGACGCGACGCTGCGCCGGCGCCTGGACGCATACGGCCAGGGCCGCGAGCGCTTCGGGCTCGTGCATGCCGACATCCGCCTCGCCAACCTGCTCGTCTCGGGCGAGCACGTGCGCGTGATCGACTTCGACGATTGCGGCTGGTCGTGGTTCATGTACGACTTCGCGACGACCGTGTCGTTCATCGAGGACCACCCCGATGTGCCGCGTCTGAAGGCGGCCTGGGTGGACGGCTACCGGTCGGTCGCCGAGCTCGATCCCGCAGACGAGGCCGAGCTCGACTCGTTCGTCATGCTGCGCCGGCTGCTGCTCGTCGCCTGGATCGGCTCGCACCACCTGTTCGCCACCGAGGCGGCCGAGCTCGGCGCCGGGTTCACGCAGGGCACGTGCGCCCTGGCCGAGGCGTACCTGTCCGAGCACGCCTCACGGGCTACCTGATGTTGACGACGAGCTGCAGGAAGCCGGCGTGCGGGACATGGATCACCTGCGGGACCGGATGGATCGACTGCCCGTCGGCCTGCGGGCCGCCCGTGGTGATGGTGACGCGGTACCTGCCCGGGGCGACATCGAACGCGAATCGGCCGTGCCGGTCGGTGCGGACGTCCGCGGCCCCGCCGCTGCCCTGGAAGTGCACGTCGACGCCGTGAAGCGCGACCGGCGCGCCCGGCGCCGGCCCGCCCACGCGCACGAGCAGGCCGTGCGTGCGCACGAGCTGCCCGGTCGTCGCGCTCGACCCGCCGCCGCACCCGGCCACGAGGAGCGCCACGATCAGGGCCATTGCCTGAGACCATTTCACGCTCTTTGGACCGTAGAATGGGCCGTCCGGTTCCACCATCTCGAGGATCCCACCCAGGAGGAGCAGATGTTCACGCCACTGACCGGCCGGACGGTGCTCGTCACCGGCGGCACCAAAGGCATCGGCAAGGGCATCGCCGGTGAGTTCGCGGCGGCGGGCTGCAACGTCGCCCTGAACGGCCGCGGCGAGGACGCCGGCGAGGTCGCCGTGCGCGATCTGTCGGCGCGCGGCGGCAAGGTGTCGTTCGTGAAGGGCGACGTCGCCAGGGCCGACGACTGCGAGCGGATCGCCGCCGAGGTGGCGTCGCGCTACGGCGGCATCGACATCGTGTGCGCGAACGCCGGTGTCTTCCCCGATGTGAAGCTCGCCGACATGACCGAGGACGACATCGACTCGATCTTCGCCACGAATGTGAAGGGCACGATGCTGACGGTGAAGGCGTGCCTGCCCTACCTGGAGGCCTCGGGTCACGGCCGCGTCATCCTGACGAGCTCGATCACCGGCCCCATCACCGGCTTCCCGGGCTGGTCCCATTACGGCGCCACCAAGGCGGCGCAGCTCGGCTTCCTGCGCACGGCCTGCATCGAGCTCGCGCCGAAGCGGATCACGGTGAACGCGGTGCTGCCGGGCAACGTCGAGTCCGAGGGCATGGACGAGCTCGGCCCCGAATACCGGGCGTCGATGGAGGCGTCGATCCCGCTCGGCCGGCTCGGCTATCCGTCCGAGATCGGCGCGGCGGCCGTCTTCCTCGCGACCGACGAGGCGGGGTACATCACCGGCCAGACGATCGTCGTCGACGGCGGCCAGGTGCAGCCGGAGTCGGTGGCCGCGCTGCAGGCGGCCAAGTAGAGGCGAGCGGCGCCGTGACCGAGCCCGTTCCCGGCCTGCCGGCCGCGTTCGCGCCCCTCGGGCCGTCCGCGTCGGCGCTGCGCGACCGGCTGCTCGCCGGAATCGCGGCGGGGGAGCCCGGCCCCGGCGAGCGGCTCGGCGCCGAGCGCGAGCTGGCGGCTCGGCTCGGCGTCAGCCGATCGACCCTGCGCTCGGCGCTCGACGCGCTCGAGACCGCGGGTGTCGTCCGGCGCGTGCGCGGCCGCTCGGGCGGCATCTTCGTCTCGGAGCGGCGGATCGAGCGCGACCTCACGAGCCTCACCGGCCTGCCGGCGTATCTGCGCCGCCAGGGCTTCCAGTCGGGCGCGCGCGTGCTCTCGACCGCCACGGTGGGCGCCGACGCCGAGACGGCGGCGGCGCTCGGCGTGCCCGAGGGCTCGCTCGTGCTCGAGGTCGTGCGCGTGCGCCTGGCCGACGAGCAGCCCATCTCGCTCGAGCGGGCGCGCTTCCCCGCCGACCGCTTCCCCGGCCTGCTCGACCGGTCGCTGGCCGGATCGCTGTACGACCTGCTCGAGAGCGGCTACGGCCTGCGTCCGAGCGAGGCCGAGGAGCGGGTCGAGGTGGTGGGCGCGACGGCGGCCGAGGCGCGCGTGCTCGAGGTGCGCGCCGGCGACCCGCTGGTCGCGATCGTCCGCACGGCGTGGTCGGAGGACGGGCGCGCGTTCGAGCGCTCGCACGACCTCTTCCGTGCCGACCGGGTTCGCATCGTCACCCGTGTGCGCACGCGCGACCCTTCGGCGCTCGGCAACTCGGTCGAGGTGGTCGGCGTCTAGCTGCATAGAGGTGCCAGGCACCGTTATGCAGGCTGGTGCCTAGTCGGGCCGCGTGCGCTGCCAGGCGCCGTTCGCCCGCGAGACGCAGCACGAGCCGCCGACGCGGCAGATCGCCCGGTCGAGCGCGCGCAGCAGGCGGATGAGGTTCGCCACAGCCAAACCGTAGCGCAGGTGCCATACTCCCGCGCAGTCGATGGCCGATCATCTGATCACGCGCGATGCCCCCACCCATCGCAGCTGGGACGTGGACATCGAGCCTGTCGTGCGGATCCGGTCGGGCGACACGGTCACCGCCGAGACCGACGATTTCGCCGGCGGCCAGGTCACGCGCGACTCGACCGCCGCCGACCTGCCGAACCTGGACTTCGACATGATCTACCCGCTGGCCGGGCCGATCCACGTCGAGGGCGCCGAGCCGGGCGATGCCGTCGCGATCGAGTTCCTCGAGTTCGAGCTGCCGGAGTGGGGGTGGGCCTGCATCATCCCGGGGTTCGGCCTGCTCCCGCCGGGCGAGTTCGCCGACCCGTACATCAAGTTCTTCGACCTGACCGGCGGCAGCACGATGGCCTTCGCGCCGGGCGTGCGGCTGCCGATCGAGCCGTTCTGCGGCACCACCGGGGTGCCGGGCGCGGGCATGCACGGCGTGCCGATCCCGCCGCCGCACGCCGGTGGCGGCAACATCGACCTGCGCCACCTGACGAAGGGCACGACGCTCTACCTGCCGGTGGGCGCCCCCGGCGCGCTCGTCTCGCTCGGCGATGCCCACGCCGCGCAGGGCGACGGCGAGGTGGCGATCTCGGGCGTCGAGTGCGCCATGCGCACGACGATGCGCATCTCGGTCGCGCGGGGCATGCACCTGCGCGCCCCCGCGCTGCGGCGCCCGCCCGGCTCGCTCACGCCGCGGGTCGACGGCGGCGGCTGGTTCGCGACGACCGGGGTCGAGCCGGATCTGATGGAGGCGGCCCGCTCCTCGGTGCGCGCGATGATCGAGCACCTCGTCGCCGAGCGCGGTCTTTCACGTGACGACGCTTACATGTTGTGCTCCCTCGCGGGCGATCTGAAGGTCACCGAGGTCGTGGATGCGCCAAACTGGATCGTGGGCTGCTTCATGCCCGACGCGGTGTTCACTGACGAGGAGGACGGCTGATGCATGAGCTTCAGATGCGCGAGTCCCTTGAGCGCCTGGCCGAGACCGACGGCGGCCGCCGGCTGCTGCAGCTCTCGCTGCGCAGCATCGAGGCGGGCGACCACGACCTCGTGTCGGGCTGCTGGACGCGCAAGGGCGACGCGGGCTGCCTGTTCCAGCACGCCTACTGGCAGGGCGTCGCCGACGGCGTCTTCGCCGACGACGGCCGCGCCCGCGATTGGGTGAGCGGCGTCGCCGGGCCGCAGGCCTTCCACCGCGTGATCGACGTGATCGCCGCGTTCGGCCGGCTCGCCCGGGCCGAGTATGCGGTCGGCAAGCGCCGGTTCGGGCCGCCCGAGCTCGATCAGGAGCGCTGGCGCGAGCGCGTCACGGCGCTGCTCGTCGAGGTGCTCGGCGGCAGCGGCGACCGCGCGGCGGTCGGCGCGCGGCCCGCTCTCACGGCCTAGATCGATCGCAGGGCTTGACCTGGCCGCGCCGTAAATGGTACAAACGGCGCCAGCAACCTGTCTGACAACTTCGGGATCCAGTCTGGCCCGAGACACCTGAGGGAGGTGGTCGAATGAGCACTGAAGGCGGCGGCATGCACGAGCATCACGAGGGCATGCTTCCCGTGATCGACAGCGTCGACGTCTCGACTCGCACCGACGTGCACAAGCTGCACGGGGGGGCGATCGGCCTGTGGGGGGTGCTGTTCCTCACAGTGACCGGGTCGGCGCCGATCTCGGCGATGCTCTTCAACACGCCGATCTCGGTGGGGTACGGCAACGGCATCGGCACGCCGGCGGGCTTCCTCATCGCCACGATCGTGCTCACGATCTTCTCGGTCGGGTACATCGCCATGTCCCGCAAGGTCACGGCGGTCGGCGGCTTCTACAGCTTCATCAGCCACGGCCTTGGGCGCGAGCTTGGCATGGCCTCGGGCCTGGCCATGGTCGTCGCCTATTCGGTGTTCGAGGTGTCGCTCGTGGGCGGCTTCTCGTACTTCGCGACGCTCAAGCTGGCCCAGTACGGCTATCACGTGTCCTGGTACTGGCCCGGTCTCTTCATGATCGGGCTGATCTCGGTGCTCGCCTACTTCGACGTGCACATCTCGGCCCGTGCCCTCGGCATCGCGCTGATCGGCGAGATCATCCTGCTGGTGATCTTCGACGCGGTCGTGTTCGGCCACGGTGGCAGCAACATCCAGGCCGGCGCGATCAACCCGGTCAACGCGTTCAAGGGCCTCTCGGCGAGCGGTCACGGAGGCTCGGCGGTCGCCGCCGGCGCGGCCGGGATCGGCATCTTCTTCGCCTTCTGGTCGTGGGTCGGCTTCGAGATGGCCCCAAACTACGGCGAGGAATCGAAGAACCCCAAGAAGATCGTGCCACGGGCCATGTACATCTCCGTGATCGGCCTGGGGATCTTCTACACGATCACCTCCTGGGCGGCGATCTCAGGGTACGCGAGCACTGCCGCGGCGGCGCACGTCGCCCAAACCAACGGGGCCGACTTCTTCTTCATTCCCGCCAAGCAGTTCGGGAACGAGTTCCTGAAGGACGCCCTGAGCTACTTCATCATCACCGGCTCGTTCGCCTGCGGCATGGCGTTCCACAACACGACGGCGCGCTACTTCTACTCGCTCGGACGCGAGGGCGTGCTGCCGCGGTCGCTCGGGCGCACGCACGAGCGTCACCGCAGCCCGCACATCGCGTCGATCACCCAGTCGGTGATCGCGGTGCTGATCGTGTTTGCCTTCGTGGCCTTCGCCCATGTGGCGAAGGGCTCGAACGCCGCCAACGACGTCGCCTACCTTCAGGTGTACGGACTGATGGCGGTGATGGGTGTGGTGTCGATCCTGGCGATCCAGGCGCTCGTCTCGGTCGCCATCCTGAACTACTTCCGCACGCACCACGCCGCCGACCACCACTGGTGGACGACGCTGACTGCTCCGATCATCGCTGCGGTGACGCAGCTGTATGTGCTCTACCTGGCGATCGACAACCTCAGCTTCCTCGGTGCCGGCTACTCGTACGCCAAGTGGCTTGTGTGGGGAGATGTGGTCATCTTCGTCGGCGGCCTGGCCTACGCCTTCTATCTGAAGTCGAGCAACCGGGCGAAGTACGAGACCATCGGACGCATGATCAACGAGGGCCTCGACCAAGCCTGACCCGGAGCGCGCGAAGGGCGCCGCGGCCAGCCGGCCGCGGCGCCCTTCGGCGTTTCCTGGGCTAGACGACGGCCGCAGCGGCGTCGATCGCGCAGCGCAGCTGCTCGTCGAGCGGGGCGCCTGCGACGAGCTTGCCGTCGAGGGCGGCGGTGCCGATCGTGAAGGCCCAGACGCCGCGCCCGGCGAGGGCCTGAATCCGGGCGGGCGAGTCGACCGAGCCGGCGGCGATCACCGGGAGCGACGTGGCCGCAACGACGGCCTCGACGAGCGCGTCGACGTCGCCGTCGTAGCGGTAGGCGAGCAGGTTGATGCCGTCGACGCCCAGGCTCTCGGCCCGGCGGGCGTCGTCGGCGATCTGCGCGATCGACCCCCGCAGCAGGCACGGGTGGTCGACGATCTGGCCGACGTAGGGGAAGAACTTGATCGCCGTGCCGGCCAGGATCTCCTGCACCGGTTCGATCAGCGTGCCCCCGATCAGGTAGTCGGGGCCGATCTCGGCAGCAACGCGGGCCGACTGGAGCGTCGCCTCGGGCGTCTCGGACACGACCTCGAGATGGCTCGTGTGGCCGCTTGTGCGGATGTCGCCCATGAGCGCGGCCAGCTCGTCGCGGGGCAGGCCCACGTCCTTGCAGCCGACGTGGCGCACGCCGCTCTCCGCAATCGACGCGTACACCTCGCGCGCGTCGGAGAGCGTGTTGTCGTCCCGCGTCAGCATGAAGATGAACTCGATCACCACACCCTCCAAAAGTTGTAGGACAACTCGGTATGATAATGGCTTCGAAGGTCTGACGTGCAACGAGGGAGGATGGCGGTGCGAGCAGCGATCTGGGACGGCCCGGGCACGATGTCGTTGGGGTCGGTGCCCGACGCGCGCTGTCCGGAGGATGGTGCCCTCGTCCGGGTGACCGCGTGCGGGATCTGCGGCACGGACGTGCGCACGTTCTACAACGGCGACCGCCGCATCTCGCCGCCGTGGGTGCTCGGCCACGAGATCAGCGGCGAGCTGGTGCAGATCGGCCCGCGCGCCGCCGACGAGGTGGGCGCGATCGGCCTCTCGGCCGGCGATCTCGTCCACTGCATCTCGACGCTCTGGTGCGGCCGCTGCCGCCTGTGCCGAAGCGGCAACGAGCACCTGTGCGGCAACGGCGGCCTGATGGGCTTCGACTACCAGGGCGCCTATGCCGAGCTCGTCGCCATCCCCCAGGTGGCGCTCAAGAACCTGTTTCGGATCCCCGAGGGGCTCTCCGACGTCCACGCCACCTTCGCCGACCCGCTGTCCGACGCGATCTGCGGCCACAAGGACATCGCCGTCGGCCTCGACGACTCGGTCGTCGTGATCGGCGCCGGCCCCGTGGGGACCGCCCACGCGGCCATTGCCCGGCTCGAGGGCGCGGGCCGCGTGCTCCTGGTCGAGACGGCCGCCTCGCGCCTCGAGCTCGCTCACGCGATCCTCGGCGACGAGCGCATGGGCTACGTCGACGCATCGGACGCCGACGGCATCGCCGCGGTGCGCGCGGCCACCGACGACATCGGCGCCGACGTCGTGATCGTCGCGTGCTCGAGCGACAAGGCGCAGGAGCAGGCCATGGAGATGGCGGCGCCCCGCGGCCGGGTGCTGTTCTTCGGCGGCCTCCCGAAGGGCACGACCCACATCAACTTCCCGTCGAACGTGCTGCACTACCGCGAGGTGCAGGTGCACGGCTCCTACGCCTCGCGCCACCGCGATCAGGTGCACGCGCTCGACATGCTCGCCGCCGACATCGGCGGCATCCGCCGCGTCGTCTCGGACGTCGTCGAGCTCGACGCCGCTCCGGCCGCCTTCGGCCGGATCCGGGCAGGGGAGGTGCTCAAGGTGGTCGTCACGCCGTGACCACGCTGGTCCGCCGCTCGCTGCGCCACTCGATCGCCGACGGGCTGCGCGAGCGGGTGGTGGCGGGCGAGTTTCGGCCTGGCGACCGGCTGCCCGGCGAGCCCGAGCTCGCCCGTAGCCTCGGCGTCTCGCGCAGCTCGCTGCGGGCGGCGATCGCCCTGCTCGAGGAGGATGGGCTGCTGCGGCGGCTGCACGGGTCGGGCACCTACGTCACCGACCGGCCGCTCCTGCGCAACGACCTGAGCCGCAACTTCGGCGTCTCGTCGCTGATCGCCTCGATGGGGCTCGAGCCGGGCACGGTCGACGAGACCTGCGCCGCGGAGCCGGCCACGGCCGAGGTGGCGGCCGCCCTGGGCGTGCTCGAGGGCACGCCGACGAGCGTCCTTCGGCGGGTGCGCACCGCGGGCGGCCGGCGGGTGGTCGACCAGACCGACTGGTGCCGGGCCGACGTGCTCACGCCCGCGGCGATGGCCGCGGCGGCGGCCGGGTCGGTGTACGCGGCCCTGCACGAGCGCGGCCTGGCCGTGCACCACGGCGTGGCGACGATCTCGCCGGACATGGCGATGGGCGATGTCGCGCGGCGGCTGGGCGTCCCCCGCGGGACGCTGCTGATGACGATGTGGCAGGTCGACAGCACCTCCGACGGCGCCGTCGTGCTCGCCTCGCGCGAGCACCACCTGGCGGACGCATTCGAGATCACCGTCTACCGGCGCGGGCCGGGCGACGGGGGGGAGGACGAGCGATGAGCGAAGACCTGGTCGTCGGAGTCGACGTCGGCTCGCAAGGCACCTGTGCGCAGGCGATCGCGGCCGATGGCACCCATGCCGCGACGAGCTATGTGCCCCACACGCTCTCCTACCCGGAGCCGGGCTGGGCCGAGCAGGATGCGCACGAGTGGCTCGGAGCCGTCGCCCAGGCGCTGTCGGAGCTGCGGCGCGAGCTTCCGGGCCGTCCGTTTCGGGCGATCTCGTTCGGGTCGCAGCTCGACGGGCTCGTGCCCGCCGACGCCGCCGGCGAGCCGCTCGGCCCGGCGCTCATCTGGATGGACCGCCGGGCCGGCGCCGAGTGCGATGCGGCCGCGGGGCGGATCGACCCGGCCCGCCTGCGCGAGCTGACGGGCTGCAACCTCGACCCCGGACACGTCGCGGCGAAGATCGCGTGGCTCGCCGCCCATCGCGCCGACCAGCACGCCGCCGCCCGCTGGTTCATGCTGCCCGGCTCCTACGTCGCCTGGCGGGCCTCGGGCGAGGCCGCCGTCGACCCCTCGAACGCGTCGTCCACGATGCTGCTCGGGGTCGAGTCCGGCGACTGGTCGCAGGAGGCGTGCGCGGCCTTCGGCATCGACCCCGCGCAGCTCCCGCCGGTGCATCCGGCCGACAGCGTGCTCGGCCCGGTCGCGCCGTGGCTGCGCGACGCCGCCGGCCTCGACCCGGCCACGCTGGTCGTGCTCGGCTGCGGCGACGAGATGGCCGCGACGCTCGGCGCGGGTGTCGTCGATCCGGGAGCGGTGTGCGATGTCATGGGCACCGCCGAGCCCGTGTGCGCCGTTGCCCCGGCGCCTGCGCTTGATCCCGACGCGGTCACCGAGCTGCATCCGCACGCGGTGCCCGGGGGCTGGCTGCTCGAGAACCCGGGCTGGCTCTCGGGCGGCGCCTACCGCTGGTTCCGCGACGAGCTGGGCTCGGTCGAGGCCGCGCGGGCGGCCGCCACGGGCGCCGACGTCTACGAGCTCCTGAACGGCCTCGCGGCCGGCGTGCCCGCGGGCGCCGACGGCATCCTGTGGGTGCCCGCGCTCGCCGGGGCGATGGCGCCGGAGTGGAACGCCGATGCCCGCGCGGGCTGGTTCGGGCTGACCGCCGCCCACGGCCGCGCCCACATGGCCCGCGCCCTCCTCGAGGGCAACGCCTACGCGCTGCGCGACGTGCTCGAGGCGATGGGCGCCGCGGGCCTCGACGCGACCGAGCTCGTGTGCGTCGCCGGCGGCGCCAAGGGCGACCTCCTGCGCCAGATCCGCGCCGACGTGACCGGCCTGCCGGTGACGCGGCCCGAAGACGTCGAGACGACGGCCCGCGGGGCGGCGATGCTGGCCGCCTCGGGGGCCGGCCTGCACCCCGATGCGCGCACGGCGGCGCTCGCGATGGCCGGCCCGCGGGTCGAGCCCGTGCACCCCGACCCGGAGCGGCGCGCGCTCTACGACGGCCTGCACCGGCGCCACCGCGACCTCTACGCAGCGCTTCGGCCACTGTTTTGACGTGGGGGAACCAGGGTTCCCCCACGAGCCCCCTCCTTCGAGTCTGCTGCGTTCGCAGGTTGGTGCTCCGGCGAGAACGCGGTCTCGCCTCCGCCGCGACGGTCACGCGCCACGCCGGAGCGATCACGGCGGTAGCCTTGGCCGCCTCCGACATGTCGAGGGTCGATCCATGACAGAGAAGGACATCGATGCCGCCCTTGCAGACCTGGCTCGATTCCCCCTGCTCGACGCGCTCTACGGCCGTCGCTCGCGCCGCTTCCCGATGGGCGGCCACATCCCCGACGGCCCGCTCGCCTACCGCTCCGAGCACGCCCACACGCCGCTCTCGGAGCTCGAGACGCTGCTCATCCTGACGACGATGTCGGGGACGACCGGCTGGCACTACGGCATCACCCGCCACGCCCGCTACGCGCCGCACCTGGCCAACTACAACGGCGCGGCGGCCGGCCGCACGATCCCGTCGGCGGCCGGGTTCCACACGAGCGAGCTCTTCTACACCGACGACAGCGGCCTCTACTACTTCCCCACCCGCGACGCGGGCGCGCTGGTCGATCCGGCCGTCGAGGAGCTGACGCCGGCGCTGATGATCGAGCGCCACCGCGACCGCATCGTCAAGCTCTCCGACGAGCGGCTCTATCTGCCCCGCGAGGAGCCCTACCTCGAGGGCCACAACACGTGGATCGCGAACGAGCCCGGCTCGCTGCTCGCGATCCCGGTGGCCGACATCGCCCAGCACCACATCGCCAACATCTGCTTCTTCACCCAGAACGGCTTCTGCATCTACGACGACCTGAACGGGCGGCCGATCCCCGGCATCGAGCGGTTCGAGAGCCTGGTGGACACGTCGCAGCCCGTGCCGCTCTCGTTCGTCGAGCAGTACTCCCTCACCGAGGCCACCGCCGAGCTGATGACGTCGAGCTACAACGGCGCGCTGCTCCTGCAGGCGATGGGCCTGGGCGGATGGTCGTATGACGGCATCGAGCACATGGCCCTGCTCGGCGCCAGCGGCGAGCCGGACGTCCCCGGGCTCGGCTTCCGCTACGACGCCGACCCGCGCTGGGGCGTGCCCAACCCGACCGGCCGCACCGACGGCACCTTCCACGCCTTCTGCCCGCCGCACTTCCCGACGATGGCCGACGCGGTCGAGGCGTTCGCGCAGCGCAAGTTCGGGCCGGGCGGCCCGTACCACCCCGACACGCCCGGCGCCTGGAACGAGTCGTCCGCGATCCGCGCGTCGGCCGAGCCGTACTCGGACGAGTTCAAGGCGTGCGTCACGCTGCAGTGCGACTACACCCTCGACACGTGGGGCAAATTCCCGGGCACGGTGCCGAGCGTGTGGGTGATGAACGTGCTTCAGGCCCAGCACATCGATCTCGACTTCTACGACCGCTTCTTCCGGCCTGGTGCCGTGCTCGACACGCACCGGCGCCATTTCGAGGTGTGGCACCCGTGACCGGCATGCGCATCGCGCGCGTCGAGGTGTACGGCTACGAGCTCACCTACCGCGGCGAGGAGTACGTGATGTCGGGCGGCCGCTCGATCGCGTCGCTTGACTCGACGGTGGTGCGGGTGATCACGGACGACGGCGTGGACGGCTACGGCGAGACGTGCCCGCTCGGCGGCACCTACCTGGCGGCGCACGCCGAGGGCGCGCGGGCGGCGCTGCGCGAGCTCGCGCCGGCGGTGATCGGCGCCGACGTCGCCGGCTTCGGCGTCCTTCACGACCGGATGGACGCCGTTCTCACCGGGCACGCCTACGCCAAGAGCGCCATCGACGTGGCCTGCTGGGACGCCGCCGCAAAGACGCTCGGCATCTCGGTCTCGACGCTGCTGGGCGGGCGCCGGCTCGAGTCGTTCCCGCTGTACGTGGCCGTGCCGCTCGGCCCGCCGCAGGCGATGGCCGACCACGCGGCGCAGCTGCGAGCCGACGGGATCACCCGATTCCAGCTGAAGGTCGGGGACAGTCCCCGGGTCGATGCCGAGCGGGTGGCGGCGGTGCTCGCGGTGTGCGGGCCCGACGACGTCGTGATCGCCGACGCGAACGGCCGCTACACGACCCAGGCCGGTGTGGTCGCCGCGCGCCTCCTGGCCGGCTACGACGGCGTCTACATCGAGCAGCCGTGCCCGACGGTCGAGGCGTGCAGCTACGTGCGCGGGCACACCGACCTGCCGTTCGTGCTCGACGAGTGCATCCACGACCCGGCCTCGCTCGTGCACGCCCACGACCTGCGCGCGCTCGAGGCGTTCAACCTGAAGATCTCCAAGGTGGGCGGGCTCACGAAGGCGCGGCAGATGCGCGACCTGGCCGAGTCGCTCGGGCTCTCGGTCACGATCGAGGACACGTGGGGCGGCGACCTCGTGACGGCCGCCGTCGCGCACCTGGCGGCGACGACCCGCGAGCAGCACCTCTTCACCGTGTCGTTCATGAACGACTGGACGAACGAGCACGTCGCCGGCTACGCGCCGCGCTCGAGCGGCGGCCGCGGCTCGGCGCCGACCGCGCCGGGCCTCGGCATCGAGGTCGACCTGGCGGCGCTTGGCGCGCCGCTTCAGACCTCCGCGCAGACCTAGCCGGCCGCGCGGGGCGTGGTGGGCTGCGCGCGATAGGTGGCGATGTGCGCGGCCGTCAGCGGCTCGGCGAGGACGCTCCCAAAGGTCACCGAAGGGAGTGCTTGGCCGAGCATCGACCGTGCCATGTCTTCCGCCGCCGCGACATCGGGCGCCTGCACGGTGACGGCGGCCTCGACCTCGTCGCGCCGACCGGGCGCGCCGCGCCGTGTGACCGCGAAGCCGCTCTCGGGCGCGGCCTGCTCGACCCAGCGATGCGCCGCCACCGCCTCGGACCGCCCCCACGATGCGTCGGCGCTGTCGCGGACCGCCGAGTCACGGCCGGTGGCGGTGACGCGCCATGATGACTCGCCGGACTCTTCGGGACACATCCGGCGAGCGTATCACTGCCCCTGGAACGGCTCGAAGAGCAGCCGGTCGAGGCCGCGCACGAGCCCCTGGAGCTCACACACGCGGGCGGCCGCGAGCAGCGACCCCTGCACGAAGATGCCCGGGTCGCCCTGCTCGTCGTGGCGGATCACGAGCCGCTCGCCGGGCAGCCCGAACACCACCTCGACCGCCGGGCTCGATCCGTGCAGCCGCAGCGAGTGCACGCGCCCGCCGCCGACCTCCGCGCCGCGCGCCTCCGGCGGGCCGATGGGCTCGGCCACGGCCGGCGTCGGCGGCGCCGCGCGCTCGCGGGCGAGCAGCTCGGCGAGCTCGCGGGCCGTGCCGCTGGGCGCGTCCGGCTTGCTCGCCGGTCCGTACTCGACGATCTCCCAGTCCGGCACGTGGCGGGCGGCGAACCGGGCCAGGTGCTGCATCAGGGCCGCGGTCATCGAGAAGTTCCCGGTCGCCGCGCCGACCCCGGCCGCGCGGGCGGCGGCGTCGATGTGCTCGAAGTCGGCGTCGGTGAGGCCGGTCGTGCCGATCACGATCGGGATCGACCGGGTGAGCGCGAGGTCGATGTGGCGGCGGATGACCGCCGGATGCGTGTAGTCGATGACGACGTCGGGGCGGCGGTCGAGCGCGGCCGCGAGGTCATCCTCGAGGCGCACGCCGATGGGGCGTCCCAGGACGAGCTCGCCGACGTCCCGCCCGGCCTCGCGCCGGGCGACGGCGGAGTGAAGCGCGCATCCGTCGGCGGCGACGATCCCGGCAACGAGCGCGCGGCCGACGGCGCCGAGAGCGCCTGACACGCAGATGTTGAGCTCGCCGGCTGCCATGGTCGCGCCATCGTAGGCCGCGCCGTGTGACGCGTGCGCTCCCGTCCGCGACCGCAAGGCCGTACACTCGGGGGGATGCTGAGCGTCCCCGCCGACGCGACCGCCAACGTCGCCCCACGGCCGGCGATCGTCCGCGTCGCCTGCCCGCGGGCGCGCCCCGCCGGGGAGTGCGGGTACGTGCGCGTCCCGCTCGACCGCCGGTTCCCCAACGGCCGCCAGATCCGGATCTACTTCGAGCGCTACTTCCGCAACGAGCGGGCGCGGCCGCCGGTCTCGACCGTGCTCTCGATCGAGGGCGGGCCGGGGTTCTCGACGACAGCAGACCGCGCAGCGCGGCTCCAGCTGTGGCGGCCGGTCTCGGCCCGGCGCGACCTGGTGCTCGTCGATCTGCGGGGCACCGGCCGCTCGGGGGCGCTCAATTGCCCCGCCTTCCGCCGCCACATCCTGCCCTACATCGTGCGGGCCGGCCGCTGCGCCGCCCAGATCGGCCCGAAGCGCGACGACTACGACACGTCGCAATCGGTTCAGGACGTGCACGCCGTGCTGAACGCGCTCGGCGTGGGCCGGGTCGATCTCTACGGCGACTCGTACGGGTCATACGCCGCCCAGGCCTTCGCGATCCGTTATCCGCACCGGCTGCGCTCGCTGGTGCTCGACGGCACCTACCAGCTGCCGGGCTCCGACCCTGCTCTGGCCGACATCGCCCAGAGCACGCGCCGCTCACTTCGGCTCGCATGCGAGCGCCGGCCCGGCTGCCCGGCCGGCGGCCACCCGATCGCGCTCATCGCGCGGCTGCTGCGCCGCGTCCGCGCCCACCCGATCGCGGGTGTCGCGCCCGACGCGGACGGGACGCGGATCCACGTGCAGGCGAATCCCGACACGGTGGCGCAGCTGCTCCAGTCGGGCTTCTACTACCAGGGCGTGTGGCGCGACATCTTCGCCGCGACGAACTCGGCGTTTGCGGGCGACACCGCGCCGCTCCTGCGGCTGGTCGCCGAGACGCTCACGACCGACGAGCCCAACGGCGATCCGCGCGAGTTCACCGAGTCGCTCTACCTCTCGGTGATCTGCCACGACTACCCCGAGCTCTGGCCGGCCGGGACGCCCGTCGCCGACCGCGGGGCGTTCGTGCGCTCGGCCCTGGCCGCATACCCGGCCGGGACGTTTGCGCCGTTCACCGCGAGCGAGTGGACCGGCATCGACTACGAGGGCGCACTCGCCTGCCTGCGCTGGCCGTCGCCCGCGTTCTCGGATCCGCCGGTGCCGGCCGGCGCGCCGTATCCCGACGTGCCCACGCTGATCCTGAACGGCGACCTCGACAACATCACGCCGCTTGCCGACGCGCAGGTCGTCGCGTCGCGGTTCCCGCGCAGCACGCTCGTCGTGATGCAGAACAGCGGCCATGTGACGGCGCTCGAGGATCAGAACGACTGCGCCTCGGTGATCTACGAGCACTTCGTCCGCGCCCTTGCGGCCGGGGACACCTCGTGCGCGTCACGGACACCCGAGGTGCGCGTCGTGCCGGCGTTCCCGCTCCACCTGTGGGGAGTCGCGCCCGCGCGAGCCGCGCCCGGCGACGGCTCGACGCTGCGCGATCGGCGCATCGCCGCCGCGAGCGCGGCTGCCGTCGCAGACGTCCTGCAGCGCTGGTGGGCGAACGTCGCCGGAAGCGGCGTCGGCCTGCGCGGCGGCACCTGGTCGTACAGCGGCGGGAACGTGACCACGTTCGTGCTGCACGGCGTGGCGTTCGTCCCCGGCGTGCCGGTGACCGGAACGGTGCAGTGGAACTACACGACCGGCCGCGTACGCGCCGCCGTGGTCGCGCGGGTCGGAAACACGGTCGAGCGTCTGCACATGGCGTGGTCGCTCCAGGTGCGCGCCGCGCGGGCGCGGATCGACGGCTCGGCCTCGGGCCGGCCGCTGCGCCTGCGCATGCTGGCGCCCTGAGTATTGGTGCCTGGCACCGGTCATTCAGGCAGCGGGATCTGGAACTCGAACGTCGTGCCCGCGCCGGGCGTCGAGGTGACCCCCAGCGTGCCGCCGGCCGCGCGCAGGCGCTCGCGGGTCGTATCGAGGCCGATGTGCATCACCGGCCGAGACGGCCGCACGGTGACCCGGAATCCGCGCCCGTCGTCGGTCACGCGCCCGTGCAGCGCGCCCTTGCGCTCGCCGAGCCGGATCACGACGTTCTTGGCGCGCGCGTGCTTGCGGACGTTCAGAAGCGCCTCGCGGACCGTGCGGTAGACGAGCGTCTCGACCTCGCTGGGATAGCGGCGCGACCGCGTCCGCACGCTGACCTCGGCGCCGGTGTCGCGGGCGAGCCCCGCGGCGAGGTTTCGGATCGCGGCCGAGAGCCCGGCGGCCTCGAGCAGCTGCGGGCGCAGCTCGAACGTCAGCCGGCGGGTGCGGTCGGTCGCGTCGCCGAGGGCGCTGCGCGCGCCGGCGATCGCCCTGCGGGCGGCGGCGACGTCGCTCTGGCGCAGCAGGCGGTCGCTGCGATCGAGCTCGTAGAGCGCCGCGGTCATCGCCTGGATCGTGTCGTCGTGGAGCTCGGCGGCGATCCGCCCGCGCTCGGCATCCTCGGCCCGGATCATGCTCTCGAGCAGCGCCTGGCGGCGGCCCTCGGCGTCGCGCAGCCGGCGGGACATGTCGCGCTCCTCGGTCACGTCGCGGTAGTTCAGGACGATGCCGCGCACGGCGGGCTCGTCGAGCAGGTTCGTCGCGACCCCGGCCACCGTCCGCCATGAGCCGTCGCGATGGCGGAGCCGGAACTCGCCGGTGAGCTGACCGCCGGGCTGGTCGTGCAGGGCGGTGAGCACGGCCCGCGCCCGCGCCGCGTCGTCGGGCGGCATCAGGTCGAGCGGCGTGCGGCCCTCGAACCACTCCGGCGGCCGGCCCACGACCTTGCCCATCGTCGGGTTCTGGTAGACGACGACCCCCTGCTCGTTCACGATCGTCACGGCCTCGCCGGAGTGCTCGACGAGCGCCCGGAAGAGGCGGCCCGCCCGCTCGGCGATCTCGTAGGACGTGCGCTCGTCGGTGACGTCCACGAGGATGCCGTGCACGAGCGGGTCCTGGTTGGGTGTGGGGCGGATCAGGAGCGAGCGCTCGTGGATCCATCGCACCCGGCCGTCGGGCAGCACCACCCGGTACTCGTCGCTCGGCGGCCCGCCGGTGAGCATGAACCGCTCGCTCTGGGCGACGACGCGGCCGCGGTCTTCCGGGTGGATGCGCTGCGACCACACCTCGTACCCGCTCGCCCACTCCCTCGGGGTGCAGCCGAAGATCGACTCGATCTGCTCGCTCACCCACACCGACGTGCCGTCCAGGCGATCGACGTAGAACGCGGCGGGCAGCGTCTCGATGAGCGCAGCCCACGGCGGCTCCCGGTCGCCCTGGTCGTCTGCGGGGCCGTCTGCCACCAGGCGGACATGTTCTCACGCAGCCGTCCGGGCCGCAATCACCGTTCCGGTGAGTTTTGCCCGGAATTCGGGTGAATTCGGCCCGTCGGCTCAGGCTCCGGCGGCGTCGGGCGCCGGCACGCGCCACAGGATCCAGGCGACCGGCGAGACGACGATCGCGGTCGCGCCGACGGCGAGCGCGCCCACGCCGGCCGTCTCGAGCCCGTAGCCGCCGATCAGCGCGAGCGACGCGCCGAGCAGCGAGGCCACCAGGTCGTTGAATCCGAGCAGCTTGCCGCGCTCGGCGGGGCTCGTGCGGTCGGCCATCTGCGCCGTCGCCGCGACGAACGAGATGTTCCAGCCGATCCCCAGGCCGAACAGGAGAAGCGCGGTCATCGGCACGCTCCCGAACCACTGCAGCGCGAGCGTCGATGCTCCCATCACCACCAGCCCGGAGGCGAGCGCGGGCGTGCGCCCGACGCGGTCGATCAGCGCGCCGACGACGAGGACGAGCGCGTACATGCCGAGCACGTGGGCGCCGATGATCGGGAACACCGAGTCCTGCGCGTGGTGGTGCTCCTCGACGACCACGAACCCGGCCAGGTTCATCACCGACACCATCACGCCGAAGCTGGCGAGGCCGGCCAGCATGGCGGGGATCACCCCGGGCCGGCGGATGATCTCGGCAAGCGGCGCCGCGGGTGCCGGGGGCCGGCCGCCGCCGCGGTCGTCGAGCATCTGCCCGATCGCCCGCGGGTCGGGGCGCAGGAGCATCACCAGCACGAGCGGCACGAGCGCGATCCCGGCGGCGACGAGCCACGGGACGGTGAGGGCGTGGGCGTCGAGCCGGCGGTGGGCGAACATCGGGCTGAACACCGCCGGGCCGAGCACGGCGCCGACGACGGCGCCGGAGAGCACGTAGGAGATCCCGCGCGCCCGCCGCGCGGCGACGTACATGTCGCCCGCGGCCGCCCGGATCAAGAGCGACGTCGCCATGCCCATGCCGATGAGCACGAAGCCGGCCAGGAGCAGCGGAGTCGAGCGCGTGTGGGTCGCAAGCGCGGTCAGTGCACACCCGGCCGATGCAGCCAGGAAGCCCGCGGCGAGCACGGGCCGGCGCCCGAACCGGTCCATCGACTGGCCGGCGACGACCGCCGTCAGGCCGGACGACACGAGGAAGACGGCCGGCCCGAGGCCGAGCAGGCCGCGCTCACCCGTCACGAGCACGAACGTGACCGACGAGACCGCGGAGGCGAGCTGGAGCACCACCGAGTTCACGGCTGTCGTGGCGGCGAGGAGCAGCGTCGAGCGGCGAACGGTGCGGTCGAGGTCGTGCACGCGCGTAGCCTCGCAGATCGGGTGTGTGCGCCTATGATCGGCTTCGAGTGCCCCCGTCTCCGACTCTCGACATCGACGCCGCCGGCCGGACGGTCGCCGTCTCGAATCCCGACAAGGTCTTCTTCGCCGAGCGCGGCGAGACCAAGCTCGACCTGATCCGCTACTACCTGACGGTCGAGGCTCCGGTCATGCGCGCGCTGGGCGGGCGGCCGGTGCTGATGGAGCGCTACCCGAACGGCGCGGGCGGGCCGTCGTTCTTCCAGAAGCGGGTGCCGGCAAACGCGCCGGAGTGGCTGCAGACGACGACGGTGCAGACCCCGAACGGGACGCCGTCGCGGGCGCTGGTCGTGGCGGATGTGGCCCATCTCGCCTGGGCGGTCAACCTGGGCTGTCTCGGCTTCCACGTCTGGCCCTACCACGCCGACGACGCCGAACATGCGGACGAGCTTCGCATCGACCTCGATCCGTCGCCGGGCGTCACGTTCGCGATGGTGCGCGAGGCCGCCGCCGAAACCCGCCGGCTGCTCGAGGAGCTCGGCATGGCCGGCGGGCCCAAGACGACGGGCCGAAACGGCATCCACGTCTACGTGCGGCTCGAGCCGCGCTACGACGCGATCGCCGTCCGCGCC
>DASXZF010000113.1:0-7625 GCA_036502065.1 Gaiellales bacterium
CCGCGGTGGTGATCAGGCGCATCCCGGACAGGCTGACACGGCCGTCCGCGGTGGCGAGGCTGCAGATCGGCGCGTTCGTGAAGTGCCCGGGCTCGGTCTGCAGCACGTGGCACATTCCCGCGAACTCGTGCATCTCGCGCGGCGTCGGGGCGAAGCGGTACTGGGGCCGGCCGTCCTGGAGCAGGAGCACGCGTCCGTCGATCGTCTGGAGCCGGTACTCGCGGCCGCGCTCGCGCTCCTGCGGGCCGGTCTCGCCGAGGCGAAGCGGTGTCGTGAAGCTGTCGCCGAAGCCGACGTCGGCGAGCCACGGCTCATCGAGATCGACGCGCAGCAGCAGGTGGGCGAAGTCGGGCATCTCGAGGTCGCCCGCGACGACGGCGGCCGAGTAGCGGGTGACCGTGAATCCGAGCGCCCCGAGCAGGCGCGCGAAGGTGCCGTTGAGCTCGAAGCACCAGCCGCCGCGGCGGTCACGCACGATCTTCCTGTAGACGTGATCAGGGTCGAGCACGTTTCGGCGGCCCAGGTGGATGTCGAGGTTCTCGAACGGCACCGTCAGCATGTGCGCGCGGTGCAGCCCCACGAGCGTCTCGGCGGTCGGCTCGCGCGGGCCGTCGTAGCCGATCCGGGCCAGGTACGCGTCGACGTCCACGCGGAGATCCTACGGTGCCGGCGGGCCGGCCCGGAGCCGCAGGAGCGCCGCAGCGCGCACGCGCTCGGGGTCCATGTCCGACCAGTCGGCATCGACCCACCAGGTGGCGCCGGCGTCGAGCCAGGGCCGGACGATGGCGCCCGCCGCCTGCGGATCGGGCGGCGTCGTGCCCTCGGCGACGATGTCGTAGCCGTCCATGCCGAGGCCCTCAGAGGCGCGGCGCTCGCGCAGCCACTCGATCCCGTCGCGCAGGAGCGCGGGCGTCATCTCCTGGTCGCCTTCGCCCTTCGGTATGTACGCGGGCAGCCAGCCGTCCAGCCGGGCAGCGCGGCGCATCGACTTCGGCCGCGGCCAGGCCCCGACGACCCAGATCGGCGGGTGCGGGCGCTGCACGGGCGGGGGCGGGATCATGCGGTCGGCAGGTTTGGCGTGGTAGTGGACGCCGTCGTAGGCGAACGGCTCGCCGCTCCAGAGGCCCTGCATCAGCTCGAGCGCCTCGTCCATCCGCTCGGCCCGCTCGCGCCGGCCGGGGTCGTCCTCGAAGATCCACCAGCGATCGTCGCTCGCTCCGAGCCCGATCGGCAGGATCACCCGGCCGCCGGAGAGGTTGTCGAGCGTCGCCACCTGGCTCGCCAGGTCCCAGGGCAGCCGCCGCGGCAGCGGCGTCAGCATCGTGCCCAACCGGATGCGCTCGGTGGACATCGCGGCGGCCGTGAGCATGGCCCAGGCGTCGAAGCCCCATACGGCCTCCCACACGAAGAAGGCGTCCCAGCCGTGCTCCTCGGCGACCACGGCCAGCTCGGCCGCGGTGCGGGCATCGCCGTAGGGGAGCACCCAGCCGTAGCGCATGCCCCGACTCTACCGCGACAGAGACGGATCCCCCGCGGCCGGAGGGGTCAGCCGGCCGCGGGGGTCAGGGAACACGCCGTTCGCGCGATGGGGCGTCTACGCGACGGCGTTCACCGGCGCCGGCTCGAGGGCCAGGCGCAGGACTTCGTCCACGCCCATGACGGGGTGGAACGACATCTGCTCGCGCACATCCTCGGGCACCTCGTCGAGGTCGCCGCGGTTGCGCTCGGGCAGGATCACGTCGGTCAGCCCGGCCGCGTGCGCGGCGAGCACCTTCTGCTTGAGGCCGCCGATCGGCAGCACCCGTCCCTGCAGCGTGACCTCGCCGGTCATGCCGACCGTGTGCTTGACCGGCCGCCCCGAGAGGAGCGACGCGATCGCGGTCGTCATGGCGATGCCGGCGGACGGCCCGTCCTTGGGGATCGCCCCTGCCGGGACGTGGACGTGGAACTCGTGGTCGTCGAAGACGGCCGGATCGATGCCGAGCTCGTCAGCGTGGCTGCGGACGAACGAGAGCGCGATCCGCGCCGACTCCTTCATCACGTCGCCGAGCTGGCCGGTCAGGGTCAGCCCGCCCGTCCCCGGCATCCGCGTCGCCTCGATGAAGAGCACGTCGCCGCCGGTCCCGGTCACCGCCAGGCCCGTCGATACGCCCGGAATCGCCGTGCGCACCGCCGACTCCTGGAAGAACTTCTGCCGCCCCAGCGCGTCGCGCACGGCGGGCAGATCGAGCACCACGGGCGGCTCGGCCGTCCCGGATGCGATCCGGGTCGCGGTCTTGCGCAGCACCGTCCCGAGCTCGCGCTCGAGCTGGCGCACGCCCGCCTCGCGGGTGTACTCGGTGATCACGTTTCCGAGCACGTCGTCGGACACCTGCACCTCGTCTGGGACGAGGCCGTTGCGCTCGACCTGGCGCGGCCACAGGTAGCCGTGCGCGATCGCGACCTTCTCGGCCGTGGTGTATCCGTCGAAGCGGATCACCTCCATGCGGTCGAGCAGCGGGCCGGGGATCGTGTCGGCGACGTTCGCCGTCGCGATGAAGAGCACGTGCGAGAGGTCGAGCTCGACGTCGAGGTAGTGGTCCCGGAACGAGTGGTTCTGGGCCGGGTCGAGCACCTCGAGCAGGGCCGAGGAGGGGTCGCCGCGCCAGTCGGCGCCGACCTTGTCCACCTCGTCCAGCATGATCACCGGGTTCATCGTGCCCGCGTCGCGCAGCGCGCGGACGAGCCGGCCAGGCAGGGCGCCGATGTACGTGCGCCTGTGGCCGCGGATCTCGGCCTCGTCCCGGACGCCGCCGAGCGACATGCGCACGAACTCGCGTCCGGTCGCACGGGCGATCGACTCGCCGATCGAGGTCTTGCCGGTGCCCGGAGGCCCGATCAGGGTCAGGATGACGCCCGAGCGGCGGTCGTCGGGGACGCCGCGGTCGGCGCGCAGCTTGCGCACCGCCAGGTACTCGGTGATGCGCTCCTTGACATCGTCGAGGCCGGCGTGGTCGGCGTCGAGCACCTCACGCGCGTGCACCGGGTCGAGTCGCTCGTCGCTGCGCTTCGACCACGGCACGGCGATCAGCCAGTCGAGGTAGGTGCGGATCATCGAGGACTCGCCGGTGGACTCGCCCATGCGCTCGAGCCGTGCCACCTCGCGCTCGGCCTGCTCGCGCACGTCGTCGGGCATTCCGGCATCGGCGATCTTGGCGCGGTACTCCTCGGCCACCGACGCGTCGTCGTCGCCGAGCTCCTTGCGGATCGAGTCCATCTGCTTGCGCAGGAAGTACTCGCGCTGCTGCTTCTGGGCACCCGACTCGACGTCGTCGCGGATGCGGCGGCGCACCTGCAGCTCGGCCATCCGGTCGCGCTGCAGCCGCAGGGCCAGCTCGAGCCGCTCGATCACGTCGATCGTCTGCAGCAGCTCGACCTTCTGGTCGAAGTTCAGATCGGGGGCGTATCCCGCCGTGTCGGCAAGGGCGCCGGGCTCGGTGATCGAGCGCAGGAACGAGCTCACCCGGCCGTCGTCGCCGCGCAGCTCGAGGATCTCCTCGACCACGGCGCGGTATTCGCGCTCGAGGTCACGCGTGCGCGAGGGTGGGGGCGTCTCGTCGGGGCGCTCCTCGACCTCGACCCACAGGCGGCCCTGGGGATCGCTCGTGGCGGCGCCGGCGACGCCACGGTGAAGGCCGGAGAGCGAGACGGCATGGATGCGTCCCGGCAGCCGCATGTGCTCGCCGACCTCGGCCACCAGGCCGACGTGGGCGTAATCCGAGCCGTGCCGCGGGACGAGCAGAACGCGGGACTCCTCGCCGACTTCGACCGGCAGGGTCACGTCCATGCCGGGGAAGACGACGGTGTCCTCGAGTGGGATCAGGAGAAGTTTCGTCATAGGCATATGATGCCATAAACAGTTGAGGTTGGCAAATATCCGCTCTATGGATTATGATGACGATCAGATGACCGAGTGCTGGGAGCTCCTGTTCGATCTGCTCTTGACCGAGCGGGCCCGGATGCCCACGATCGCGGCCGAATTCGACCTCTCCCCGACCCAGGTGCACGTGCTGCGCCTGCTCGAGCCGGGGACGACGGTGCCGATGGGCCGGCTGGCGGGCGGCCTGGGCTGCGACGCCTCCAACATCACGGGCGTGATCGACCGGCTCGAGGCTCGCGGCCTGGTCGAGCGCCGCTCCGGCGAGCGCGACCGTCGCGTCAAGGTGCTCGTGGTCACCGAGCGCGGACTCGAGCTGCGCCGGCGCCTGTTGCTGCGCATGGCCGAGCCGCCGGAGCCGATCCGCCGGCTCTCGCCCGACGACCAGCGCGCCCTCTCGGCGATCCTGCGCCGCGCCCTCGAGCCAACCGTCTAGCCCAGCAGCCCGCGCACCAGCCGTATCAGCTGATCGCGCGGGATGTGCTCGAAGGCGGCGTGGAGCAGGAGCCCCTCGACCGCGCTGATCGCCCCCGAGGCGCGCCCGTCCGAGATGGCCCGTAGCAGCCCGGCCCGGGCGGCGTCGGCGACCTCGAGCGTCGAGAGCCCGCGGCGGTTGGCGAATTGCTGCAGCCGGCCCGTGCTCGTGAAGGCGAGCGCCAGGGTCGGCTGGGACACGTGCAGGCGACACGCGGCGCCGTCGAGGGCCGAGAGCGCCACCTCGTTCTCGAGGTCGCCGAAGCTCGAGACGTTGTGCCAGTGGCGGGCCGCGCACGGGCTGGGCACGCTCGCCGGGGCGTAGTCGCGCCCGCCGAGCGCGATGTAGGCGCCGACGAGCCCGACCGCCGCGACGAGCGCGGCAACGGGCCATCGCAGCGCCGTCACGTCGCCGCCTCCCGCCACCCCGGCGCGAGCGCGGCGAGCGCGAGCAGCGCGATGCCGGCCGCGACCAGAAACGCGCGCGAGAAGGCGTGAGTCGCCGCCCGCCGCACCTGCCCGGTGAGCGCGGCGCGCAGCTGCTCGTAGGTCGGCCGGTCGGCGGCCGAGGGGTGCTGGGCGCGGAAGGCCGGCCTGAGGTCGGGCAGCCGGTTCTGGGTCTGGTGCAGGCTGCGATCGATCGCGTCGCCGAGGCGCAGCTTGGCATCGAGCGACAGCTTCGAGTTGAGGACGAGCGAGGTGCCCGACCGCTCCGCGGCGGCCTGCTGCGTGACCAGGTCGGTGGTGAAGATCGGCGTCAGGATCACCAGGCCGATCACGACGCCCGCGTGCCGGGCGGCGATCGTCCAGCCGCCGTGGATCGCGGCGGGCCCTGCGCCCGCGAGGGCGGTGTGGGTCAGGCCCGGCAGGGTGAGCGCGAGGCCGGCGCCGATCAGCGCCTGCGGCACGAGCGTCCAGACGACCGCGGCCGACGGCACCAGGGCGAGCGCCGCCAGTCCGCCCGCGATCAGGATCACGCCGGCGGCGACCGGCGCGGGCGCCGTCGCGGCCGGCTTCAGAAACGCGCTCGTCGCGATCGCCGCGACCGGGATCACCGACAGCACCGCCGCGGCGGCCAGCGGGTCGAGGCCCCACCCGCGGACAAGCATCAGCACGAGCAGGAACAGCGCGGCTGTGAGCGCGGCCGACACGAGCGCGAGGGCGAGATTGGGCCAGGGCCGCGGCCACACGCGCCCGCCCGCCGTGCGCTCCGGGTCGCGCACGCGGCCGTGGACGAGCAGTGCGAGCGGCACGAGTGCGAGCGGCACCTGGGCTGCGAACACGCCCCGCCAGGTGAACGCCTGGGTGAGGGCGCCGCCGGCGGCGGGCCCCGCCGCGGCGCCGGCCGCGGCCGCGGCCGCCCAGACCGCCAGGCCGCGGGCCTGCGTCCCCGCGAGCTTCGGCAGCAGCGCGAGCGCACCGCACACGACGGCCGCACCGAACACGGCCTGCACGACGCGCGCGGCGAGCAGGACGTCGATGCTCCCGGCCACCGTGCAGACCGCCGAGGCGAGCGCGAAGCCGGCGAGGCCCGCGCAGGTCACCCGCGCCGCGCCTGCCCGGGCGGCCAGCTGCGCCGCCGGCAGGGCGGCCAGGGCCAGGGCGAGGTTGAACGCGGTGATCACCCATGCGACCCGCTCGATCGAGACGTGCAGCGCCGAGAGCAGGTCGGGCAGCGCGAGCACCACCACCGAGGAGTCGGCCAGCACCGTGGCGACTGCGATGGCGAGGGCAAGGGTGAGCGGAGCCGATCTGACCCCGGCGGTGCCTTCGGCGCCCGGTGCCTCAGTCGCCATCGGCGGCGAGCCTCCGGCCGCGGGCGAGGTGCCCGCCGGGCCAGCCGCCGGCCTCGCCCACAAGCGAGAGCAGCGACGGCACGAGCAGCGGGCGCACCACGAATGTCTCGAGCAGGATGCCGACGGCCATCGCGAATGCGAGCTCGCGGAACGCGCGCACGTCGACGATCGCGAGCAGGCCGAAGCTCGAGGCGAGCGTGATCCCGGCGGTGCGGATCGCGGCGGTCGTGCGCGCGGGGGCGATCCGAAGCGCGTCGCGCAGCGGCCGCACGCGCGCCTCCTGCCAGATCCGCCCGGCCACGAAGACGTTGTAGTCGGACCCGAGCGAGACGAGCAGGACACCGGCGGCAAAGGGCACGTAGTAGGTGAGCTCGTGGTGGCCGAGCAGCTTCTGGAAGACGACGCTCGTGATCCCGAGCGCCGCGGCCACCGAGAGCGCGCTCGCGGCGACGAGCAGCACCGGCGCGATCACCGCGCGCAGGAACACCATGAGCAGAAGCAGGTTGATCGCGAGCACGGCCACCACGACGCGCACGAGGTCAGAGCGGACGGCGGTGACGGTGTCGGCAGCCACGATCGTGTCGCCCGCGACGGTCGTGCGCACGCCGCGCAGCCCGGCCTGCGCCGCCAGCGCGGGCAGCTGCGATCGCAACGTCCGGGACTGATCGATCGCCGTCGCTCCGTAGGGATCCGAGCCGTAGGCGACCACGAACCGGGCGGCGTTGCCCGAGGGCGATGTGAGCACGCCCAGGCCGTGCTCGAACGGCACGTCGGCGGGGCCGACGACCGCTGCGATGCCGGGCTGCCGGCCGAGCTCGGCCGCGAGCGCCGCGAGTCCGGCGTCGTCGGCGGCGACGCCGCGACCTGTGACGATCACCTGGGTCGGTGCGAGCATCCCGGGCTGGAAGCCCTGACCCGCCGCCGTCGCTGCGACCCGCTCCTGCGCCTGGGCGGGCAGCCCCGAGATTGCGGTGACGCCCAGGCGGGTGCCGCCGAGCTGCACCGCCGCGAGGCCGAGCCCGGCGACGCAGGCGGCCCCGACCAGGACGGCGACCGAGCGGTGGGCGATCAGCCGCGCCGTCCAGTTACGCGGGGCTGCGCGCGCCGCCTCCCATTCGCGCAGATGCTCGTTTGCGGGGATGCGGGGCCAGAAGAGCATGCGCCCGAAGATCGCAAGCGCGGCGGGCACGAGCGTGACCGCGACCGCGACGGCCACGGCGACCGCGAGGGCGAGCCCGGGCCCGAGCTCCTGGAACGCGCGCACCCGGGCGACCTCGAGCGCGGCCAGGCCCGTGGCCAGGATGGCGCCGGCGGCGAGCACGATCGGCGTCGTCTCGGCGGTCGCGCGCCGGGCGGCGTCGAGTCGCGACTCACCGCCGAGCATCTTCGTGCGCGCGCTCGAGAGGTAGAAGACGACGTAGTCGGTGACGATGCCGAGG
>DASXZF010000114.1:0-1612 GCA_036502065.1 Gaiellales bacterium
GCCGGCCCAGCCCGGCGAGCGCCTCGCGAAGCTCGGCCAGCGCCTGCGGGTACGACGGGCAGCCCTCCCAGTAGAGCAGCTCGATGGTCACGACGGCGCGGAGCGCTCGAGCAGGGCGTCGAGCGACCGCAGGAACGCGGCGACGGTGTCGTCGTCGCCGCGCTCGGCCAGCCGGCCCGCGATCTGGGCGAGCGCGCGCAGGTCGCCGCCACCGCCGGAGAGGGCCGCAGCGGCCAGGCGGGCGCGGCGCAGGAGCGCGAGCGCGGCCGCCGCCTGGATGCCGAAGAGCCCGAGCAGGTCGACCTCCTCGATCCGGAAGCGTGCGTTCGCAGGCCGGTCGAGCACCTCGAGCACGCCGAGCACCTCCTCGCCGTGCAGGAGCGGCACCGCCATGATCCCGCTCGGCACGAAGCCGGTCGACTTGGCGGTGTCGGTCGAGAAGCGGGGGTCGGCGGCGACGTCGGAGAGGACGAGCGGCTGACGCGTGTTCAGCACCCATCCGGCGATGCCGGTGCCGGCCGGGAAGCGCCGGCCGACGAGCGTGTCCTCGCCCTCGCCGACGACCGCCTCGAACACGAGCTCGTTCGTCTCTTCGTCGAGCAGGAGCACGCTGGCGGCGCGGGCGCCGAAGATCGCCCGTGCGACCTGCACGATCGACCCGAGCAGCGCGCGATGCGTGGCGTCGTCGGCCAGCACCCCGGCCGCGACGGCGTCGCGCAGACGGGCGTCGGCCTCAGCCATCCTCGACCCCGGCGTTCGCCGCCGTCAGGCCGAGCAGCGTCTTTACCTCGGCGGGGGTCAGGTCGGGGTGCTTGGCCCGGATCAGCGCGCAGATGCCCGTGATGTGGGGCGTCGCGAAGCTGTTCCCCGTCGAGCGCATGCGCGCCCCGCCCATCCACGCGACCGTCACGTCCACCCCGCGAGCATAGAACTCAACCGGCGGGTCGGGGTTGCGGTAGTAGGCGAGCGGGTCGTCGAGGTCGTGGCTCGCGACCGAGATCACCGACGAGAACCGCCACGGATAGCTTGCGACCGGCATGTTGTGCGCCGAGGCGACGACGATGCTCCGGCGGAAGTACGCGGCGTCGGCCAGGTCGTGCAGCTCCTCGACGAACTTGCGCTTCGTCGTCGAGAGGCTCATGTTGATCACGTCGTAGCCCTGCTCGATCGCCCAGCGCAGGCCGGCCACGAGCACCGGCCCGCTGCCGACGAAGCCCTCGCCGAGGACGCGCACGCTCGCGAGCTCGCAGTCGGGTGCGAGCTGGCGGATGATCCCGGCGCAGGCCGTGCCGTGGCCGCACAGGTCGCCCAGCGTGTCCGGCTTGATCCTGACCTCGTCATCGACGATCGAAACTGCCACCGAGGTGGCGACCTCGCCCACCAGCGGATGCCCGGCCTCGATGCCGCTGTCGACGACGCACACCCGGGCACCCCGGCCGGTCGAGCCGCCGAGCGCCCACTCGCTGCTCACGCCCTCCGGCCACGGTCGCGCGCCCGCAAGCGTCTGCACGGCTCTGCCGCCGACGGCGTAGGCGGGGAGGGGATCGTCGGGAAGGGGGTCTTCGGCAGCCGGGTCGCTCACGGGGCCGATGCTAACGCGAGAGCGGTGGGG
>DASXZF010000115.1:0-7812 GCA_036502065.1 Gaiellales bacterium
CGAACGCCTCGCGCATGTTCGTGTTCTCGGTCGCGCAGGCGCTCGACAAGGTCACCGACGGCTCGCAGACGAACCCGGCCGTGGGCGACCTGGCCCGCGGCAACTACCTCCACTGGCTGTGGCAGATCAAGTTCAACGCGGCCAAGAACGTCGCCCATGTCGTCGACAAGATGCTGCACTGCTGCGGCGGCACGGGGTTCAAGAAGCAGCCGCTGCAGCTCGAGCGCTACCTGCGCGACGGCAAGGCCGGCTGGGTCATGGGCCCGACGAATGAGGTGCTGCGCCAGTTCGTGGGCAAGACCGCGCTCCTGGGGATGGAGTCGCTCGACTACTGGAACCAGGTGATCAACCGGCGGGCGCTCGAGAACGAGTTCAAGAAGATGACCGCCGACCAGAAGCGCGAGCTGGCCGAGCAGCTGCTGGCCGAGGCCGGCGCCTCCTCGAACGGCGGCTGAGACTCGAGAACGCAAACGGGGGGCCGGCTCTCGGTGAGCCGGCCCCCAGTTCTCATGCGTACATCAGACCGACGGAGTGCCGCCCACGGACGGCTCCTCCTCGGGCATCGTCGGCGAGGGGATGCGCAGCCGCAGCGGCTGCTTCTCCTGGACGACCACGCGGTAGACGTACAGGCCGAGCGCGATCACGAGGATCGCAAGCGAGGGCACGAGCGTCGAGCGCGTGCTGGCCCCGTACGCCAGGCCGACGTTGGCCGCGCCGAAGATCAGCAGGACGAGGTCGAACACGAACAACGCCGCGCAGATCGCAACCCACAGCGAGTTGACCTTGATCGGCCGCGGCCAGTTGGGCCGGTCCTTCCGCAGCAACATGAACCCGGACGTCGCGAGCACGTGGCACAGCACGTAGCCGAGGTTCGAGAACACCAGGATCTTGAGCGCCCCGATCGGGTCGGATCCGTAGGTGAACAACAGCGCGATGTTCAGGATCGCGTCCACGGTCATCGCGTTCGCCGGCACGTGGAACCGGTTGAGCTTCCCCAGCCAGCGGATGGTCATGCCGTCCTGGGCGATGCCGTAGAGCGCTCTTGACCCGTCTGCCGTCGCCGTGTTCATCGCGAGCACGATGCCGGCGCAGAGCAGGATGATCGCGAGCCCCGTCCCGGTGCCGAGGATGTCGTGGAACGTGGTGGCGTAGAAGTTGCCGAGGAAGTTGTCGGTCGTGACGTTCTTGTCACCGAACGTTCCCACCGCGCCGAGCGGCAGCAGGGCGTAGACGATCACGCCGAAGATGGCCGCCATGCGCAGCGCCTTGCCGGTGTCGCGGGCGGTGTCGTGGTACTCCGGCGCGAACGTGGCGCAGCACTCCATGCCGTACGACGACCAGCACATGACGTACAGCCACACGATGACGAGCTTGATGCCGTCGTTCCCGCCGATCGAGTGCCAGTTGATGGCCGAGTGCAGGTTGCTCGAGTGCCAGTCGCCGGTCACGTAGGGCAGGAACATGATCACGGCGAGCGGGATCAGGAGCAGGCCGCCGGTGACGTAGCCGACCCAGACCGCCGGGCGCATCCCGAGCACGTTGAACGTCCAGATCGCGAGGATGATGATCGTCGTCAGCGCGACCGGGAAGTTGAAGTAGAGCGGAAGATGGCTCCCGAGCAGATGGCCGTGCGCGTTCCAGAAGCCCGACGTCGCCGACGAGGTGTAGAACTGGGCCTGGATCAGGAAGCCGACCACGATGCCCGTGGCCGACAGCACCACCGACCAGCCGATCCAGTAGCCGAAGGCGGCCAGCGGGCCGACGAACGACAGGTATTTCTTCCACGCCTCGTGGGCGTAGATGGCGATGCCGCCCGAGAGCTTCGGGAACATCGAGGCGAGCTCGGAGTAGACGTAGTTGTGCAGCGCCCCGATGCACACGGACGCCGTCCACAGGATCACCGCACCCCAGCCGCCCAGGCCGATCACGGAACCACCCAGCCCGGTGATCAGGAAGCTCGGGTTCGCCAGGGCCACGACGAACCCGTCGAACCAGCTGATGGTTTTGAGGAGCTCCCGTTCCTCGACTGCGGCTACGGCCATGAAAACCTCCCGGAATTGGCCTATGAGCGGATGAGGGACCGCCGATGAAACAGGAATCGCTGGTCTCGGTCAAGAGATTTTTCTCACGATCTTCCGAGGCGCTTGCGGAAGCTTCCACACATCCGCGAAGATCCCTCCGGTGGCTGCCCCGCGCATCACGTTGCGCTGTGACTGCGGAGCCGAGGCCCTGGTGGCCTACGGCGAGCGGTGGACGTGCGCATCCTGCGGGCGCACCTACGACACGAGGTCGATCCCCGCGGCCGATTACGACGCCATCCAGTCGCTGCGGCGGCGCTACCGCATCGTCGGGTACGCCGGGGTGTCGGTGGTGGCCGGCTTCGTGCTCCTGCTCGCGCTGACCGCGCAGCAGTTCCAGCTCTTCATCGGCCTGCCGTTCATCCTGCTCCTCTGGTTCATGTACGTGCGCCCGATCATGCGCAGCCGCTACCACCGCCGCGTGCTCGAGCTGCAGCGCACCTGGACGCTCAAGGCCGAGGGCGAGCTGTGAAGCTGCGCGACCGGCCGGCCGCGCCGACTCCCGCGCCCGCAGCGGTGCGCGACTCCCGCACGCGGCCGGTGGTGCTGGCGACGACTGCGGTGCCGTTCGAGCCCGACGCGTTCGGCGTCGCGCTCGGCGCGGCGCTCGAGTCGCAGGCGACGCTGATCGTGGTCGATGTGGTCGAGCTGCCGCTGTGGCCGCAGTCGATCGCGACCCGCCACGCCGACACCGAGCTCGAGGAGGACCGCGCGTGCATCCGCGAGCGCGTCGACCAGGCGATCGCACTCGGCCTCACCGTCGAGCACCTGCGGGTGCGCAGCCCGCACCCGGTCGATGCGCTGCTCGAGGTCGCCGGCGAGCGCGAGGCCGGGCTGCTCGTGTTCGGCCCCGACCGCTCGCGCCTGCGCCCGCGCACCTTCGCGCGCATGGTGCGGCGCATCCGCCGGCGGGCGTCGTGCCTGCTCTGGGTGGCCGGCGAGGGCCCCTAGGACAGCGCCCGCAGCGTCGCGCCGCGGATCGTATGCCCCGTGTTCCAAACGACCATGCGCCCGTCTGCGCTCAGGTTGTGCGGGGCGGGCGTCAACCGCAGCCGGTGCACGACATTCGTGCGCACGTTCCAGACCACGCTCGAGCCCGGGTAGGCGAAGACGACGCGTGGCCCAGATCGCAGCCCGCGTCGGTCGTGGGCCTGAACACCGAGTACACGAGGGCGCCCGTCGCGATCGGGCCAAGCGGCCTGCCGCCCGTGCCACAGTCGGTGGTGTAGACGGCCGGCGAGCGCCGCCCGCCGGGCAGCGTCGAAGAGATCCACTCGTCGACCTCGGTGTTGCCGAAGCCGGCCTGCTGCCACAACACACCACGACCGGCGATGCGCACCCACGGCTGCATCCAGTAGAAGCGGCGGCGGGTCCCGTATCGGCAGCGGGTGAGCCGGACCGGCCCGACGCCGACGGTCGTGCCGCGCTACACGTCGAGCACGGCTTGCCCCGCCGGCTGCTGCGCCCATCCCAACGCCCCCGCGCGGACGCTGAGCACGCACCCACGCTACCATCGGAGGCGGATCCCGGGTATCCGAGACAGAAGGGGCGCCTGTGGAAACCGGACTGCCGCGCACTCCCGGCGCGGCACCCGATCTGTGTGAGCCCGTCCGCGGCTGGCGGCTGTGGTTCGTCGTCGTGGACGGCGGCAAGGCGCGCCTGATGAGTCCCGTCTACCCGACGGTGTGGCGACCCGGACGCGAGCTCGAGGCCGCGTGCGATGCGCGCCGGCGCGAGCTCATGCGCCCGTGGCGGCTGCTGCCGCCCGAGCACGCGGCGCCGGCCGTGCGCTGCTGCTGCGGCGTGCACGCCGTCTCGCGGCCGGGCGACCTGGCCGCCTACGTGCCGTCGGTCGCGGGCCGCCGGATCGTGCATCGCGTCGTCGGCCGCGTGTCGCTTTGGGGCGAGGTGGTCGCGGGCTCGCGCGGATGGCGGGCCGAGCGGGCGTACCCGGCCGACCTGTGGGTGCCGGAGGTGCACATCAACCGGCGGCGGCTGCGCGGCCTCGAGGCCATGGCGCTCGAGCTCGCCGACTACGGCGTGCCCGTGCACATCTGCGAGGGCATGACCGCTCGCGAGGTTGTGGACGATCTCGCCGGGCCCCGCCCGGGCTGGCAGCGGCCCGGCGCCGCGGCCGCCTAGATCTGCTGCCTAGAAGTCGCGCGCCGCGACGAAGCGGGCCACGGCCGCCATCTCTGCCCGTGGGCCGGCCGCGATCGGCGCCGACTCGAGCGCCCCGAGCGCCAGCGCGAGCTGCTCGCGCGCCCGGACGACAGCGCCGTCTCGGCCGCCGCATGCCTCGACGAGGCCGGCTGCCGCCGCCAGGCCGGCCGCGTCCAGATGCGGACGGGCGAGCAGATCGCGCAGGCCGCCCGCTTCGGAGGCGGAGGAGGCGAGGGCGATCGCAACGGGCAGCGAGGTCTTTCGCTGGGCCAGGTCGCCGTGCACCGGCTTTCCGGTCAGCGCCGGGTCGCCCCAGATCCCGAGCAGGTCGTCGACGGCCTGGAAGGCCAGCCCCAGATGGGCGCCGAACGCGCGCAGCGGCGCAACGACGTCGTCGCCCGCGCCCGCCAGAAGCGCGCCGATCGACGCGGAGCACTCGAGCAGCGCCCCGGTCTTGCCCGCGCACATGTCGGTGCACTCCTGGGGCGTCGCGTCCATCCGGCCCTCGAGATCGAGGTCGGCGGCCTGGCCGTCGATCAGGCGGCCGGTCGCGTCGGCCAGCGCCTCGACCGCGGCGACGCGATGCGCCGACTCCGCGGACAGGAGCTCGCGGAAGGCAAGCGCGAGCACCGCGTCGCCGGCCAGGATCGCGCGCGCCCGCCCGAACACCGCCCACGCCGCCGGGCGATGGTGGCGCTCGGCGTCGTCGTCCATGATGTCGTCGTGGAGCAGCGAGAAGGTGTGCACGAGCTCGACCGCGACCGCTCCCGGCATGCCGTCTCCGGCGCTGCCGGCCGCGGCCTGGGCCGAGAGCAGGGCGAGCGTCGCGCGCACCGTCTTTCCGCCGCTTCGATCGGCCGGGTTGCCCTCGGCGTCGAGCCAGCCGAGGTGATAGCCGATCACCGCGCGCATCGCGGGTGAGAGCCGGTCGGCGGCGCTGCGCAGGGCGGGCGCGACGGTGCCCGCCGACCGCTCGAGCACCTGCGGGAGGGTCACTCCTCGCCGATGACCTGGATGAAGACCTTGCGCTGCCGGGCCCGGTCGAGCTCGCAGAAGAAGATCTTCTGCCACTTGCCCAGCGTGAGCTTGCCGTCGATGACCGGAATGGTCTGCGACGCCGACCCCATCAGCGCCGCGCGGCAGTGGGAGTGGCCGTTCGGCACCGTGTGGGGGTCGCCCTCGAGCCCCTCGGTGCGGATCGAGAGGTCGTCGTGGCGGTAGTAGATGCCGTCCCGCGGGGCGATCGTGTCGAGCATCTGGCGGAAGTCCTCGATGAACCCGCTCTCGCGCTCGTTGATCAGCACCGCACAGGTGGTGTGGGGGGAGTACACGACCGCCATGCCGTCGCGCACCTCGCTGCGCTCGACCACCTTGGCCACGTCGTCGGTGAGGTCGATGAACTGTCCGCAGGCCTCAGTGTCCAGATCGTGGTTTTCGAATCGAATCCTCATATGGTTTCCCCCGAAGCCGTCCGACGGACCGTGCGAAACGTACCACTCATTCCTTGGAGAATGACCTGCTCACTCCCATCGCGAGGGCGTGATCATAGGCGCCCCGGACGTCGGCCGTGCTCCAGGTGTGCGGGCTCACCGTGAGGCAGTAGTCGTCCAGGGCCAGCGGCACGAGATCGGCGATGTCGCCCTCACCGACCCCCGCCTGGGCGAAGGTCGGGAACCCGACCGCCGCCAGGATCCGGCGTACCGCCCGCACCGCGCGCGACCCATCGGCGGGCCCTCCCGGCGGCTCGCCGAGCGCATCGGCCACCCGCTCGAGCGCCCCCGCGCACGCCTGCCGGTCGACATCGAGCGTCTCGGCCAGGACGAGCCCGACGGCGAGCCCGTGCGGCAGCCCGAGCCGGCCGCCGAGGGCGTGGCCGAGCGCGTGGTCGGCGCCGCAATCGGACAGGTTCATCGAAAGACCGGCGGTCATGCTGCCCAGGCAGAGCCGCGTCCGCGCCGCCCGGTCGCTTCCATCCGCAACGGCCGGCCCCAGGCCGGCGGCGACGTGCCGGCAGGCCTCGAGACCGAGCGCGACCGAGCCGGGGTTGCCGTTTCGGACGATCACGCCGCCGATCGCCTGCGCCAGTGCGTCGGCCCCGGTCTGCATGGTCGCCGCGGGCGGCAGGCCCAGCGTGAGCAGGGGATCGACGAGCGCGTGCTGGGCGCGCATGAGCGGTGAGGCGACGCCGAGCTTTCGGCCCGACGCGCGGTCGACCACCACGGCCCCGCCCGACACCTCCGAGCCCGTCCCCGCGGTGGTCGGCACCGTGACGAGGCCAATCGCGGGGGCGGTGACCGGCACCTCGCCCGAGAGCAGCCGCGCGAAGGGCACGCCCTGTGTGTACGCCGCCCGGGCGGCCTTGGCGATGTCGAGGGCCGAGCCGCCGCCGATCGCAACGACAGCGTCCGGACGCCCGGCACGCATGCGCTCGGCGAGCTCCTCGACGAGCGCGACGGTGGGCTCGCCCGGCTCCTTGCGGAACACGTCGAGGCCCGCGACGGCTTCGGCGACCGTCGGCAGGCCGGCGACGGGCGCTTCGACGACGGCGATCACCGTCGTCGCGTGCAGCTCCGCGAGCGCGTCCGGCAGGCCGGCGATCGCGCCCTCGCCGAACCTGATCCGCACCGGGAGATGGAACGAGAACGGCTCGATCACGACGCCGCCAGCCTATCGAGCACCGGGCCGATCGGTTGCCGGGTGTCACACTGGGGCATGAGTACCGCGATGAACGACGTCCCCGTCACCGCCGGACCGGTCGCACGCGCCTACGCATGGACGGTCGTCACGCTGCGCTGGCCGATCCTGCTCGGCTGGATCGCCGCCGCTGTCTACGTCGCGGTCGTGGTGCCCGCGCCGGCGCAGGCGCCCGACTCGCTCGTGGCGCTCGTCCCGCCCCACTCCGCCGCGCTGCGCGCAGACGCGCTCGCCCTGCACCGTTTCCGGGTGCCGCTCTCGTCCGAGACCGCCATCGTCCAGCGCGATCCGCGCGGTCTCTCCACGACGGCCGTCGCCGGGATCTATGCGCATGCGCTTCGCACCGACCGGCGCACGCTGCGCTCGCACGCCGGGCTGATCGCGCTCCCGGTCGTAAACGCCGCCGGGGTCGTACCGGGCTCGCGGGAGACCGGAACGACGGCGATCACCTACCTGGCCACGCCGGCCGCGATGTCGACGGCCGAGCGCCAGACGCTCGTCGATCGCTACCAGGCGGCGGCCCGCGACGGCGGCCCGTCTCCGCGGGTCACCGGCATCTACCCGGCCGAGCTGCACGAGGGCAGCCTCGTCGACGACGCGCTGCCCGTCATCGAGCTCGCCACGGCCGCGCTGGCCGCGCTCCTCGTCGGCCTGCGCTTCCGCTCGCCCGGCGCGCCGCTTCTGACGCTCGCGGCCGTCGGCACTGCCTACACGCTCGTGCAGCAGGCGATCGCGCAGTTCGCGCAGAAGGCGGGCCTCGATCAGCCCTCGCTGCTGCGGCCGCTGCTCGTCGCGCTCGTCCTCGGCATCGTCACCGACTACGTGGTCTTCTACCTCTCGAGCGCGCGCACGAAGATGCTCGGCGGTGAGTCGCGAC
>DASXZF010000116.1:0-7836 GCA_036502065.1 Gaiellales bacterium
CGAGGCCATGCCGGGCGCCGATCGCGATTGTCGCGTCGATCGCCTCCGCAAGCCGGTCGAGCGGGACGACGACGTCCTCGCTCACACGGCTCCCGCGGATCGTCGTGACGGCCAGCGAGACGCTGCCGCGCCAGCGCCAGAGCTCGGCAACGGCGGCGGGATCGTCGGGCGCGTGGACGGCGACCGCGTCCTGCGCGAGCGCCTCGCGCAGCGCCGCGCGGCCCGCGAGCGCCTCGGCCCGCGAGCCGTCGGCCTCGGCGATCACGGCGAACGACTCGGCGGGGACGGCGATCGGGAACGTCGGGGCGACGTGGCGCATGGTGGCAGCGTCCAGGTACTCGATCGCGGCCGGCACGATCCCGCTCGCCATGGCCGCCTCGATCGCGGCGCAGCCGGCGGCGACGGTGGGGTAGAGGCCGATCACCGGCAGGGCGCATTCCGCGGACGGGATCAGGCGCAGCCACGCGGCCGTGATCACGCCGAGCGTGCCCTCGGATCCGACGATCAGGCGGCGCAGGTCGTAGCCGGCCACGTCCTTGCGCGCCGCGCCGCCGACGTGGATCACATCGCCGGGCGGGACGACGACCTCGAGCCCCGTCACCCACGAGCCGGTCACGCCGTACTTGAACGCGTGCGGGCCGCCCGCGTTCGTCGCGATGTTCCCGCCGATCTGGGATGACTCGGCGGCGCCGGGATCCGGCGGGAACCGGACGCCGCTCTCGCGGGCGATCCGCTGGAGCTCCGCGGTGTGCACGCCCGCTTCGAGATGGATCCTCCAGAGCAGAGGGTCGAAGGCGCGCACGGTCGTCATCCGCGCCAGCGAGAGCACGACGCCGCCCTCCGTCGGGACAGCGCCGCCCGCGTAGCCCGTCCCGCCACCGCGAGGCACGATCGGAACACCGCGCTCGTAACACCAGCGCATGACGGCGGCGACCCCTTCGGCGGTGCGCGGCTCGGCGACGGCATCGGCGTGTCCGCGCAGGCCGCGGGGCTCGGTCGCGTCGACCAGGTCGGCGGCCGAGGGCTCCCGCACGACGACATCGGCGGGCATCGCGCTTCGGAGCTCGGCGGCCGGCATGGGGACACGCTATCGCCCACGCCGGCGCTACGATACCCCTAAGGGGTATTACGATCATGTCCGCCGAGACGCGCAGCGCACACGACACCGAGCTTCGGCTCGACATCTCGGGCATGCACTGCGCCTCGTGCGCGGCCCGGGTCGAGCGCGGCCTGAACGGCGTCGAGGGTGTGACGGCGAGCGTCAACTATCTGACCGAGCAGGCCACAGTGCGCTGCTCGCCCGAGGTCACGATCGATCGGCTGGTCGGCGCCGTCGACGCGACCGGCTACACCGCCGCGCCGGCGGCTCCTCCCAGCCCGGGCGGCGGCCACCACCATCACGACGAGCCGCAGTCGGCGCTGCGCCGGCGGCTCGCGGCCGCCGTGCTCCTGACCATCCCGGTCGCGCTCCTGGGGATGGCGCCGCAGCTGCGCTTCGCGCACTGGCAGTGGGCGGCGCTCGCGCTCTCGACGCCGGTCGTCTTCTACGCGGGCTGGGGGATCCACCGCTCGACGCTGCAGAGCGCGCGTCACCGGGCGGCGTCGATGGACACGCTGATCTCGATGGGGACGCTCGCCGCCTGGACGTGGTCGGCGGTCGTCCTTGTCGCCGGCCTCGACGTGGACACGTACTTCGAGGTCGCCGCGGTCGTCACGACCCTGATCCTGCTCGGCCGCTCTCTCGAGGCGGGCGCCAAGCGCCGGTCGGGCGATGCGATCCGGGCGCTGCTCGAGCTGGGCGCGCGCGACGTGCGCGTGCTGCGGGCGGGCGGCGAGGCCGTCGTCCCGGTGTCGGAGCTCGTCGTCGGCGACCGCTTCGTCGCCGGCCCCGGCGAGAAGATCGCCACCGACGGCGTCGTGGTCGAGGGTGCGTCCGCCGTCGACCAGTCGATGCTGACCGGCGAGCCCGTCCCGGTCGAGGTCGCAGCGGGCGCACAGGTGACCGGCGCGACCGTGAACACCTACGGGCGGCTCGTCGTGCGCGCCACGCGGGTCGGCGCCGACACCGCACTCGCCCGCATCGCCGCGCTCGTCGACCAGGCCCAGTCGGGCAAGGCGCCGGTGCAGCGGCTGGCCGACCGCGTCTCGGCGGTGTTCGTGCCCGCCGTGATCGTGATCGCGCTGGCGACCCTGGCCGGCTGGCTGGTCGCCGGAGCGTCCGCCGCCACGGCGTTCACGGCTGCGGTCTCGGTGCTGATCATCGCCTGTCCGTGCGCGCTCGGCCTGGCCACACCGACGGCGCTCATGGTCGGCACGGGCCGGGGGGCGCAGCTCGGCATCCTGATCCGCGGGCCCGAGGTGCTCGAGCGCACCCGTCGCGTCGCCACGATCGTCCTCGACAAGACCGGCACGATCACCGAGGGCCGGATGGTGCTCGAGACGGTGACGTCGATCGACGGCGCCTCGCGGGCCGAGGTGCTGCGGCTGGCCGGCGCGGTCGAAGCCGCATCCGAGCACCCGATCGCGCACGCGGTGGCGACGGCCGCGCGCGCCGAGCTCGGCGCGCTCCCGGCCGTCACGGGCTTCCGGAACGAGCCGGGCGCGGGCGTGCGGGGCAAGGTCGAGGGTCACGAGGTGCAGGTCGGACGCGGGACGGACGGGATCACCGTCGCCTGGGACGGCGCCGCGCGCGGGACGCTCACGGTGCGCGAGGCCGTGCGCCCCACGAGCGCCGCGGCGGTGGCCGAGATGCGGCGGATGGGCCTCGTGCCGCTGCTCATGACCGGCGACAGCCGCGAGGCCGCCGAGCGCATCGCGCGCGAGGTCGCGATCGACCGCGTGGTCGCCGGAGTCTCGCCCGAGGGCAAGGCGGACGAGATCCGGCGGCTGCAGGCCCGCGGCGAGGTGGTCGCCATGGTGGGCGACGGCATCAACGACGCGCCGGCCCTGGCGCAGGCCGATCTCGGCCTCGCGATCGGCACGGGCACCGACGTCGCCATCGAGGCGGGCGACATCACGCTCGTCTCGGGCGATCTGCGCGCCGCGGCCGACGCGATCAGCCTGTCCCGCAGCACGCTGCGCACGATCCGGGCCAACCTGTTCTGGGCGTTCGCCTACAACGTGGCGGCGGTGCCGCTCGCCGCCGCCGGGCTCCTGAGGCCCGAGATCGCCGCCGCCGCGATGGCCGCGTCGAGCCTGTTCGTCGTCGGCAACTCGCTGCGCCTGCGCCGGTTCCGCGGCGTCCGCGCCGCCGATCGGATGGAGGCATCCGCATGACCTACGGCTACGTCAGCGACAAGGAGTCCCTGGTCGCGCGCCTGCACCGGATCGAGGGGCAGGTGCGCGGGATCGAGCGGATGGTCGAGGAGGAGCGTTACTGCATCGACATCCTCACCCAGATCGGGGCCGTTTCGACGGCGCTCGAGAGCCTGGCGCAGAAGCTGCTCGAGGACCACGCCGGCCACTGCGTGGCCGGAGCGCTCGCGTCGGGCAGCCGCGAGGAGGCCGAGACGAAGACGCGGGAGCTGCTCGAAGCCGTCAAGCGGTTCACGCGGACGCGGTAGCGACGCGGTAGCCGGGCGGTCGGATAGCGTTTCGGCCATGCTCGGCCGCCGCTTCGAGGAGGCGTTCGTCTACGCCTCGATCCTGCACGCAGACCATGTCCGCAAGGGCGTCGGCGGCGTGCCCTACCTCGCCCACCTGCTGGGGGTGGCGGCGCTCGTGCTCGAGGACGGCGGCGGCGAGGACGAGGCCATCGCCGCCCTGCTTCACGATGCCGTCGAGGATCGCGGAGGGCTTGCGCGGCTCGAGGACATCCGCCACCGATTCGGCGAGCCGGTGGCCGAGATCGTGCGCGGCGCAAGCGATGCCATCCGGGCGCCGGGCGTCCCCAAGGCCGACTGGTGGGAGCGCAAGTGCGCGCATCTGGAGCACCTCGCCCACGCGCAGGGCGATCTCGCGCAGCCGCTCCTGCGCGTGTCGATGGCCGACAAGCTCTCGAACCTGCGCGCCACGATCCGCGACGCGCGGGCCCGCGGGCCTGAGTTCTGGGACGTGTTCTCGCAGGGCGCGGCGAGCCAGCTCTGGTACTACGGCCGGATGATCGACATCTTCCGATTGCGCTGCCCGCAGAGCGGCATGCTGCCGGAGCTCGAGGACCTGCTCGGCCAGCTCGAGCAGCTGCTCACCGACGAGGATCGCGCGCTCGCGGCTCGGTATCGGGCCGAGTGCTGCCCGCCCGGCTCCGGCTGACGCAGGAAGTATCCTCCAGAGCGAACGTGCCAGACCAGCCCGAGCAGCCCCCGCGCGGCGCTCACCACGCCCCCGCCGACGCGGTCCGCCATGGGGTCGACACGGTCAAGCACGACGCCGAGGCTGCCATCCGGCGGAGCGAGGAGGCGGCCGAGGCGGCCGCCCGCAAGGCGCTTCACTCGATGACCGAGCCGCGCTGGCCGGCGGCGATCGCCGTCGTCATCGCGATCCTGTTCTCGGCGCTCCTGCCCGACAAGCTGACGCTCGGACCGCCGTACGCCCTGCCCGTGTTCGAGGCCCTGCTGCTGGCGGTGCTCATGATCGTGGCGCCGCAGCGGCGGCCGGACGAGCCCACCTGGCACCGCACGCTTGCGATCGGGATGATCGCCGTCGTCAATGCGGCGAACATCGCGTCGCTCGGGTTCCTGATCGACCTGCTGTTCACGACCCACTTCTCGAGCGGCACGCGGCTGATGCTCTCGGCGGCGCTGATCTGGGTCACGAACGTGATCGCGTTCGGCCTGTGGTACTGGGAGCTCGACGGCGGCGGCCCGCACCGCCGGCTGGTGGCGCGGGCAGAGGGCGGGCGCGGCTCGGACTTCCTGTTCCCGCAGATGACGACCGGCGACCCCGACGACGCCGCCTGGCGGCCCGAGTTCCTCGACTACGTGTTCGTGTCGTTCACGACGGCGACCGCGTTCAGCCCGACCGACACGATGCCGCTCTCGCGCTGGGCGAAGCTCCTGATGATGATCGAGTCGCTGACGTCGCTGACGACGATCGGCCTGCTGGCCGCGCGAGCGGTCAACCTGATCCAGTAGCGGCGCGTGGGCACCTGATGTTCAGGGCCACCCCGGGGAGCGCGCGCCGGAACGTGCGGCCCTCGAGGACGTACGTGACGAGCACGAAGCCGGGCGCCCGTCGCCCCCGTGGTGTACGGCACCGTGATGCCCGCCTTCCCGTTCCAGCCGCCGTCGAGAGCGGTGCCGCCCGATGCGTAGCCCCTGATCTTCGGCGGCGTTTGCGGTGTGGAGGGAGGCGGCCGCGAATCGCTGGGACAGGGCAGCGGCGGGGCGATCGAGATGCCCTCCATCTGGTTCGGGATGCACGATGCATACCGGGGGGCGGCGGGGCCGCCCAGGCCGCCGTCGAGCCGGGTCGAGCCGCCCTCCGAATAGAGCGGCCGTCCGTCGGGGAGGTACAGGGCGATGAACGTCCCGTCCGACTTGAGCCTCTGCAGACGGTCGTTGAGCGGGCCGAGCCGGTGCTGCAGGAACGACGCGGGATCGCTGACCTGCAGCGCCACGATGGCGGAGCACCCGTCGGGGACGCCGGCGCGCACCGCGATCAGCCGCGCTCCGGACGCTGCGGCGGCGGCCTTCACCCGTGTCCGGTACCGGGCCAGTCGGGCAACCGGCTGGGCGGGTGGATCGGCCCGCCGGTCACACGCCCCGACTCGCGCGGATTGCCGACCACGACCACCCGCGGCAGGCCGAGCGCTGCGGAGCGGTCGCGAAACGCGCCGCCCACCACCATGCTCTCCCACTCGCCGAGCGTGTTCTCGTGGTGCGGAGCGACCGGCGCCGTCATCGCCATGAGGCCGACGTCGCCGGGCCGGACCGGATGCCACTGCGGCGATGCCGGCGCGATCGTCAGGCGCGTGATCTGCGCCGGGCACATCGCGCGCACGATCCGGCGAAGCAGCGTGCGCTCGGCCGCCGAGCCGCCCGCGATCACCGGCATCCTCGGGGCGGGCATGCGCGCCGCCACCGTCCGCACCGGATGCGTCGCGACGGGCGCAGCCGCTCCCTGGCCGCAGCCCGCGCACATGCCCGCCGCCGTGACCGCCGCCGCGAGGTAACGCGCATGCCCTTAAGACGCGGGATCGGGTGCGAAGGTTCCCGGAGCGTCGGCCGCGCGCGCCTCGCGCCGGATGCCCGCCGCCTGGGCCGCCAGGTTCAGGATCGAGGAGTAGACGATGACCTTCTGGGCCGCCACCTGGAACTCGAGCCCAGACTTCGTGCCGAGGCCCGGGCCGGCGAAGAGCACGAGCACGTAGAGGGCGAGCACGATCAGGTAGATGACGTTCAGCGCCACGAACCCGGGCGGCCATGCGTTTCGCAGCTGCAGCGCCAGCAGGCACAGGACGAACACGAGCAGGATCCCGAAGGCGAGCTGGACGAACGCGTTGTGGGCGTCGAGCACGCGATCCCACGGGGTCAGCCCGACGCCGATGAAGCCGATCCCGCTGATGACGGCGGTCACCTGGGCGACCGCGCCGAACGCCCGGCCCTCGCCGCGGCGGGCGGCGATCGTCCGCCAGGTCGTCGAGAAGCCGATCATCGCCAGGCCGACGCTGACCGAGGCGATGATGAAGAGCACGTGCGCGGTGGTGTTGCTGCGCCCGGAGTACGTCCTGGTCGCGCCGAGGTCGCTGAAGAAGTTCTGGAAGAAGCGGTAGCCGTTGCTCGCCAGGGCGTACTTCGCCCCGCCCGGATACGCCAGCATCGCCGCCGTCGTCAGGACGAGGAACACCGCGGCGGCGAGCACGAGGAACTCGGCCCGTCGCGCCTGCCCCGGCCACCCGACCGTCGTCTTCGCGTGCACGCCGGGACGATATCGCCGTCGGCGGCTACTTCACGATCATCACGGGGCACGGGGCGTGGTGGGCGACCCGGTCGGCGGTCGAGCCGAGCACGTAGTCCTCGAGGAAGTGGCCCTTGTGCCCGACCACGACCAGATCGGCCCCGTGCTCGGCGGCGAAGCGCGTGATCAGCTCGGCGGCGTGTCCGGCACGCACCTCGACGGCGATCGCGACGCCCGCCTGCTCGGCGCGCGCGCGCGCCTCCTCGGCCACGCTCTCGAAGAAGCGGTCCTTCTGGCGCTTGACCTCGTCGACCTCGGCGATCGTGGCGGCGTAGGCCGGCAGCGGCCCCTCGATCGTGAGCGCCGTGATCTCGGCGCCCGTCAGCCGGGCCAGCTCGAGCGCCGTGGTGAGCGCACGGTCGGCTCCCCGCGAGCCGTCGATGGCGACCACGATCCGCGCAAACGGCATCCGCCGATCATGCCACTCGGCGGGCCGCTGCGCGAGGCGCGCGGTCTATCCGGCCGTCCGTGCCGGCGACGTCCGCGGCCGCCGCTGACCGCGCTCTGCGAGCGCGACCAGCACCGCCACCACGGCGACGTTCGTCCCCAGCCAGACTCCTGCGATCCACATTAGGACCATCATCCCCCTTTGGATGTGTCAATCCGAAGGATGGCGGCCGACGCGCCGCCGGGGGTGAACGTGCGGTGTAGACCTGGTGAAGATGCGGGGAGGGCGGCGGGAGCGCCGCTCGGCGTCGACGCGATCGTCGCCGCGGTGGGCGCGGTGGACGCCGTCCTTGACCTCGGATGCGGCGGCGGCCGGCTCACGATCGAGCTCGCCCGTGCGGGCGCGCGCGCGACCGGCATCGACACGCACGCCGGCCGCCTGGGCCAGGCGCGGGACCGGGCGCGTGCCGCCGGGGTACAGATCGGCCTCATCGAGGCCGACATGAACGTCCAGCTGCCGTTCGCGGACGCGGCGTTTGCGGCCGTCACCAG
>DASXZF010000117.1:0-6634 GCA_036502065.1 Gaiellales bacterium
ACGGGCGCTCGCGGGCGCGCTCACGCTCGTAGTCGGCCCGGGCCGCCGCAACGGCGGGCATCGTCGAGACCTCGGCGACGGGCACGTCCCACCACGACTCGTACGAGCCGACCCCGCGCGTCGGGTCGCAGTCGACCACGATCACGGTCGTGTGTTCGGCCGTGCGCGCCCGGGCCAGCTCGTCGGCGAGGGCGGCGGCCGAGCCGACCCGCACGCCGCGGGCGCCGAGGCTCGCGGCGTTGGCCGCCAGGTCGAGCTCGAGCGGCGGCCCCGACAGCTGCCCGTCCGCGCCGCGGGCGCGGTAGGCGGTGCCGAACCCCTCGGATCCGAGCGAGCGCGAGAGCCCGCCGATCGACCCGAACCCGCGGTTGTCGATCAGGACGACGGTCAGGCGCACACCCTCCTGGATCGACGTCGCGATCTCGGACGACATCATCAGCCACGAGCCGTCGCCCACCATGACGATCACCTCGCGGCCGGGGTCGGCCAGCTTCACGCCCAGCCCGCCGGCGACCTCGTAGCCCATGCACGAGTAGCCGTACTCGACGTGGTAGCCCTTGGGGTCGCGCGTGCGCCACAGCTTGTGCAGGTCGCCCGGCATGCTGCCGGCGGCGCACACGACGACGTCGCGGGGCTCGGTCGAGCCGTTGACGACGCCGATCGCCTGCGCCTGGCTCATCGCCGCTCCGGCGTCGCCGGCGTAGAGCCGCTCGACCTCGGCGTCCCACTCGCGGTTCAGGCCGGCGGCGGCCTCGGCATGGGCCGGATCGACGCGGTGGCCGTGCAGTACGACGGCGAGCGCCTCGAGCGCGGCGCGCGCATCGGCGACGAGCGGCATCGCTCCGAGCTTGTGGGCGTCGAACGCCGCCACGTTCACGCCGACGATGCGAACGTCGGGGTGCTGGAACGCGGTCCGCGAGGCGGTCGTGAAGTCGCCCAGGCGGGTGCCGACGGCGATGACGAGGTCGGCGTCGCGGGCGATCACGTTCGCCGCCCGGGTGCCTGTCGCGCCCACCGCGCCGAGGGCCGAGGGGTGGTCGTAGGGCATGGCGCCCTTGCCGGCCTGCGTCTCTGCGACCGGGATCCCGGTCGCCTCGGCCAGCGTCCGCAGCGCCGCCGTCGCCTCGGAGTAGATCACGCCGCCGCCGGCGACGATCAGCGGACGCCGCGCGCGCCGCACCAGATCGGCCACCGCCTGCACCGACGCCGCGTCCGGCACGGGCCGCGGGATGCGCCACACCCGCTCGGCGAAGAGCTCCTGCGGATAGTCGTGCGCCTCGGCCTGCACGTCCTGCGGCAGCGCGATCGTGACCGCGCCGGTCTCGGCCTGGTCGGTCAGCACGCGGATGGCCTCGAGCAGCGAGGCGGGCAGCTGGTCGGGCCGGTTGATGCGGTCGAAGAAGCGGCTGACGGGGCGGAAGGCGTCGTTCACCGAGGCGTCCGGCGCACCGGGCAGCTCGAGCTGCTGGAGCGCCGGGTTCACCCGCCGCGACGCGAACACGTCGCCGGGCAGGAGCAGCACCGGCAGACGGTTGATCGTCGCAAGCGCGGCGCCCGTGACCATGTTGGTCGCGCCCGGCCCGACCGACGACGTGCACGCCCACGTCTGCAGCCGGTTTCGGTGCCGGGCGTAGGCGACTGCCGTGTGCACCATCGCCTGCTCGTTGCGGGGCAGCACATAGCGCAGCCCGCCGTCCTGCTGGAGCGCCTGGCCCACGCCGGCGACGTTCCCGTGGCCGAAGATCCCGAGCACGCCCGCAAAGAGCGGCGCCGTCGCGCCGTCGCGCTCGGTCCGCTGCACGGCCAGGAACCGCACGAGCGCCTGCGCCGTCGTCATCCGCACGGTGCTCACTTGACCGCTCCGAGCGTCAGCCCGCGCACGAAGTGGCGCTGAACGACGAGCGCGAAGATCATGATCGGCAGCGCTCCGATCACCCCGGCCGCCGCCATCGGGCCGTACTCGATCTGAATCTTGCCGATCAGGGTCGAGACGCCCACCGGCACCGTCTGGGCGTTCTGCGTCGACGTCAGCGAGAGTGCGATCAGGAAGTCGTTGTAGGTCGCGATGACGCTGAAGATCGCGGTCGCCGCGAGGCCCGGCGCCGCCAGGGGGAGCACCACCCGGACGAGCGCGGAGAGGCGCGAGTCGCCGTCGACCATCGCGGCCTCCTCGATGTCGCGCGGGATCTCGGCCAGGAAGCTCTGCATCATCCAGATCACGAAGCTCGTGTTCAGGCCGGTGTAGATCAGGATCAGGCCGAGCTTGGTGTCGAGCAGGCCCCACTGCGCGAGCGTGATGTAGAGCGGGATGACGAGCAGGATGCCCGGGATCATCCGCACGAGCAGTGCGACGACGAGCGCCGACTGGTTCAGGCCGAACCGCATGCGGAAGCGGGCGAGCGCGTAGGCGGCGAGCGTGCCGATCGCGAGGCTCACGGCCACCGAGACCGTGACCACCTCGAGGCTGTTCTGGAGGTACGACCCGAAGTGGTACACGTTGAAGAGCCGCGAATAGTTCGTCGTCGTGGGATGGCGCGGGTAGAGCGTGACGCCGCCGAAGATGTCGACCGGCTGCTTCAGCGACGTGTCCACCATCCACCAGAACGGGAAGATCGCGATCCCGAGGATCACGAGCAGGGTCGTGTAGAGCGCGACCCGGGGCAGCCGCCGCCTCATGTCGCCGTCTTCTTCATCAGCCGCACCGCGACGATCATCAGCAGGAACACCATCACGAGCAGCGAGATCAGCATCGCCGCGGCCTGCCCGAACTGGGTGAACAGAAACGCGGTGTTGTAGGCGTAGATCGAGATCAGGCGGGTGGCGGTGCCCGGCCCGCCCTGGGTGAGGACGTAGATCTGGTCGAACGTGCCGATGGCGTCGATCGTGCGCAGGACGATCGCCACGAGCAGCACGGGCCGAAGCAGCGGCAGCGTGTGGTCGAGGAACAGGCGCACGCGCCCCGCGCCGTCGACGAGCGCCGCCTCGAGCGGCTCCTGCGGCATCGATTGCAGCCCCGCCAGGAGGATCAGGAAGATCAGCGGCGTCCACTCCCAGACGTCGACCAGGACGACGCTGTAGAACGCGCTCGTGTTGTGCGCGAGCACGTCCGGCGGGCTCAGGCCGAAGAGCTGGAACAGCGGATCGGTGACGCCGACGCCCGAGTCGTAGAGCAGCCGCCACATCACCCCGACGACGACGGGGGCGATCGTCATCGGCAGGATCAGGCCGACCCGGATCGGCCCGCCGAAGCGCATCTCACGCGAGACGAGCAGGGCGAGGCCGAGGCCGAGGATGGTCTCGATCGTGACACAGATGATCACGTACTTGGCGGTGGTCTCCATCGCCTGGCGGAAGAACTCGTCGTGCCAGACGTTGCGGTAGTTCGTGAGCCCGTTCAGGCCGAAGTCGCGCCCGTACAGGTAGTGCGTGAAGCTGGCCCGCACGCCGTAGAACAGCGGGTACACCGACACGCCGGCGAGCGCGATCGCCGCCGGCAGGAGCAGCAGGTAGGGACTGGCCAGGAATCTCTTCCCCGGCCAGTCCCGCACCCGCTTCTCCGGTTCAGCCACGCGCTGCATCAGGGCTCAGTACGTTCCCTGCTGCTTCAGGTAGGCGGTGATCTGGTTCGCCGCGGTGGTGAGGTGCGACTGGGCGATCTGCTGGTAGCCGGACTTCTGCGAGATGGCCTGGACGAGCGCCTGGTTGAGCGCCGTCCCGAGCAGGTCCTCCATCTTCGGCTCGTCCGGCGTGCGCGGCTTGGGGATGGAGTTGTCGACCGCGTCTGCGATCGCCGGCAGCCACCGGTACTTGGCGCCGAGCGCCGGATCGCGCAGGGCGGAGCCGGTGACGGCGGCGCTGCCGACGCCCGCGAACTCCTTCTGCACCTTGCTCGACGTGAACCACTCGAGGAACTTGACCGCGCCGGCGGTGTTCTTGGCGCCCGAGGCGATGCCGCAGATGAACGTCCCGATGGCCGGGCCGCTCTTGACCTGCTTCGGCGTTGCGGCGAAGTCGATCTTGCCCACCACCTTGGACTGGGTGGGGTCGTCGACCACATGCGCCGTGCCGGTGTACTCGGTCATGGCCGTGCAGTGGCCCTGCAGCATGACCGCGGTCTCCTGGCTCGTGTCGAACGCGGCGATGCCGGACGGCATGTAGGGGATGAACTCGAACAGCCGCTCGAGCGCGCCGACGCCCTCGGGGCCCGCGAATCCGGGCGACCAGTCGTCGTTTGCGAAGTTGCCGCCGTAGGAGTTGAGCAGCGGCAGGTAGGTCTGCACGATCGGGTTGCCGGCGACGCCGCGCGGCGACCATCCGTACAGGCTGGGCGGATGCGACTTGGTCTTGGCAACCGTGTAGATGTCGTCCCACGTGACGGGCGGCGAGCTGAAGTAGTCCTTGTTGTAGTAGAGGATCTCGACGTCGTCGATGATGACGAGGGCGAACAGCTCGGGAGTCGCGCTCGCGAACGCCTTCAGCCGTGGGCCCGACTTCGGCGGCCAGTAGCCCTGATCGAGGCCCTTCTCGAGGATGTCCGGGTTCACCTTGAGCCCGAGCTTGTCCATGCTCTGGATGATCCCGCCGGCGGCGTACTCCGGCACCCAGTTGTCGTCCATCACGTAGATGTCGTAGGCGCCGGTCTTCTGCAGGCCGTCGGTCTTCGAGTTCTGGTACCAGGCGTTGTAGTTGGTCTGCTGGTAGTTGACATGGATGCCCGTCTCGGCGGTGAACTTGGGCAGGAAGGTCTGCTGGAACGGCACCATGGCCGGGTCGGAGAACGTGCCGATGGTGATCGATCCGCCGCCGGAGCCGCCGCTGCCGCCGGACGAGCCCCCGCTCGACCCACAGGCGGCCGCAAGCGGGGACAGGCCGAGCACCGCGCCGGTGCCGAGCGCCCCCTTGACGATCTGGCGGCGGGTGTACGAGCGCGAACTGCGCTCACTGGTCGTGTGGTCGCTCATGCAACGCTCCTGGTTCGAGGGCCGGTTCGGATGGCAAGGGGTCGGGGATCGGCTGACGGGTTGACGCGGTCTCCTCCTCGTGTGCGGGCGCGGCGGCGAGGGCCGCGCCGGTGGTCTGATCGAACAGGTGCAGCCGGGTGCGGTCGGGCACGATGCCCACCGGCGCGCCGATGGCAGGCTCGACGCCGGCGGCGGCGCGCAGGTTCACGAGCTCGTCGCCGACCGCCACGGTGATCAGCGTCTCGTTGCCCAGCGGCTCGACGACGTAGATCTCGCCCCGCAGCGAGTTGGCCTCGCCCGCGGCGGCCATCGTGGCGTGCTCGGGCCGGAACCCGAGCTTCACGGGTCCGCGCACCGCAGCGGTCGCGAGCGCGATCGTGCCCGTGGGGTGCGTGAAGACGGCGCCGGCGGCGTCGCCCTCGAGCACGTTCATCGGCGGCGATCCGCAGAAGCGGGCGACGAACAGGTTCACCGGGCGCGCATACAGGTCGGCGGGCGCCGCCAGCTGCTGGAGCCGGCCCTCGTGCATCACCGCCACCATGTCGGCCATGGTCATCGCCTCGACCTGGTCGTGGGTGACGTAGAGGGTGGTGACGCCAAGCTGCTTCTGCAGCCGCTTGATCTCGATCCGCATCTGCAGCCGCAGCTGCGCATCCAGGTTCGAGAGCGGCTCGTCCATCAGGAAGACGCGCGGCTCGCGCACGATCGCGCGGGCCAGGGCGACGCGCTGACGCTGGCCGCCCGAGAGCGCGCGCGGCATCCGGTCGAGCAGGCCGTCGATCGAGAGCATCCGCGCCACGTCGGCGACCCGCTCGGCCCGCTCGGGCTTGGGCACCTTGCGGACGCGCAGCGGGTAGGCGATGTTGTCGGCGACGCTCTTGTGCGGGTAGAGGGCGTAGCTCTGGAACACCATGGCCACGTCGCGGTCCTTCGGCTGCAGGCGGGTGACGTCGCGGTCGCCGAGGAACACGGCCCCGGCCGTCGGCTCCTCGAGCCCGGCCAGAATCCGAAGCGCCGTCGTCTTGCCGCAGCCGGACGGGCCGAGCAGGGCGAGGAACGTGCCGTCGGGGACGTCGAGCTCGAGATCGATCAGGGCGTCGACGCCCGCGAACGTCTTGCCGACGTGGTCGTAGCGGACGCGCATCAGCCGCCCCTCCGGACGGGCCCCGACGACCCGCGCACGACGAGCTCGGCGGGCACCACCACGCTGCGGGCGGCGTGGGTCGAGGCGGCGATCGCCGAGAGCAGCATCTCGGCCGCGAGCCGGCCCATCTCCTCGGCCGGCTGGTGCACCGTGGTCAGATCGATGCGGCGATGCGACGCGAGCGGGATGTCGTCGAATCCGACGACCGAGACGTCGTCGGGAACGCGGTGCCCGGCCCCCTCGAGGCGATCCATGACCGCCATCGCGATCACGTCGTTCGTGCAGCAGATCGCGGTCGCGCCGTCGTCCTCGGCGACGGGCTCGAGGCCGCGCCGGCGCAGCGCCACCGTGAGCGCGTGCGGACGGTTGTCGACCGACTCCTCGTGCGCGCCGGAATGTGCGAACCCGATCCGGTCGTGCCCATGGCCGGTGAGGTGGGAGACAACCTGCTCCATGGCCGCGTACTCGTCGACGGCGATCACGCCCAGGCGCGGATCCTGGCCCTCGAACGAGACCACGACGACCGGCA
>DASXZF010000118.1:0-6426 GCA_036502065.1 Gaiellales bacterium
GCGGGCGCGGCGGCGAGCCTCGATGGCCACGATCCGGGCGGGGCGGGGAGCGGGCGGCTGCGGGGTCAGTGTGAAGCGGTGGTGGTACATGTGATCTCCTTGGGTGGGAGGTTGTCGGCAGGTTCGACCGCGCGGCGGCGCCGGACTCATCGCGCCGGGGGCGATGAGTTTTCGGCCGAACTCGGATCTCTCTTCACGAGCACATGCACACGACAACCACATACCTGAGCGGCCACGAGGCCGCGCTTCTCGAGGTCGCCGCCGCGGGCGACGAGCGCGCGTTCGGCGAGCTCGTCGATCCGCACCGGCGCGTCCTGCACGCCCACTGCTACCGGATGCTCGGATCGCTCGAGGACGCCGACGACGCGCTCCAGGACGCCCTGCTGCGCGCCTGGCGCGGCCTGGCGCGCTTTCAGGGGCGAAGCTCGCTGCGCACGTGGCTTCACCGCATCGCCACGAACTGCTGCCTGCAGCTGATCGAGCGCCGGCCGCGGCGGATGCTCCCGCCCGACATCGAGCTGTCGTCGCCGGGGCACACCGAGGGCGGCCGTCCGCTGTCGGAGTCGGTGTGGATCGAGCCCTACCCGGACGACCCGCCGGGACCCGCGGACGTCGCCCTGGCGCCGGCGGCCCGCTACGAGCAGCGCGAGACGCTCGAGCTCGCATTCGTCGCCGCCCTGCAGCACCTGTCGCCGCGCCAGCGCGCCGTGCTGCTCCTGCGCGAGGTGCTCGACTTCTCGGCGCTCGAAACGGCGGACATGCTCGACACGACCGTCCCCGCCGTGAACAGCGCGTTGCAGCGGGCGCGCCGGATCACCCGCGAGCGCGTGCCCGAGCAGAGCCAGCAGCAAACGCTCGCCGCCCTCGGCGACGATCGCGCGCGAGATCTCGTCGACCGCTACATCGACGCGATCGAGAGGGGCGACGTCGACGCGATCATTACCCTGCTCACTCACGACGCCGCCTGGACGATGCCGCCGATGCAGACCTGGTATCGCGGGCACAAGGACGTCGTCGCCTTCCTCGTCAAGAGCCCGTTCACGGTGCGGTGGCGGCACCTGGCCGCCCGCGCGAACGGCCAGCTCGCCGTCGGCTGCTACATCTGGGACGAGGAGCAGGGCTGCTATACGGCCGGCGTGCTCGACGTGCTCACCCTGCGCGGGGACCGCATCGCCGAGGTGACCGGCTTCATCGACGCCGCGCGGCTCTTCGCCCGCTTCGGTCTGCCCGAGCGCGTCGCAGACTGACGGCCGGGCTCAGTGCGGCGGCAGGACGGGTGCGAGCAGGCGCGTGCGCCGTGCCCGCCGGCCGGTGGCGTCCTCGGCGCGATCGGCGCTTCCGAGCACGCGCACGATCGCCCGCGACGCGACGAAGCGCAGCGGCTCGGGCTCCCAGCGGCGGCTGCGGTGACCGACCCAGGGCAGGTGCACGAGGTCGGTGTCGCGGCCGAGCACGAGATCGGCCAGCGTCCGCCCCGAGATGTTCGCCGCGACGACGCCGTGCCCCGCGTAGCCGCCCGCCCAGCCGAGCCCCTGCGCGCGGTCGAAATGGATCGCCATCGACCAGTCGCGGGGCACGCCGAGCGGCCCGCCCCAGTGGTGGGTGATCGCGGCGCGAGCGGCGGCGGGGAAGTGGCGCTGGATGGCTCGCTCGAGCCGGCCGCGAACCTCGGCGTTGCGCTCGTTGGCCTCGTCGATCGGGTTTCGCAGCTGATAGGGCGCGCCGCGGCCGCCGAGCGCGATGCGGCCGTCGGCTGTCCGCTGGGCGTAGAAGAAGAGGTAGCGGCTGTCGCTCACGAGCACGCCGTCGGTCCAGCCGAGCTCGTCCCACACGTGGTCGGGCAGCGGCTCGGTGGCGATCATGAGCGAGTAGAGCGGCAGGTAGCGCAGCCGCTGGTGGGGCAGCTGCACCGAGTACGCCTCGGTCGCCTGGAGCACGATGCCGGCCGAGACGGTGCCGAGCGGCGTCGACACGCGGCCCGGCGCGATCGCAGTCGCCGCCGTGCGCTCGTGGATGGTGACGCCGAGCCGCTCGCATGCGTCGGCGAGGCCCCGGGCGAGCCTGCCCGGGTCGACGCGGGCGGCGTGGGGGGTGAACGTGGCCTGCAGGCAGCCCTCGACGCGGACGATCGCGTTGGACTCGGCGCCGGCCAGCAGGCGCGCGTCCTCGGGGCCGATGCCGAGCTCCTCGAGCTCGCGGTGGCCGGCGAGCAGGCGCTGCCGCTGCGGCTCGGACGTGGCGGTGAAGAGCGAGCCGCGCTTCAGGAAGCCGCAGTCGATGCCCTCGCGCTCGACGACCTCGGCGACGTGGTCGACAGCGGCGTGTGTCTCGCGGATCGCCCGCACGACGCCGTCGCGGCCGTGGGTGCGCTCGTAGCTGCCCGCGCTGCCGACGAGGCCGCCCGACACCCAGCCGCCGTTTCGGCCCGACGGCCCGAATCCGGCGATCTCGCGCTCGACCACCACGATGCGCATGTCGGGGGCGTTGCGAGCCAGGTGATACGCCGTCCAAAGGCCGGTGAAGCCGGCCCCGACGATGGCCACATCGCAGTCGACATCACCGGGCAGCGACGGCCGCGGCGCGAGCGGCGCCGGCACGCCGTCGAGCCAGAGGCTGCGCGCGCGGTATCGCTCTTCGAGATCGGCGAGCGGCGAGGTGGAACCGTTCGGAGACTGCAACGGTCTGAGCGTATGTGAAGCGCCTGAGCGTTGGCCTCGGTCCCCTGCTCGTGCTCGCCCTGGCGGGCTGCACGCACACGCCCTTCGGACAGCCGGGTGGCCCGGCTGCCGCGCCGCGCCTGGCGCACATGCGCCGCGACGGGATTGCGTTCTCCTATCCCGCGGCGTGGCGGTACCGGCGCCGGGGCTTCCTGACGACGATGTCGGAGGGGATCGTCGACCTGAGCACGCAGCGGATGGTCGACCCCTGCCGCACGCACGGCAACGCGACCACCTGCAGCTGGCCGACCGATCACCTGCGGCCGGGCGGGATCGTCGTCTCGTGGAGCCGCTTCGGAGGCCTCGTGGCCCCTGGACACCTGCCCCGATCCGGCGTGACGGTGAAGACCCTGCGCGACCCGTACTGCCGGCGAGTGGGCGGCGCCGTCGAGCTCGAGGGCCGGATCGTCACCCGCCGGCATCGCGTGTACGACGTCGACGCCTGCCTCGCGCGGCCCGGACTGCTCGCCAACGCGATCGCCTTCCGCGCCATGCTGGCCTCGGCCCGGCCGGGCTGACCATCCCCCGACCGAGGGTTGCCCGGGCCGCTCGCGCCCCGTAGCATCGACGCAGCGCGGGGAGTGGGCCCCGCCCGCCCGGCAGGCACGAGGAGGCACGGCATGACCCTGGAGACGACGGATGTCGCCCATATCCTGATGGCGCTCGCAGCGCTGCTTCTGGCCGCGCACGCGATGGGCTCGGTGTTCGTGCGCTTCCGTCAGCCGCGCGCGATCGGCGAGGTGGTCGGCGGCCTGCTCCTGGGCCTGACCGTCTTCGGGTACCTCGCGCCCAACGCCCAGACGTGGCTCTTCCCGAGCACCGGCGCGACGCCGACCGTGCTCGCGGCCGTGAACCAGCTCGGCCTGCTGCTGCTGCTCTTCATCACCGGCGTCGAGATCCGGCGCGTGTTTCACCGCGAGGAGCGGCGCACTGTCGGCGCCGTGTTCCTGAGCGGGATGATCGTCCCGTTCGTGGCCGGCATCGCCATCCTGCAGTTCACGAACCTGCACCGCATGTGGGGCCCGAGCGGCAACTCGAGGTCGTTCCTGCTCGTGTTCGCCATCGCGATGGCCGTCACCAGCATCCCGGTGATCTCGCGCATCATGCACGACCTCGGCATCCTCGACACGACCTTCGCCCGCGTCGTGCTCGGCGTGGCCGTGCTCGAGGACCTCGTGCTCTACATCGTGCTCGCCGTCGCGATCGGCTATGCCGGCGCCAAGTCCGGCTCGCTCTTCGGCCTTCCGGCAGCGCTCAACATCACCGGCGGCTCGAATGCCGATCTGGCCTATCACGTGCTCGCGACCCTCGCCTTTCTCGGCGTCGCCCTGATCGCCGGGCCGCCCGTCTACCGCCGGATCGGCGCCCTGCGGGTGAACCTGATCCAGCGCGCGAGCCCGATCGGGCACCAGCTCTCGTTCATGCTGCTCCTGACGATCGCCGCGCTCGGGCTCGGCATCGAGGCCTTCTTCGGCGCGCTCGTCGCGGGCATCGTCGTCGGATCGACCGAGCAGGAGCCGTCCGAGGCCACGATGGCGGTGACGAGCTTCGCCCTCGCGTTCTTCATCCCGATCTACTTCGCCATGATCGGGCTCGGGCTCGATCTCGTGCACGGCTTCAGCGTCGTGTTCTTCGCGGGCTTCCTGGTCGCCGCCTGCGCGATCAAGGCTGCGAGCGTCTTCGTCGGCGCCCGCCTGGCCGGCGAGACCTCGGGCTCGTCGGTGAACCTGGCGGTCGCCATGAACGCCCGCGGTGGGCCGGGCATCGTCGTCGCGTCGACGGCCTTCGCCGCGGGCATCATCAGCCAGCCGTTCTATGCCGTGCTCGTCCTGCTCGCGATCGTCACCTCGCTCCTGGCAGGGGCGTGGCTCGACCGTGTGCCGCGCGACCGGCTGCTCGTGCGGCCCGGTTCCGGGGACGCGGCGGCCGTCGCCGAAACGGCCGGAACCGCCGTCTAGAAGCTCGGTCGCGGCGCGGTGGCATACCCACCGCGCCGCGACTAAGGTTAGAGAACGGCTCCGGGGGCACAGACGACCCTTGGCGTCACCCCCCGTATGAAGACTCAGGTCTCGGAACTCGCCGACAATCGTGTCCGCCTCGACGTCGAGGTGCCCGCGGGCGACGTCGACCACGCGTTCGACCACGCGCTCTCCGACCTCGCCCAGAGCATCCGCGTGCCCGGCTTCCGCAAGGGCAAGGCGCCCAAGCCGCTCGTCATGCGCCAGGTCGGCCGCGACACCGTGGTCGAGGAGGCGCTGCGCGACCACCTCACCGGGTGGTACTCGCGCGCCGTCGCCGAGGCCGGCATCGACCCGGTCGACCGGCCCACGATCGACTGGTCGGACGAGCCCGCCGAGGGAGCGCCGTTCGCCTTCACCGCCGAGGTGGCCGTGAAGCCGCCGCCGGAGGTGAAGTCCTACAAGGGGCTCGACGGGGTGAAGCCCGAGGTCGAGGTGCCCGAGGACGCGGTCGAGGGCGAGATCGAGCGGCTGCGGCTGACGGTCGCCGAGCTGACAGCCGTCGAGCGCGGGGCAAAGGACGGCGACTTCCTCGTCATCGACTTCGAGGGCAGCATGGACGGAAAGCCGTTCGAGGGTGGCGCGGGCTCGCAGTACGCGGTCGAGCTCGGCACCGGGCGACTGGTCGAGGAGCTCGAGGCCGGCCTCGTCGGCATGAAGGTGGGGGAGGAGCGCGACATCGATCTCACGATGCCGGCCGATTACGCCGCCGAGCACCTGGCGGGCAAGCCGGTCCGGTTCCACGTGAAGATCGGCGACGTCAAGGAGCGCGTGCTGCCGGAGCTCGACGACGAGTTCGCGACGTCCGTCAGCGAGTTCGACACGCTCGAAGAGCTGCGCGCCGACGTCCGCGAGCGCGTGCGCACGGTGGTGGCGGCCGAGGCCGACCGCCGGTTCCGCTCGTCGGTGCTCGACTCGCTCGGCGCCGAGCTTCAGACGCCGGTGCCCGATGCCCTCGTGCAGAACCGCCTGCAGAGCATGACCCGCTCGCTCAGCCAGACCCTGCAGTCGCGCGGGATCGCGCTCGCCGACTACCTGCGCGTCACCGGGATGACGAGCGAGGAGCTCGTCGCCGACATGCGCGTGCAGGCGCAGGATCTCGTCCGCAAGGACCTGGCGCTCGAGGCCGTCGTGGCCGCCGAGGCGGTCGAGGTCACCGACGAGATGGTCGAGGCGTGGGTGCGCGAGCAGGCCGCCGAGAGCGGTGAGGACGTCGAGACCTCGGTGCAGCAGCTGATGGCCGATCCGGCCACGCTGACCGCCCTGCGGCAGGACCTGGCCGCACAGAAAGCGCTCGACATCGTCACCGAGAACGCCAAGCCGATCACGGCCGAGCAGGCCGAGGCCAAGCAGAAGTTGTGGACTCCGGAGAAGGAAACCGCGCAGTCCGCCGCCAAGTCTTCCCCGATCTGGACGCCCGGCACCTAGCCGGCCAACCCGAGGAGCCCATGTGAGTCCACTCATTCCGATGGTGATCGAGCAGACGTCGAGAGGCGAGCGGTCGTTCGACATCTACTCCCGCCTCCTCAACGACCGCGTGATCTTCCTCGGCCAGGCCGTCGACGACGACATCGCCAACCTGATCGTCGCCCAGCTCCTCCACCTCGAGTCGGAGGACCCCGACAAGGACATCAGCCTCTACGTCAACAGCCCTGGCGGCTCGGTTTACGCGGGGCTCGCGATCTACGACA
>DASXZF010000119.1:0-9825 GCA_036502065.1 Gaiellales bacterium
GCCCGAGCGAGAGCGTCACCGCCCGCTCGTGGCGGCCGCCGAACGCGCGGGCGAAGGCGAGCGCGCAGACGACGACCTCGAACGCGTCGACCCCCCAGCCGTCGAGCCACGTCGTGTAGGCGCCGGCCGGGCGCAGGATCAGGCTGGCCGCGTATCCGAGCAGCAGGCAGCCGAGCAGGACGTACGCTGCTCGGACCATCGCCGGGGCGCCAGCGCCCCGCCGCCGATCAGGGGCCTTGGCGTCCGCCGCTTGTACCAGCGAGGACACAATCCTTGGAATCGGCCGCAAACGGCGGGACTTGACCCCCTGCAGGGGAAACAGTCAACGTCGGCAATGGCCCCGGCAACGCGGCTTCGGCGCGTCCGAGCCACCCGCGGTGGCTAGGCGATGGCGACGATGCGCGCGGTCCAGCTGCCCCGCGGCGCGTCGACCTGCACACGGTCGCCGACGGCCGCGCCCTGGATCGCGCGACCGAGCGGCGAGTCGGGCGAGCAGGCATCCACGCCGCCGACGGCGGTCACCGTGACCTCGACGCGGTCGCCGGCCTCGTCCTCGAGCGTCACCCGGCTGCCGGTGTGGACGCGGTCGGTGTCGGCCGGCGCCTCGACGACTCGGGCCGACTGGATCTTCGCCCGCAGGATCGTGATCTGACGCTCGAGCAGGCCCTGCGAGTCCTTGGCGGCGTGGTACTCGAAGTTCTCGCTCAGATCGCCGAACGCGCGGGCGGTCGCGATCGCATTCACGGCCTCCTCGCGCCGGGGGCCCTCGAGGTGCGCCAGTTCCTCGGTGAGCTGGGCGAGCTCGGCTGGGGTCACCTCGATACCGGACATCCGGTCAATGTAGCGGGAACCGGGTTGCGCGCTCGGCAGTCGTGTAGCGTGTGCGCCGTGGCCGCCTTCGCCGGCATCCCGGACGCGATCCCGACGAGCCTCGTCGGGTCGTACGCCCAGCCGGACTGGCTGATCGACCGCGAGCGCCTCCGCCACCGGTTCCCGCCCCGCGTGCGCGCGACGGAGCTGTGGCGGATCGACCCGAAGTACCTCGAGCAGGCCCAGGACGACGCGTCGCTGCTCGCGATCCGCGACCAGGAGCGCGCCGGGCTCGACATCATCACCGACGGCGAGGCCCGGCGCGAGAGCTACTCGAACCGCTTTGCGACCGCGCTCGCGGGGGTCGACATCGACAACCCGGGCACCGCGCTTGACCGCAGCGGCCACCCCAACCCGGTGCCGCGCGTCGTCGGCCCCATCGAGCGCATGCACGCCGTCCAGGTGCGCGACGTGCGCTTCCTGCGGGCGAACACGAGCCGGCCGGTCAAGATGACGGTGCCGGGCCCGTTCACGATGTCGCAGCAGGCCCAGAACGATTTCTACCCCTCGGAGGCCGAGCTGGCGCTCGCCTACGCCGCCGCGGTCAACGCCGAGATCGCCGACCTCTTCTCCGCCGGCGCAGACCTCGTCCAGATCGACGAGCCCTACATGCAGGCGCGGCCCGGGAAGGCGCGCGAGTTCGGCGTGGCCGCGCTCGAGCGCGCCCTGGAAGCCATCACCGGCACGACCGCCGTGCACATCTGCTTCGGCTATGCGGCCATCATCCACGACCGCCCCTCGGCGTACTCGTTCCTGCCGGAGCTCGCGGCCTGCTCGTGCGACCAGATCTCGATCGAGACCGGCCAGTCGGGCATCGACACCGCCATCCTCGAGACTCTCCCGGGCAAGACGATCATCCTCGGCGTGATCGACCTCGAGGACGTCGCGGTCGAGTCGCCCGACACGATCGCTGCGAGGATCCGGCGCGCGTTGCCCCACAAGCGGCCGGCCGAGCTCGTTGCGGCGCCCGACTGCGGCATGAAGTACCTGCCGCGCGAGTCGGCCTACGGCAAGCTCGAGTCGCTCGTCGCCGGGGCGGCGGCGGTGCGAGCCGAGACGGCGGGCCAGAGATGACCGATCCCACGCCGCCGTGATGGTCTGGGCGGCGAGAACCGAGCATCGCAAGGACGCAGGGAGCGTTCATAGTGGGCGGACTATGGGCGCGACTGACGTCGCGAGGCGACGGTTCGCAGCCGCCGCCCCAGCACCGTCGGGTACCCACCACAACCGGGCGTCCAGGCGCGCGGCGGCGTGGGATCAATCATCTGAGTCGTAGATCGAGCGGCCGGCCCCTCGCGCAGCGTTTGCGCCGTAGGGCGCGACGTCCTCCATGTAGCCCGGCTGCGCCTCGACCCGGCCCAGCCAGGCACGCACGCTGCCGTAGGGCGCGAGGTCGATCCCCGCCTCGTGCGAGCGGTGCAGATAGCCGTGGAGGGCGATGTCGGCGATCGAATAGCCGGGCGAGGCGACGAACTCGCGCCCCTCGAGATGATCGTCGAGCAGGCGCAGCACATCGGCGGCGAGCGCCACCCGGCGAACAGCGTCGGGGTCGGCCGGCGCGAGGCGTCCCGTGAGCAGCCGGAAGCGCAGGCCGGCGACGGCGGGGATGACGTCGGTCTGCTCGTAGACGAGCCAGCGCACCACCTCGGCGCGGTCGATGGCGGCAGCGGGCAGGAGCGGCGTGCCGGTCGCGAGATAGGTGAGGATCGCGGCCGATTCGGGCAGCATGCGACCGGCATCGGTCTCGAGCACGGGCGTCGTCCGGGCCGGGTTGATCCGCCCGAACTCGGGCGCGAGCGTCTCGCCGGCGAAGATGTCGACGGGCACGCGCTCGTATGCCATGCCGAGCTGGGCCAGGAGCAGCCTGACCTTGTAGCAGTTGCAGGATCCGGGGTAGTCGTAGAGGCGCATACCCGGAAGAACGCCGGCCGCGGCATCGGCGTGAGATGAGTTTTGCGCGCGGCGGCGGTCCTTGTGACGATGGCAGCCAAGCCGTCTGCTGGGCGCGGCATCGTCCTGTGCGACGTGACCGGGTGCGAACCGGACGTCGCGACCGTTGCCGCGCTCGCGCGCATGCAGCTGGCCGCACGCCGCGGCGGGCACGAGATCGAGCTCGTGCACGCGCCCGCCGACCTCGTGCGGCTGATCGCCTTCATGGGCCTCGCGGCCGTCCTGCGCGAGGCGGCTACGCCTCCAGGCGCGACGGCAGCCCGAACAGCGGGAAGATCGTCTCGGTGCTCAGGAAGAAGGTGAACTCGACGATGCGGCCGCCGGCGATCTCGAGCACCTGCAGCGCCCACGGGTCGTAGCCGCTGCCCGTGTCGCTCGGCTTGTACTGCGCGAAGGCGGGCGAGCCGTTGGCCGACGTGGTCGGGAGGACCCGCGACCCGCTGCAGCCGATGCCGGGGCCGACCCACCACGAGAGGATGTCGTCGCGGCCGCGCAGCCACATGTCGAACGGCGGCATCGACTGGGTCGCGTCCTCGTGGATGAGCGCCGTGAGCGCCTCCATGTCGTAGCGCTGGAACGCCTCGACGTAGCGCGCGAGCAGCTCGCTCTCGGCGGCGCCCAGCGCCGGCTGGGGGTCGGAGGTGCTGACCTCGCTCTCCTCAAGCGTCGCCCGCGCCCGCTGGAGGGCGCTGTTGACCGACGCCACGCTCGTGTCGAGCAGCTCGGCGACCTCGCTCGCCTTCCACCGCAGCACCTCACACAGGATGAGCGCGGCGCGCTGGCGCGGCGGCAGGTGCTGGAGGGCGGCGACGAACGCGAGCCGGATGGTCTCGCGCGACATGGCCACGTCGGCCGGATCACCGTCGCCGGCCACCGCGGTGTCGGGCAGCGGCTCGATCCAGGTCACCTCGGGCAGCGTGTTCAGATTCGAGATCACGGGCTCACATGCGGGCCCGAGATCCATCGGGCGGGCGCGCCGCTCGCGTCCGCTGAGCATGTCCAGGCACACGTTCGTCGCGATCCGGTAGAGCCACGAGCGCAGCGCCGAGCGGCCCTCGAAGCGGTCGAGGCTGCGCCAGGCGCGCAGCAGCGTGTCCTGGACCGCGTCCTCGGCCTCGAACGGCGAGCCGAGCATCCGATAGCAGTACCCGGTCAGCTCGCGGCGATGCTCCTCGAGCTCGCCGAACGCGGGCATGGCCTTCACCGAACCCTCCACGAGAGCCATCCTAGCGTCCTTGATCCCGGTCGCGACCGCCATCCCTCCTACGACCGCCGGCCGGCTCGGAACTCATCGGTCATGTCAGCGGCCGGGCGGCGTCGAACAGCGGCCCGATGCGTACCCCCGGGCGCTAGAAGAAGCGGCCACGCCCGCCGCGCCCGCCGCGCATCCCGCCGAACGGGCCGCCGCCACGCCGCATCAGGATCCGCATCCCCATGACCACGACGACGAGCGCGATGCCGAGCGGGCCGTGGGCGCCATGAAGAAACACGCAACCATGGTATCGGGCTCGCGCCGATGCGCCGTGTGACGTATACAGAGCTGCGATGTCGTCCCCTGCCCTCGCCGACCTGCGCAGCCGACGCGCGTTCGAATGTCGCCTCGATCCGGCGCGCGCGCTGCGCTCGGTCGACGAGGCGGCGGCCTTCCTGGCCGACCGCGGAATCCTGACGCGGACAGCCGCCTGCGCGCTTCCGAGCCTCTTCGGCGCGTGCCACGAGCCGGGCTACCGGCCGGGGCGGGGAGGGTTCGCCGACTGGCCGGCGACGGCGTATCCGTGGTTCGGCGCGATCGCCGCCGGCGACGGCGTGGTCGAGCTCGCCGTCCAGGCGGGCAGAAAGGTGCTGCTGACGCGGTCGATGGCGGCCCTCGCCGATCCGGTCTGCCGGGCCGAGCTCGGCCGGGCCGAGGCCGGCGGCGGCGACCCGGCGGCGCTCCTGCGGCACCTGCGCAGCGCCGGGCCATCGCCGATCGATGACCTCAAGGTCGAGCTGGGATGGGACGCCGGCCGCCTGCGCCGGGCGCGGCGCCCGCTCGAGCGCTCCGGCGCGGTGGCCAGCCGCAACGTCACGCTCCCCGCCGCGGGCGGCGGCCACGTCCACACGAGCGTGCTCGTGCGCTGGGACCACGTTCTGCCCGAGCCGGCGCACACGGGCTCCCTGCCGGATCTGATCGCGGCGTGCGTGCGTGCCGTGGTGCTCGTGCCGGAGCCGGAGCTGCGCACATGGTTCTCGTGGAGCCCGAAGCCCGGCGCGGAGATGCTCGCCGGCCTCATCGCCGAGGGGCGCATCGTCCGCCCAGAGCCCGGCTGGCTGGCCGCGCCCTGACCGTTACTTCGGCGGGTGGCAGGCGTGCGCGGGATGCGGCGGCGGCACGTCGAGCGCAGGGTTGCGATCGAAGAACCCCACCGGCCGAAGCTGGAACCCGCAGCGCACCACCGGCATCACCGGCCAGTCCTCGAGCCGGGGGAAGTGGTGGGTGCCGAACACGTACCAGAGCACGACGTCCTCGTCGATCAGGTTGCGATCGGCCTCGGTCCACCGCCCGAGCCCTTCGCCGCCGGGCGACTGGTTGGGGTACTCGCCGGCCGGGTAGCGCTCGTCCGGGCGGTACGGCGTCACCCAGACGTTGTGGTCGAGGAAGCGCGCCCGCTCGCGCACCTGCGAGTCGGGCTGCTGCATCGGGCGCACGCTGTCGCCGGGAATGAGCTCGTAGGCGACCGGGTCGCCGATCCGGTTCCGGCGGCCGCGGTTCTCGACCCGGAACCGGCGCGCGGTCTCGGGCGAGACGTCGCGCCGGGCCATCGACTCGCGCTCGTAGGTGAGCCGCGCCGGGCGAAACGCGCTGCCGTCGGGATTGCCCGGCCCCCACGGATCGCACGCCGCCTCGACATCGCAGGCGACGTTCGCGGTGCCGTCGATGTCGAGGTCGAGCCGGGCGCAGAAGAAGTGCTGATGGTGACTCGTCACGATCCCGTCGCCGAGGGGCAGCGAGTGCGGCGAGCGCTCGGCCGAGACGCTGCCGGCGGTGTGCAGGATGCCGGTCAGCTTCGCCTCGAACTCGATCGACGCGTCCTGATAGAGGTACCAGAAGAAGCCGTACTCGTAGTTGCCGACCGTGACGATCGACGAGATCACGAGCCGGCGCGAGCGGGCCCGGTCGACACGGCCGGAGTGGTCGTCGGTGTGCTTCCAGAGCAGGTTCGCGTCCTCCTCGTGGATGCAGATGGCGTTCTCGATCGTGTACGGCTCGCCGCTCCAGTGGTTCGTGACGCCGTCGAGGTAGGCGATCTCGCCCAGGCAGTCGCAGCCGAGCCGCAGCGAGTTCGTGAGCGGCGCGAGGCCGTACTCGCCGATGTCGAACACGTTCTTGAAGTGCGTGGTCGGATTCGGGTCGCCGTAGGGGATGACGAGCTCGGCGATCGAGGCCCGGTGGCAGATCGGCCGCCGCTCGCCGCCGTCCTCGTAGCCGATGTCGTGCAGGATGAGCCCCTCGCGAGGGTGGAAGCCGATGCGCAGGTCCCACCGCTGCCACGCCAGGTGGTGGCCGTCGAGGACGAAGCTCGGGCCGTCGGGCTGGGTGATCTCGATCGGCCGCAGGTCGGTGCGATAGGGCCGGCCGCCGCCGTCGCGGTAGTCGCCGCCCGCGCCCGTCGGCGCCGGCGTGCCGGGACCGTGATCCTCGACGCGCAGGACGCGCAGGTCGTCCAGGTCGACGGCGGCGACGAGCCCGTAGAGCGGCCGCGAGTAGGGGTTGTCGCCGTTGTCGTCGCGCCGCACCCACGAGATCGCCCGCGCCACCCGGCCCGGCCCCGGCTCGAACGTGCCCGACGACCACGGCTCGATGTGCACGTCGGCCGGATCGACCCCGCGAGCGCGCACCGCCTCGATGTACCGCGGATCGGCGCGCACGGCATCGGCGACCACGGCGAACTCGTCGCCGTGGACGGCGGGCTGCACGCCCTCGGGCAGATCGGCGGCCGACACCAGCCGATCGTCGTCGAGCGACACGATCGCCTCGACCCCGCGCCGGCGGCCGCTGTCGAGCAGGACGCAGAACGCCTCGCGGGCGAGCGGTCCCCCGTTCGTCTTCCACTCCAGGTAGGCGGTCTTCACGGGCTCGCGCAGCTCGACCGAGACGACGCGCAGGCGGTCGGAGAGCCCGGGCGCCGCGGACGCGAGCGCGACCGCGCGCGCAACCTCGCCGGCCGACAGCGGATCCAGCGGATGCGGCCGCGGGCTACTCATCGCCCGGCACTCCGTAGCTCGGCGCGCTGCGCGGGTCGCGGGCGCGGGTGACGTAGTCGTCGGCCAGCGGCCGCCACAGATCCCAGAGCGCGGTCAGATCGGCGACCGGATCGGCCGGCGTCCAGTCGACCCGAAGGTCGGTGACCGGCCACGCCGCGTCGTCGTAGACGATCATCCCGGCCGAGTGGACGTCTCCCTCCTCGCCGCCTGCGTCGCGCCCGGCGACGAGGGCGGCCAGCAGCCGGTCGCCCAGGTGGCCGTCGGGATCGGCCGCGAATGCCTCGGCCATCGCCGCCGGGGCGGACTCGGCCGCGAGCAGGTTCCCGGCGGCCGCGCAGTCGGCGCCGGTCACGTCGGCGTGGCGCCCGAGGGTGCGCTCGCCCGAGAACGAGGCGGCCCGGCCGAACGCGTCGACGACCGTGAGCTGGCGATACTCGATGTCCTTCGCCACCGCCGTGATCGCGGCGAGCGCGTCGGGTGCCGGGGCGCCGGCCGAGATCCGATCGAGCAGCGCAATCCCGAGCGCCGGGTCGGTGATGTTCTGGCTGCACGCGGCCCCGACGCGTGCGCGGCCCCAGGCGCAGCGGGCCGCCACGGCCGGGCTCGACGACATCACGACGGCGCCGAGCATGCCGGTGCGCGCGCAGCAGCCCACGAGCGACAGGGTCACGGCAGCACCGCGACCACCGTCACCTCGACCACCCACTCCGGCCGCGCGAGCGCCTGCACGACGAGGCCCGTGAACACCGGATGGACGCCGGCGAGGCGCTCGCCCAGCACGAGGTAGACCGGTTCGCGGTGACGGATGTCGGTGAGATAGACGTGGCACGAGACGATGTGCTCGAGCGCGGCGCCGCACTCGGCCAGGAGGAGCTCGACGTTGTCCATGACCTTGACGGCCTGCCCGGCCGGATCGCCGACCGCGACGTTCGCGCGGGTGTCGAGATCCTGCGCCACCTGCCCGCGCAGATAGATCGTGCCGCCGGCCACCACCGCCTGGGCGAGGTCGTTCCCGATCCGCTGCTCGGGATAGGTGTCGCGCGTGTTGAACGGCCGCACGCGCCGGTGCCCGCCGACGGTGATCGGCTCGCGGCTGCTCATGCCTGCTCCTGCAGGGGCTCGGCGAGCCCCGCATAGCGGCGGACGAGGTCGGCTGGTCCGGAGAAGTCGTAGGTGTTGTACACGTGCAGGAGGTGGGCGAACGCGGGCGACTGGGCGAAGAGCTGGAACGTGAGCCGGTGGCCGGCGTAGTCGGAGTTCAGAAGATCGCGCGCGAAGGCGAAGAGCCGGCGGCGGTCGTCGCCGCCGAAGCGGCCGACGCGATAGTACTTCTCGAGCAGTGGCCCGATCTCGGGCGAGGCGAACGAGGCGGCGTCCGGCGTCACGCACAGCTGCCCGCCGCACAGGTCGCGGGCCAGGTGGATCATCGCCGGCAGCTGGGTGCACGCGACCACGCGGCCGGTCGAGAGCAGCGCCTGGTTGGGCATGAGCAGCCCGCCCGGGCTGACCTCGGCGAGCTCGATCGCGGCGGTCAGGTGGGCGTTGATGCTCTCGCGGTAGCAGACCAGCTCGGCCAGCTTCTCGCGCACACCCTGGTGCATCTTGATCCCCGTCTGCGAGGCGCTCGAATAGGCCGTGCCGATGAGCAGGTCGGCGAAGCGCAGGTGCCGCTGGACGAACGGGAACATGCTGTAGCGGTGAAGCGTGGCCCGGATGAAGGCGGCGGCGCGGGTGTGGCGGTGGAAGAACACGTTCTGCCACGGGATCTCGACGTCGTCGAAGACGATCATCGTGTCGATCTCGTCGAAACGGTTGGAGAGCGGGTAGTCGGCGGTCGGCCGCCGGCCGGTGAACGACGAGCGGCAGATGTGGGTGATCCCCGGGGCGGCCATGTCGGCCACGAACCCGACCGCGTACTCGCTGAGCTCGGCGCTGCCCCAATCGCCGATCGTCGGCTTCACGAACGCCTGGTTCGCGTAGGCCGCCGCGGTCTCGAACTTGGCGCCGCGAACGACGATGCCGGAGTCGGTCTCGCCGACGACGCGCAGGAGCACATCGGGATCCTGCTCCTGCGGCCGCCGCGAGCGGTCGCCCTTGGGATCGGTGTTCGCCGAGACGTGGAACGGGTCGGCGATGGCGGCGTGGCGGACGTGATGGCGGATGTGCTCGGAGTAGGCGGGGTCGATCTCGTTCAGCACTTCCTGGCCGTCGTAGAGCGACCACATCTCGCCGACGGTCTCGTCGCCGACGCGGGTGACGATGCCGCCGACGTCGTCGAGCACCGTGTCGACCGCGAGCCGCTTGGCGTGCCAGTCGGCCTTGGTCAGCGGCAGCTTCGAGCCGACGGGGCAGCGCTCGCCCGTCGAGGCGTCGGTGTAGGACATCACCTCACGCGTGGCCGCCTCGTGGGCGAGGTCGTAGATGCGCGCGCGGACGTCGACGATGGGCCGGAAGGCGGGGTGGGTCGTGACATCGTCCACGCGCTCGCCGTCGATCCACACCTGCCGCCCGTCGCGGATGGACTCTCGATACTCGGCACCGGTTCTGATCATGGCCGAAGCGTCGTCCAAGCACGACACATCGGTCAAATCGGGGTTTCATCGCCGGTATCATCGGAACCGACGATGGCAGACCCGGCCGCCCGGTTCACGTTGCGCCAGCTCTCGTGCTTCGTCGCCGCCTGCGAGGGCGGCGGCATCGGCGCGGCGGCGGCGCGCCTGCACCTGGCACAGGCAACGGTCTCGGCCGCGATCGCCGACC
>DASXZF010000120.1:0-7552 GCA_036502065.1 Gaiellales bacterium
CCGGCGAGCATGATCGCGGCCAGGCCGCCCTTCATGTCGAACCCGCCGCGCCCGTAGAGGCGGCCGGCGTCGATCCGCGGCGAGAACGGGTCGTCCATGCCGTCGACGCCGACGACGTCCATGTGCGCGTTCAGGAGCAGCGAGCGCCCGCCGCCCGTGCCCGCGGCGCGGGCGACCACGTTCGGCCGGCCCGGCGCGACCTCGTCGATCCGCACGTCGAGCCCGGCTCGTTCGAGCCAGCCGGCGGCGAACGCGGCCACCTCGCTCTCGCCGGGCCCGCCGGGCACGAGGTCGGGGTTGCGCGAGTCGATCGCGACGAGCGCGGAGAGGAGCTCGGCTACCGCGTCCACGCCGGCTCGATCTCGATCGCAGGCAGGCCGGGGTCGGGAGCGGCGTCGGGGTGCATGAGGTGGGCGAGCTGCGCCACTCCCTCGGCCAGGCGCGGCGCCGGGCGGGAGTAGTACGCGTTTGCATCCACGGCCACGGTGCGGCACGGCAGCGCCAGGCCGGCGGCCTCGGCGGCGATCCGGGTCGCGTCGAAGCCGCAGGCCGCCGCCACGACGAGCTCGGGCTCGGCTGCGGCGACCGCCTCCCAGGTGGTCGGATACGAGGGCAGGCCGGCCTGGCCGAGCACCTCGGCTCCCCCCGCCGCCGCGACCATCTCCGGCAGCCAGTGGCCGGCTGCGAACGGCGGATCGAGCCACTCGGCGACGAAGACCCGCACCGGCGCCATCCCCGCGACGGCCTGTCGCGTCGCGGCGATCCGCGCCTCCATCGCGTCTGCGACCTCGTCGCCGCGCTGCGGCACGCCCAGCCGGCGGGCCACCGTCCGTACCGACTCGGCCACCTCGGTGAGCGTGCGGGGGTCGAGCGCGAGCACCTCGGCGTCGAGGCTGTGCACGCGGCTCACCTCGTCGCTCGAGACGGCGCAGACGTGGCACAGATCCTGGGTGATGACGAGGTCGGGGGCGAGCCGCCGGATCAGGTCCTCGTCCAGAGCGTAGAGCGGCCGGCCGTCGAGGACGGCGGCGCGCACCGCGGCGTCGATGTCGCGTCCGCGCAGCGTGGCCGAGTCGATGCGGGCGGCCGTGACGACCGGCAGCGAGCCGACCTCGGTCGGATAATCGCATTCGGCCGAGCGCCCGACGACGAGGTCGGCGCAGCCGAGGGCGGCGACGATCTCGGTGGCGCTTGGGAGCAGGGAGCAGACGCGCAGGAGGTCAGCGTAGATGATCGATCGGTAGCGCTGCGGTGATGTCCTGGGCGGGTGCGAACCGAGCAGCGCAAGGAGGCAGGGAGCGTTCATACTGGGTCAAGTATGGGCGCGACTGAGGACGCAGCGATGCGACGGTTCGCGCCCGCAGCGCCACGAACGCCTCGAACCTCAACTTGCCGGCGTGCGTCCAGGCGCGGCGGAGCTACCGATCGATCATCTCAACGCTGCCAGCAGATACGGCACGTTGAACGAGCCGAGCCCGGTCACCGGGTCCCAGCCGGGCGCGGCCGTGAGCGAGCTGTCGCGGTCGAGTGACCGCAGGTGGGTGACGATCGAGCCGTCCGGCTGGAGCGCGTTTCGCAGCACCGCGAGCGACCGGTGGCCGCCGACGACGTCGTGCATGGCCGGGCTGCCGGCGAGCCCGTAGAGGGCCGGGTTCACGAAGCCGTGCGGGTGGCCGCTCAGCTGGTCTGCCAGCGCCATCACCCCGGCGGCGAGAGGCGCCGCCAGGCTGGTGCCGCCGATCCAGGAGTCGATGATCCGCCGGTGGCCGTTGGGCTCGACGTAGGTCTGGGCGAACGTGACGCCCGTCTGCGGGTCGGCATCCATCGCGATGTCCGGCTCGGTGCGGCGGGCGACGCCGTGCCAGGTCGCCAGGGCCGAGGGCACGACGCCCACCTGATAGGACGGTATCGCGAACACGTGGCTCGGCCCGCCGCCGGATCCGTACATGAAGTCGCCGGGCGCCTTGGGCGCCCACCGCGTCCCGTTCCAGTCGGTCGTCGTCGTGCCCCAGCCCGCCTCCCACTCGTAGCCGCCGTGCGCGTCGATGGCAAGGCTCGTGCCGCCGACCGACGTCACCCACGGGCTCGAGTCAGGGAATCCCGCCGACACCTTGCCGGCCGCGAGGCGGTTGTCGCCGTCGTCGCCGGAGGCGAAGTAGACGCCGATGCCCTCCGCGGCGGCCTGCTCGAAGACACCGTTCATCGCCATGATCTCGCCCCGCGGGGCGAGCGACTCCGGCAGGCCCCAGCTGTTCGAGACGATGTTTGCGAGGTGGTGGTCGACGACGTCATTCACGGCCTGGTCGAGACCGCCCGCGTCGTTGGCGGCGCCGACGTAGACGATCCGAGCGCCGGGGGCGACCGCGTGCGTCCACTCGACGTCGAGCGCCTGCTCGATGTACCAGCTCTGCGTCTCGGCCGGATCCTGCGGATAGCGCAACGTGCCGGGAGCGACGATCTGGCGGTAGTTCCACGGCCCGAGCGGCGGCAGGCCGAAGTCGCGCGAGAAGCTGTTTGCGTCCTGCTGGATCGTGGGGGAGAAGAACGCACCGGTGATCGCGATCGTCTGGCCGCGGCCGTCCAGGCCGAAGCGGCGCAGCGGGCTGACGCCGTAGGCCGAGTCGATCTGGGCCGGCGTATAGCCGCAGATCAGCCACGGCAGCGGCGTGCCCGGCGCATACGGGTTCGTGAAGAGGCTCGACGTGCGCTCGCCCCAGTAGCGCGAGCACGGGCCGACCGATGTGCCGGCGGGGGGCGGCGGCGCGGGCGAGCTGTGCTCGGGCGTCGCGAGCGCGAGCGAGCCGTCCAGGCCCGTGATCGCGCGCACGTACGGGGCGATGCCCTGGGGGACCGACGGGTCGGCATCGGGCGCGCGGACGGTCGTGCCGTCGATCCGGTACATGTTCTCGGCGACGTCGAACGTGCTCTCGACCTGGGACACCGTGCCCGAAGCGGTCACGAACAGGCGGTTTCCGGGCACGTCGACGATCCGGAAGCCGGCATCGGTGAGCCACGCGCGCACCGCGGCGACCTGGGCCGGCGCAGGCGAGTAGCGGGCGTGGAACTGATCGGGGGTCAGCCAGCGGTGGTAGCCCGGCGACGCCGGGTCGTAGAGACTCGCCAGCGTGCGGTCGAGGTCGGACGTGTTGCGCCAGCCGAGCCAGACCGAGAACACCATCCGGTCGCCGCCCGCAACCGCCCCGGAGAGGTTCGAGGCGTCAGCCCAGGCCGGCTGGGTGTCGGCGACAGTGGCCGGCGCCGCCGCGTCCGCCGGCGCGGCGCCGATCGCGGCTGCAAGCGCGCACGCGCCGAGCAGGAGCAGTGTTCGGAGCCGCCGGGAACGCATCCTTCCGACATCGGCAGCTCACCCCCCGGCTCCGCTCTCCCGTTCGGGTGAGCCGTGCGTCCCCCGCACACGCGCGAGCAGCACGTCCGCGTTCGTACCGATGAAGGCGAGCGAGAGCAGCGGCAGCGCCGGCAGGGCGGCGTCGAACGCATACGAGAGCGCCATGGTGGCGCCGAGCGACGCGGTCATCGCCGCCCACGTCGGCACCACGCGCAGCGCGAGCCGGCCCGCGGCGGCGGTGAAGAGCGCGAAGAAGATGAAGTCGCTCGCCCCGATCTGGGCGACCGCGTAGCTGCCGGGCGGGTGGAACGCGAGCGTGAACGCGCCGAGCACCTGCTGGTGGTGCAGCACGATCGCATGCGTTGGGCCGGCCGCCACGCTGTAGGCGTCGACGGCGGCGACGAGCACCGCGATCGCGACCAGTTCGGCGGCGGTCTGGAGCAGGCGGGCGAGCGCGATCCCCAGGCACGCCGCGGCGACGAGCTTCGCCAGCGTGGCCGGCGTCCCCTCGAGGCCGGCCGCGATCAGCGCCGCCGTCGCGGCGACGGCGACCGCGGCCACGATCAGGAGCCGCCGCGCCGACGACCCGACCGGGGCGAGGGCGAGCACCACGAGCGTCGCGAGCGGGAACGAGATCACCGCGAGCGCCGCGATCTGGGGCCACCGGCCGGGGTCGGGCAGGTGCGGCGCGGCCAGGTTCACCGCTCCCAGCGCGGCCAGGCTCGCGATCGCCCGCCGGTTCACGCGCCCAGGTATCGCACCGCGATCGGCGTCTCGACGGCGCCGTCCGGACCCCGCTCGACGCGGAACCCGCGGGCAGCCGGGTGCGAGCCGACCGCCTCGGCGAGCTCGGTGCCGACGAAGTGCAGGGCGCAGAGGTCGTCGGCGGCGTACCCGGCGGGGAAGCCCTCGGCCACCGCCTGCGTGTAGGTCGGCCGGCGCGACTCCTCGCTGTCGTAGTGGGGGCAGTTGCTTCCCGGCAGCAGACCGAGCCCGTCGCCGATCGGCCGCAGCGGCCCGTAGGAGTCGGTGATGCCGCACTCGAACCAGCACAGCGAGCCCGCGCTCATCCCGCACAGGACGACCCCCGTCTCCCACGCCTCGCGCAGCGCCGCGTCGACGCCGTGCGCCCGCCAGATGGCGAGCAGGTTCACGGTGTTGCCGCCGCCGACGTACACGACGTCCTGGGCGAGCAGATGGGCGCGCGGATCGGTCTCGTCGCGCGAGAACAGGTTGAGGTGCGTCGCCCGCGCGCGGCCGGGCGGGAACGCGCGGTGGAAGCGGGCGATGTTCCCCGGCTCGTCGCCCATCGCCTGGCCGAGATAGCAGATGCGCGGCTCGTCGCGGCCGGTGAGGCCGAGGATGAAGTCGTCCGTGAGGGAGGGCGTCTCCTGCAGGAACCCGCCGCCCCCCATCGCCACGATGTGCCGCTCCGCCACGCGGGCAGTATGGCCGAAAATCGGGGACTGTCCCCGACACTGCTCCATCTCCAGCCGCGTGGTGGGCTAGTAGGGCGGGAGGTTCTCGTACCAGGTGCCGAGCACCTTGAACGCGTCCCAGAAGGCCTGCTTCGAGGCCGAGTCGTCCAGGCAGCGGTCGATGTCGGGCACCGAGAGCGTCTCGATCGTCGGGGTGAAGCGGCAGATCTCGCCGACCGTCTCGCCGCACGGCACCGACAGCGGAAACGCGATCGAGTCGAGGAATTCCCGCGCCTCGACGCCGAGCGTGACGACGATCCGCGGCTGCGTGATGTGAAGCTCGCGCGTGAGCCAGCCGCGGGCCTGCTCGAGATCCTCCGGGTCCGGGTCGATCGCGGCCTTGAGGCACGCCGTGCCGTACAGCATCAGCGGGTCGATCCGCAGCCGCTGCAGGCTCTTCAGGATCGCCTGGCCGGCGCGACCGAAGAACGCCACGCCCTCCTGCACCTCGGCCGGCATCGGCCGGTGCTTGACGAGGACGATGTCGGCGAGCGGGTGCCCGGTGCCGAGCACGGGCGCGGCGCCAGGATGGCGCTCTCCGAGCCACTCGGCGATGTCATGGCCGAGCGCGTTGCACTCGTCGATCGCCTTGGCCTGGTATCGCTCGTAGATCTCGTCGTCGGCCACGGTCACCAATCGCCCTATTCGGCGGTCGGCGCCCGATGCCTTTGCTTCTACCTGGCCACGCTTTGCACCCACTTGAGCCCCTGAAGATACAGCAGGCTCTTCGGGCGGCGCACGATCTCGTTCTGGCGCATGGCCAGAAGGAACTCCTCGGGCCCCTCGAATGCGGGGATGCGGTTGATCGCGGTGCCGATGCCGGGCAGCACGTGAGCGTCGGAGCCCGCCGACTGGATCAGGTTGTACTTGGCCGCGAACCGCAGCGCGTCGTCGTTGAAGCTGTCGAACAGGAGGCGCGAGTTGTAGACCTCGAGGATGTCGATCGCGTCGAGGTGGCGCAGCAGCGTGGGGGCGTCGGGGATCGTGTGCAGGCGGTCGAACGGGTGGGGCATGTACACCAGGCCGCCCTGCTCCTGGATCGCCGCGATCGTCTCGCCCATGCTCAGGCCCGGCTCGATCCGCTCGGTCAGGAAGAGGCCGATGACCTCGCCCTGCGCGGTCTTGACCTCCTCGCCGACGATCACGGTGATCGGCCGCTCGAGCGCGGCTGCCTCGAGCGCGCCGGCGATCTCGTTGTGGTCGGTGACGGCGATTGCGCCCAGGCCCTGTGCGATGCAGTGGTCGACGAGCGCCTCGGGATCGGTCGCGCAGTCGTAGGAGTGGCTCGTGTGCATGTGCAGGTCGGCCGAGATGGTGGGGCGGTCTGCGAGCGCCGGGCGCCTGTGCGCCCGCCGGTGCGAGCCGAGGCGCGCGTAGACGGCCTCGATCTGCTCGGCGACCGCGGCGTACGTCCGCGTGGCCGCGGCAGCGCGGCCACGCTCGGCCTGGCCGGCGCGCAGGCCGGCGTCGTCGATCAGCCGTGCCGTCGCTGCGGCGGCGAGCGCGGGCTGGTCGACGGCGAACCCGAGGCCGGGGGCGTCGAGCTCGAGCGAGCCGGGGGCAAGCGGCGCGACGACGGCGCAGCCGCAGGCGCGCGCCTCCCATGCGAGCGACGGGTCTCCGCCCTCGCTGGCGACGAACACGTCGACGTCGCGCAGCGCCGCCGCGCGGCCCTCGGCGTCCTCGGGGCTCGTGGTGTGCACGCGGCCGCGGGCCTGCGCCGGCACGAACGGCCGCAGCGGCCGGCGGCTGCGGCGGCTCCAGATGAGCACGAGCTCGACGTCGGGCGTGGATGCGGCCAGCTTGACGAGCGCGCGGACGACGGCACGGCCGTCGGCGTGCCACTCGACGGCGATCCGCCGGCCGGTCTTCGTGCCGGGCGCGAACACGGGGCCGATGCCCTCGGGGATGATGGTGTACTCGCCGGGGTAGATCGCGTTTGCCTGGGCCACGGCGGCCGCCGACGTCCCGATCAGGGCATCGATGCGGGCGCGATAACGCTCGAGCGTCCCCCCGCGGACGGGGTAGTGCAGCGCGCGATCGGGAGCGTGGAAGGTGGCGACGGTCAGGCCCGGCGAGTGGCGCAGCGCCGAGGTGGCGACGCCCTGCAGCACCGGCTCGAAGGCGTGGACGATGTCGAAGCCGCCCTGGCCGACCGCAAGAGCGACGTTCGCCCTGGCGGCGACGGGGATGCCCGCGCCGCGGCGGCGCCCGCGCTGGCGCAGCGGCACGCCGGGTGCCACCGCCACCTGGAGCGGCTCGCCGTCGAGCGCGATCAGCGCCTCGGCGTCACCCGAGTCGAGTGCCCGCAGCCGCCGCCGGCCGCTGCGCAGCGCCCGCGTGGACGAGCTGGGCGCGAGCACCGTCACCCGGTGCCCGCGCCCCGCAAGCGCCGTGGCGACCCCGCGCACATGCTCGGCCACCGGATGGGCGCCGGCAAGCGCGTACGGGGACGCCAGGCACAGCTTCAGCTCGTTCACCTATGCCTCTGTGGCGGCACGCTCCCGCGCCTTCTTGGGCGCCTGCGGGCTGTACTTCGAGATGAACTTCTCGACCTGATCGCGGCACTCGTCGTCGTGATGCTGCACCGGCGGCGACTTCATGAAGTACGCGCTCGGCCACTCGAGGGCTCCGGAGAGGCCGTTGTCGAGGCCGAGCTTGGCGCAGCGGACGGCGTCGATCACGATGCCGGCCGAGTTGGGCGAGTCCCAGACCTCGAGCTTGAGTT
>DASXZF010000121.1:0-12911 GCA_036502065.1 Gaiellales bacterium
ACCGATGCGGGTGCGGCCGAACCGCGCGTTACATTCAGCACGATGAGCCTCACCGACCCGAGCCCCGCGACCGACGCCGAGGCGTACGAGCAGCTGATGAGGGCCTACGTCGGGCTGCTTCAGACGTCCGAGCGTTACCGCCACGCCGCGCGGCCGCTCGTCGCCTACTACACCCAGTCGCACGTCGGCCAGCGTGTCACGCAGCTGCATACCGCGCTCGTGCGGACCCGCGCCCGTTCTGGTCACATCTCGGGGTGGTCGACGCAGGACATTGATCGCCGGCGCGAGGAGCTCGAGCTGCTCGCGCCGACGCTCCAGCGCCGGATCACAATCGGTCGCCTGTTTGCTGTCGTGCCGCTCGGTATCGTTGTTGCTGGAACCATTGCGAGCCATGTCAAGTGGGTCCATGCGCACGCGCAGCCGCTGTCGTGGCTCGTCGTCGTCGCAGTCATCGCACTCACTGCCGTGGACGCCGCTGCTGCATGGTGCTTCATGAAGAAGTGGCATCTGTTCCGTGGCTGCGTGCGAGCACAAGAGCGCTCGTTGTATTGCCGCGGCCTTCTCTCGGATGAGCCGGAGCCGCGGGTGGCCTTCCATCTGTGGGTCCTGGGCTTCCTCGCCGCGGCGATCGGCTTCGCGGCCGGCGCGTTGTCACACTGGGACGTCGTCGACAAGTCGGCGCTTGGCAACGCGCATGGGGAGCTCGCCTCGCCGGCGACGGCAGCGTGTTGGGCTGCAGTGTGTGCGTTGCTCTTCACCCTGTGTGTGCATGGCTGTGCGTGGCTCCGCTGGCGGTGCAAGTAACGTCATTTGACGAACTGCCAGACCACGAGCGCCACGGCGTAGATCACCGCGTACCCGAGCACGAGTCCCTGCACGACGAGCGGCGCGACCTCGCGGACCGTGAACTCGGTCGTCCGCAGCCACACGATTTTCACGAGCTCGCCGGTCAGCATCAGGCCGCAGAAGAGCGACACGAGTCCGCCCGGGCCGGACACGGCGACCAGCGCGTACAGCATGCCGAGGTGGGCGGCGTTGTTGAAGCCCACGAAGCCGAGCGCCACCGCCTCGCGCTCGATCAGGCGGTCGGCGATCGCCACGGCGAGGCCCACCTCGGCGACACCGAGCAGGGCCAGCTCGGCGATCCGGATGCCGTCGGGTGCGTGCAGCGTGCGGTCGAGGGCGTGCGCGAACGCGACGTAGGCGCAGACGAACGCGGCCGCCTTGATCGCGGTCTCGGCCCAGCCCAACGGCCCGTAGTCGCCGACGTGCCACGCGCGATCGTTCGTCTCGCCCATGCGCCCCGACCCTATCGCGTCCGCGTCGGCTACCTTGCCCGGCGATGGACATCGCCGGCGATATCGGCGGCACGCACACGCGGGTCGCCCTGTTCGAGGCGGGGAGCACCGACCCGGCCGCGATCGAGGTCTACTCGAGCCGCGACCACGACGGCCTCGAGCCGATGCTGCAAGCCTTTCTCGCGGCGCATCCTGCGAAGGTCGAGCGCGCGGCGTTCGGGGTCGCCGGGCCTGTGCACGACGGCTACGTGCAGACGACCAACCTGGCCTGGCCGGTCGACGGGGCCGGCGTCGCGCGTGTGCTCGGGCTCGAACGCGTCGGCCTCGTCAACGACCTGGTGGCCAACGCGTGGGGGATCGCCGAGCTCGGTCCCGGCGACGTCGCGACTCTGAACGAGGGTGATCCGGACGTGGGCGGGAACGCGGCGGTGATCTCGGCCGGAACCGGCCTCGGTGAGGCAGGCCTCTTCTGGGACGGCGCCCGCCACCATGTGTTCGCGAGCGAAGGCGGCCACGTCGACTTCGCCCCGCGCAGCGATGTCGAGGTCGCGCTGCGCGCGCACCTGGCGGCGATCCACCCCCACGTCAGCTACGAGCGTGTCTGCTCGGGCATGGGGCTCGTCGCCATCCACGAGTTCCTGAGCGGACGGACGGCTGACGCGCTCTCCATCTCGCGCTCGGCGCTTGCCGGCGACGACGACACCTGCGTGCGCGCGCTCGAGGTGATGGTCGGGATCTACGGCGCCGAGGCCGGAAACCTCGCGCTGAAGCTGCTCGCGACGGGTGGCGTCTACGTCGGCGGCGGGATCGCGCCGCAGATCCTGCCGCGGCTGCAGGACGGCTCCTTCATGCGCGCATTCACCGCGAAGGGCCGCTTCGCCGACCTGCTCGCGCGCATCCCGATCTACGTGATCCTGAACGACCGCACGGCGCTGCTCGGCGCGGCGCGGTTCGCCCGCGGCGAGCCGCCCGGCCTGCACCACGACCGCGCCCGTTAGAGCGCGGCCAGATCCGCCTGCAGCTGGGCGAGGTTGAACCCCTGCGGGCTCTGGCCCTGCTCGTTCAGGAAATCCGGGTTCAGGATCGCCCAGGCCTCGTCGACGAAGTGCGACACGAAGTGGTCACCCATCGGCTGGACGCGCCCCCACGTGACGCACTCGACGTGCTTGCGGTGCGCGACGATCGGGACGTAGTGACCGCCCGCGTTCGGCGATCCGGCGACGTAGCTCCACATCTTGTGCTCGGAGAACTCCGTCTCGGCCGACTGGGGCACCTGGATGCCGATCCCGACCGCGCCGAACAGATAGACGGCTTCGGCCACCTCGGTGAAGTCGCCCGCCTTGATCCGGCTGACGTCGAGGGCGAGGTAGGCGCCGATCTTGTGGCGCGTCCCGGCGGAGTCGACGATGCCCGTCGAGCGGCGGTAGCCGAGCGCGGAGCGCACGTTCGTGCCCTTGTCGGTGGGGTTCTGGCCGGGCGCGCCGGCGTTCGCGTCGAAGCCGGTGGCGGCGGAGTAGTCGGAGAGCACACCGGCGTCGTCGAAGGCGATCGGCGCTCCGGCGACCATGCTCGTCAGGATGTGCTCGTGGGCGGCGCCGGCCCAGACGCAGTCGCCCCACTGGTCGTTCCCGAGCATCCCCCATGTCCCGCGGGCGACCACGTTGTCGTAGCCCCAGTCCGACGGGACCACCGGGAGCGCCGCAGCGGTGCGGTAGGTGGAGAACTTCAGGTCGCGGGAGTCGGCGGTTGCCGCTCCCTTGCCGTAGCGGAAGGTGGTCATGCCCTGCCTCCTTCGGGTATGTGGCAGCCGAGTCTACCTGCCCTCTGGACGCCCGTCGGATCCGGGTTCTTCCGCCGCTACAGGACGGCGCGCATCTCGCGTGCGAACGCGAGCACGTGCGCGAGCGCGACCGTCCGCGCCCGCTCGGCGTCGGCGCTCGCGATCGCCTCGAGCAGGGCGCGATGCTCGGACACGGGATCCTGCATCGGCGGTAGCCGGTCGAACGTGACGTACCAGATCCGGATCGACATGTTCAGGTAGCGGTCGAGGTCGCGCGCCAGGTAGGGGTTGCGCGAGCAGCGGTGCACGAAGCGGTGCACACGCGCGTCGAGCTCGATCAGCGACGTCTGGCTGGCGGGGCCGTCGCCGAGCTCGGCGAGCAGCGCCGCGACCTCGTCGCGGTCGTCCGCGTCGGCCAGCCGGGCCGCCCGGGCGGCGGCGTGCGGCTCGAGCTGGGCGCGCACGTCGGAGATGTCCGAGAGGCTCGTGATGTTCACGCTCGAGGCGAAGGTGCCGCGCCGCGGGTAGACGACGATCAGGCCCTCGAGCGCGAGCCGCCGCAGCGCCTCGCGCACCGGCGTGCGGCCCATGCCGAGGCTGCGGCTGAGGGCGTCCTCGTCGATCGGCGCGCCGGGCGCGATCGCAAGCGTGATCAGGCGGTCGCGCAGGGCCGCATAGGCGCGGTCCGAGAGCAGGCCGGGCTCGTCATCGGCCGGGGCGGTAGGTGTCTTGCGTGCGGGTGACAGCTCTGATATATCAGTTGTCTACCAGACCGGCGGGGTGCGGGCAAGTCCGCGTCCGCACGAGGACGACGAGGAGGCAGACGCGCATGAGCACGCTACCGGAACGCGCCCGCGCGGTGGTGATCGGGGCCGGCATCGTCGGCAACAGCGTCGCCTACCACCTCCACCAGCAGGGGTGGACCGACCTCGTGCTGATCGACAAGGGCCCGTTCCCGAACCCGGGCGGCTCGACCGGCCACGCCTCGAACTTCATCTTCCCGGTCGACCACTCCAAGGAGATGACCGCGCTCACGGCCGACAGCGTGCGCCAGTACGTCGACCTTGGCGTGTTCACGAAAAGCGGGGGCATCGAGGTCGCGCGCACCGAGGAGCGCATGCAGGAGCTGCGGCGGCGCATGTCGTCGGCAGCGGCGTGGGGCGTCGAGGGCGTGTCGCTCGTCACGCCCGCGCAGATCAAGGCGATGGTGCCGTTCCTCGACGAGAGCATCCTCGTCGGCGGCTTCCACACCGAGGGTGTGGGCGTCGTCGACTCGCTGCGGGCGGGCACGCTCATGCGCGAGCGCGCGCAGGCGGCCGGCGCGCTCACGATCCAGGCCAACACCGAGGTGCTCGGGATCGACGTCGAGCACGGCACGGTGCGCCGCGTGCGCACGACCCGCGGCGACATCGAGGCCGAGATCGTGATCATCGCGTGCGGCGTGTGGAGCCCCAAGATCGCGCGCATGGCCGGCTCCTCGATCCCGCTCACCCCCGCCGTCCACCAGATGATCGACGTCGGCCCGGTGCCGCGGTTCGCGGATGCGAAGTCGCACATCGAGTACCCGATCGTGCGCGACATGGACACGAACATGTACGAGCGCCAGGACGGTGCGGGCCTCGAGATCGGCTCCTACGCGCATCGCCCGATCCTGCACGACCCGGAGGAGATCCCTTCGGTCGAGGAGGCGGCGCTCTCGCCGACGGAGTTCCCGTTCACCCAGGCCGACTTCGAGCAGCAGATGGAGCACGCGCTCGAGCTCGTGCCCGAGATCGTCGGCGACGAGACGGTCGGCGTGAAGTACGCCATCAACGGCCTGCTCTCGCTGACGCCCGACGGCATGCCGATCCTGGGCGAGACGCCCGAGGTGAAGAACCTGTGGTCGGTGGCCGCGGTGTGGGTGAAGGAAGGACCCGGCGTCGGCAAGTCGGTGGCCGAGTGGATGGTCCACGGCGAGTCCGAGATCGACCTGCACTCGTCCGACATCTCCCGGTTCTGGGAGCACCAGAAGACGCGCGCGCACGTGCGGGCGCGGGCCGCCGAGGGCTTCAACAAGACCTACGGCATCGTCCACCCGGGCGAGCAGTGGGCCTCGAACCGAAACGTCCGGCTGGCCCCGTTCCATGCCCGCCAGGTGCAGCTCGGCGCCGAGTTCTTCGAGGCCGCCGGGTGGGAGCGCCCGCAGTGGTACGGCGCAAACGCGCCGCTCGTCGAGGAGTACGGCGACCGCATCACCCGCCGCGAGGCCGAGTGGGACGCGCGCTGGTGGTCGCCCATCATCAACGCCGAGCACCTGGCGATGCGCGACCGGGCGGCGATGGTCGACCTGAGCGCCTTCACGCTCTTCGACATCGCCGGGCCCGGGGCGCTCGAGGCAGTGCAGAAGGTGGCGATGCGCCAGATGGACGTCCCGATCGGCCGGGTGGTGTACACGCCGGTCCTCGCGCCAGGCGGCGGCTTCAAGGCCGACCTCACGATCATGCGCCTGGGCGACGAGCTCTTCCGCGTCGTCACCGGCGGCGCCCACGGCCCGGCCGACCGCAAGTGGTTCGCCGACCGCCTGCCGGCCGACGGCAGCGCCCAGCTCACCGACGTCACGTCGGGATGGACGACGCTCGGCCTGTGGGGGCCGCGGGCGCGCGACATCCTGCAGGCGCTCACCCGCGACGACGTCTCGCACGAGGGCTTCCGCTTCGGGACGTGTCGCACGATCGAGATGGACACGCTGCGCGTGCTGGCCTCGCGGATCTCCTATGTCGGCGACCTCGGCTGGGAGCTCTACGTGCCGATCGAGGAGGGCCAGCGGCTGTGGGACATGGTGTACGAGGAAGGCCGGCCGCACGGGCTCGTCCCGGCCGGCATCGGCGTCTACGGCACCACCGGCCGGCTCGAGAAGTGCTACCGCGCCTACGGCTTCGAGCTCGAGAGCGAGTACAACGTCGTCGAGGCCGGGATGGCGTGGGGCAAGGTCAAGGACGCCGACTTCGTCGGCCGCGATGCGCACGTGCGCCAGCGCGACGAGGAGCCGGCCGCGATCATGTGCACGCTCACCGTCGATGACCACACCTCGGCGAGCGGCGTCAAGCGCTACATGCTCGGCCGCGAGCCGATCCTGGCGCCGGACGGAAGCCGCCTGGTCGATCGCAAAGGACGCGGCTCCTACGTCACGAGCGCGGGCGCCGGGCCGTCGATCGGCAAGCACATCCTGATGGCCTACCTGCCGCCCGAGAGAGCCGTGGTCGGCGAGCGCCTCGCGGTCGAGTACCTGGGCGAGCGCTATCCGGTCACGGTCGCCGTGGCTGACGCGACGCCCGTCTTCGACCCCGAGAACACTCGTATCCGGAGCTAGGGTGGGCGCATGCCGCTGAACATCCTCTGCTGCGTCAAGCGGGTGCCGATGACCGGCGGACGCATCGTCCTGCAGGCCGACGCGCAGGCCATCGAGACGCGCCACCTCGGCTTCACGATCAGTCCTCACGAGGAGTGCGGCGTCGAGGAGGCGGTGCGCCTGATCGAGCAGCACGGCGGCAGCTCGACGGTGCTGACGCTCGGGCCGGCCGAGGCCGAGGAGCAGCTGCGCGACTGCATGGCGCTCGGCATCGACCGCGCCATCCTGCTCCTGGCGCAGGACGAGTTCGACGGCCAGGCCACGGCCGCCGCCATCCTCGAGGCGATCGCGGCCGAGCGGGCCGCCGGCACCGAGTACGACCTGATCTTCTTCGGCAACGAGTCGGCCGACGCCGGCGGCTACCAGGTCGGGATCCGGGTCGCGCACGCGCTCGGGCGCCCGTGCGCCACGGGGCTCAAGAGCATCGCCCTCGCCGACGGCGGGCTTCGCTGCGAGCAGGAGGTGCCCGGTGGGCGTGACGTCTACCAGTTCGCGCTGCCGGCGATCGTGACGGTCAAGGAGGGCCTGAACCTGCCCCGCTACCCGTCGGTGCCGGGGCGCATGCGGGCCAAGCGAAAGCCGCTCGAGACGCGGACGCCCGTCCGCCCGGCCGCAGGGGTCGAGAGGGTGCGGCTGGTCGTGCCCGAGGGGCAGGGAACGCAGGCCGAGATCCTCGGCCACGGCCCCGACGCCGCGCCCGCGGTAGTCGAGGTGCTGCGGCAGGCGGGGCTCGTCTGATGGCGGTGCTCGTCCTCGTCGAGCACGTCGGCGGCACGGCCGACGACGTCTCGCGGCAGGCGCTTGCGCTCGCACGCGGCTATGCCGAGGCGGCCGGACAGCCGCTCGAGGCCGTCCTGATCGGGGCCGGCGCCGACCAGGCGGCCGCCGGGCTCGGTGACCTGGGAGTGCAGACGGCCCACGTCGCCGTCCACGACGGCCTCTCCGCATATGCGCCGCAGGCGTGGGGGCGGACGCTGGCAGATCTCGTCGAGCGGCTCGCGCCGGTCGCGCTGATCGCCCCCGGCAGCGAGCGCGCCACCGAGGCGATGGCGCACGCGGCGGCGATCGCCGACCTGCCCCTGGCGGCGAACTGCATCGAGGCGGCGCCCGGCGACCCGGCCACGGTCACGCGCCTGCGCTGGGGCGGCAGCCTGCTCGAACAGGCCCGCCTGCACGGCGCCGTCAAGCTCTTCACGGTCGCCCCGCACATGGTCGAGGCGACCGCGGCGAGCGCCGCCGTGCAGACGACGGTCGCGGAGTTCACGCCGGCGCTCACCGATGCCGACCTGGCCGTGCGCGTCGTCGAGCGGGCGCAGACCGACTCGGGCGGCGGCATCTCGCTGGCCGACGCCAAGGTGGTCGTGAGCGGCGGCCGCGGCACCGGATCGGCCGAGGGGTTCGCCCCGGTCGAGGCGCTTGCCGCCGCGCTCGGAGGAGCAGTCGGGTGCTCGCGCGCCGTCACGATCGCGGGCTGGCGCCCGCACACCGATCAGGTCGGCCAGACGGGCACGAAGATCGCCCCCGAGATCTACATCCCGTGCGGCATCAGCGGCGCCACCCAGCACATGGCCGGGTGCAAGGGGGCCAAGCGCATCCTGGCGATCAACACCGATCCCGACGCGCCCATCGTCGCGAACGCCGACTACGCCGTCATCGGCGATCTGCACGAGGTGCTCCCGGCGATCACGGCCGCGATCGCGAAGGCGAGGGGCGGATAGACCCGGCCGCCCTCGCCGCGCTCGTCGTCGTCCTGCTCGTCGCCGGCGGTCTGTTCGCCCGCCGCGCGCTCCTGCTCGTGCGGCTCGTGCGGATGGCGCAGCCGAGCGACCGCTCCGGCGAGGTGCCCGCCCGGCTGCGCAACGAGGCGGTGATCGCGCTCGGGCAGCGCAAGCTGCTCCAGCGGCTCGTGCCCGGGCTGATGCACGCGTTCATCTTCTGGGGCTTCATCGCGCTCCTGCCCACCATCGTGATGGCGATGATCGCGATCGCAGACCGCGGTCAGACGATCCCGTGGCTCGGGCGGCAGGGCTGGTTCGCGCTCCTGGTCGACGTGTTCTGCGTGCTCGTGCTGACCGGCGTCGTGACGGCGTTTGCGATCCGCAAGATCCAGCGGCCGGCGCGGTTCGAGGGCAGCCACATGGGCGAGGCCGACCTGATCCTGGCGCTGATCGCCGGCATCGTGACGACCCTGCTCCTGTGGCACGCCTCGCTGATCGCGCTGCACCTGAACGAGTGGCCGCGCTCGTGGTCGCCGGTGTCCGGGGCGCTCTCGCACCTGTTCGGGCGCGGGTCGGAGACGCACGATGCCGAGCGCGTGCTGGTATGGGCGCACGTCCTGATGGTGGTCTCGTTCCTGGTCTACCTGCCGCGTTCCAAGCACCTGCACATCGCAACGGCGGTCGTCAACGTCTACTTCGGGCGCACCCGCGCCCGTGGCCGGCTCGAGCCGCTGCGCTTCGACGAGGAGGGACCCGAGGAGGACATGCGGCTCGGCTCGGGCACCGTCGCCGACATGACCTGGAAGCAGGTCGTCGACACCTACTCGTGCACCGAGTGCGGCCGCTGCCAGGACGCCTGCCCGGCGTGGGCGACGGGCAAGGCGCTCTCGCCGAAGCTCCTCATCATGGGCCTGCGCGACCAGCTGTTCGCCGAGGGCCCGGGCATCCTTGCGGCGCGCGCCGCCGGCGCGGCGGTCGAGGCGACTCCGCTCGTGCCGAACGCCGTCACCGACGACGTGGTGTGGGACTGCGTCACCTGCGGCGCGTGCGTGCAGGTGTGCCCCGTCTCGATCGAGCACGTCGACCAAATCGTCGACCTGCGGCGCCATCTGGTGATGGCCGAGGCCCGCTTCCCGGCCGAGGCCGAGCCGATGCTGCGCGACGTCGAGCGCTCGTCGAACCCGTGGGGCAAGGCGCAGTCAGACCGCGCGGCGTGGGCCGCGGGCCTCGACGTGCGCGTGCTCGAGCCGGGCGATCCCGCCCCCGAGGTGCTCTACTGGGTGGGCTGCGCAGCATCGTTCGACGAGCGCGCGCGGGCCTCGGCCGAGTCGACGGCCAGGCTCATGCAGTCGGCAGGCGTCGACTTCGCCATCCTCGGGCCGCGCGAGGCGTGCACCGGCGACCCGGCCCGGCGGATGGGCAACGAGTACGTGTTCCAGGCCTTCGCCGAGCAGAACGTCGAGACGCTGAACGAGTCGGGCGTGACGAAGATCGTGACCTCGTGCCCGCACTGCTTCAACACGCTCGCCAACGAGTACCCCGACTTCGGCGGCAGCTACGAGGTGGTGCACCACTCCGAGCTGCTCGCCGGCCTGGTGCGCGAGGGCCGCATCTCTCCCGGAGGCGGTGACCAGCGCATCACCTATCACGACTCCTGCTACCTGGCCCGCCACAACGACATCGCCTCCGACCCGCGTGAGCTCGTGGCCGCGGTCGGGCAGCCGGTCGAGATGGAGCGCAGCGGCAAGGACACGTTCTGCTGCGGCGCCGGCGGCGCGCACATGTGGATGGAGGAGCGCGGCAGCGGCATCAACGAGGAGCGCGTGCGCCAGGCCGCCGAGACGGGCGCCGAGACGCTTGCCGTCGCCTGCCCCTACTGCACGATCATGCTCGACGACGGCGTGCGCACCTCGGGGCGCGACCTGCGCGTCGCCGACGTGGCGACGCTTCTGGCCGAGTCGATCGCGCCGCCGGAGCAGCCGAGCTAGGCGGCGCGCTTGTCGGTGAACGACGAGGTGATCGTCTCGATGGGCACCGGGCGCGAGACGAGGTAGCCCTGCACCGCGTCGCAGTCGAGCACCTCGAGCGCGTGGCGGTCGGCGTTTGACTCCACCCCTTCGGCGACCACCCACATGCCGAGCGCGTGCGCGAGCTGGATGGTCGATGCGACGATCGTCCGCGCCTTGTCGCTGTTCGCGATGCCGGTGACGAACGAGCGGTCGAGCTTGAGCGAGTCGACCTCGAGGTCGCGCAGGTAGGGCAGCGACGAGTATCCGGTGCCGTAGTCGTCGATCGACACGGCGACGCCGAGCTCGCGCAGGTCGGTGATCAGCGACTGGGCGCGCGCGCGGTCGGCCATCAGGCTGTCCTCGGTGATCTCGACCTCGAGTGCGTTGGCCGGGAGCCCGGCCGCGTCGAGCAGACGGGCGATGTCACGGACGAGGGTGGCGTCGAGGATCGCCATCGGCGGCACGTTGACGGCGACCGTCAAATCGAAGTTGCGCTCGCGCAGGCGGGCGAGGTCGCGCATCGCCCGCTCGAGGACGAACAGGGTGAGCTCGTACATGAGGCCCGCGCGCTCGGCCAGCGGCAGGAAGGCGGCCGGAGGCAGCAGCACGCCGTCGGGCATGCGCCAGCGCACGAGCGCCTCGAGACCGTACACCCGGCTCGAGCGCAGGCTGGCCTTGGGCTGGTAATGCACCTCGAGCGCCCGCGAGTGGATCGCTTCGCGCAGCTCCTGCAGCGTCGCGAGCCGCGCGGGCGAGCGCTCGTCGGTGTCGGCGCGGTAGACGGCCCGGCGGGTGTAGTTGCGCTTCGCCTCGTACATGGCCACGTCGGCGCGGCGCAGCAGCTCGGATGGGGTCTCGGGCCCGGTCGCGACGGCGATGCCGGTGCTCGCGTCCACGCGGACGCTGATGCCCTGCACGTGGAAGCCGGTCGTCAGCACCTCGGCCATGCGGTCGGCGAACGTCACCGCACCCTCCGCGTCGGCGGCACGCAGGAGCACGCCGAACTCGTCGCCGCCGAGACGCACGAGCACGTCGTCGGGTCGGACGAGCCGTGAGAACCGGTCGGCGACCGTGCGCAGCACGGTGTCACCGGCCGCGTGCCCGAGCGTGTCGTTGACCTCCTTGAAGCCGTCCAGGTCGATCAGGAGCACCGCGAACCGGCCGTCGCCCGCGCACGCGGCTCTCATCGCGGCCATGAGCTCGCGCCGGTTGCCGAGCCCGGTGAGGTCGTCGGTGAGCGCCAGCCTGCGCGCGAACTCGAGATCGACATTCTCGTTCGCGGTCCAGAGGAGCCGCCCGATCGCCGCCGCGAGCGCACACGTCGCGAGCGTCCGCGCGAGCACGGGCACGTCTCCGGCCACGCCCGCGACGAGCACGCCGAGCGCGATGACCGAGAAGGCGACGGTCGGAGCCTGGGCCCGCCAGCCGGCGATCGCCCGCCGGGAGCGCTTGCTGGCCGGCATCCAGGCGGCGAACACGAACGCGGCGACCGCGAGGCTCCAGAGCAGGCTGATCAGCTGCAGCAGCCCCGTTGCGCCCGGCGCCGCCATGCTCGTGAGCAGGTCGGCGACGGCCTGGACGGTGATGCCGCAGACGATCGCGATCCAGTCGGCGCCCGCCCGCCAGGTGAACAGCGCCAGGGTGCCGATCGCAGCCGAGCCGATCACGAGATCGCCGATGACGTACGCGTGCAGGACGAGCTCGGCCGGGATCGATCCCGTGTGGCCGACCCGGGGTGGGTCGAGCGCCGTCCAGAGCGCCGCGATGCTGAGCATGGCGACCGCCCCGTCGATCCACAGGCTGGCTCGGAATCCCAGCGTCCGCCCGCGGACGAGCAGGCCGAGGGCGAGGAACATCACCGGGTACTCGGCCAGGTAGGCGATGTCGGCCAGCGACGGGACGGGGGGATTCAAGGGGTCGGAGAATGCAAGGCTGCAGTACGCGTTGCCCGCGATCAGCAGGAGGAGGGAGGCGCCGACCGCAAGCCAGGCGGCGCGGTCGGCCCGCGTCCGCCGTGCGCGTTCGGCCACGAGCACCGTGGCGATCAGCGGCACGCCGAACTCCGCGATGACGTCGGCTGCAGTCGTGAGGCCGGCCGCCGCCATGACGACCTGCGAGACGATCACCATCGCGAGTGCGAGCATGCCCACCCGGATCCACCGTGGCACCGTCGCGATCACCGGTTGGGGGGAGGGATGCACCACCCTCCTGATGGTCGGCGCGCCCGGCGCACTCTGCATGCCGCGTCCGGCACGCATCCGTCCCCGTTTCGGAGTATCCGGACACCGCTGCCGGGCAGGTGAACAGCGCCCGCCGTCACCCGGAAGAGTGATGCACCGTTACCAAAAAGATCCGACTACACATGACATAATACAAACACGCGTGGGGATAACGTGGGCGGCCGATCCGGCCGCGCAGGTCTCGGTGCTGACGGGCACCCCGTACCGCCTCGAGCAGCTCGGTGACCGGTGGCTGATGACATCGATCGAGCCGTCGATCGAGGCGATCATCGGCTACTCGGCACAGGAGCTGGTCGGCGAGAGCGGCCGCTCCTGGGCGACGATCATCCACCCCGACGACGTCGACGCGGTGACCGTCCTGTTCCGCGGCGCGCTCGAGGCCGGCGGGCCGTACGCGATCGAATACCGGCTCCTGCACCGCGACGGCTCGACCCGCTGGGTGCAGGGCCATGGCCAGCCCGTCGCCGGCCCGGACGGT
>DASXZF010000122.1:0-23857 GCA_036502065.1 Gaiellales bacterium
CTGCACGTGGCGCTGCAGCAGATCGCGCACCAGATGCTCGTCATCGAGGTCGAGCGCCTCGATGTCGACCATCTCCCCGTTGATCCGGCCGCGGTCGGCATCGAGCAGATACGCGATGCCGCCGCTCATCCCGGCGGCGAAGTTGCGCCCGGTCGGGCCGAGCACGCAGACGACGCCGCCGGTCATGTACTCGCAGCCGTGGTCGCCGACGCCCTCGACGACGGCGCTCGCCCCCGAGTTGCGCACGCAGAAGCGCTCGCCCGCCCGCCCGCGCAGGAACGCCTCACCCGCGGTGGCGCCGTAGAGCACCGTGTTTCCGGCGATCACGTTGTGCTCGGCCACGTAGCCCGCGCCGGCCGGCGGGCGTACGATCAGACGTCCGCCCGAGAGGCCCTTGCCCGCGTAGTCGTTGCAGGCCCCCTCGAGCTCGATCGTGAGCCCGCGCGGGGCAAAGGCCCCCAGGCTCTGGCCGGCGCAGCCGGTGAGCCGCAGGACGATCGCGTCGTCGGCGAGCCCGGCCGGCGCCGCCCGCGCGATCTCGCCGGCGAGCATCGCGCCGACGCTGCGGTCGGTGTTTCGGACGCGGTGCTCGAACACCACCGGCCCGGCGCCGGCGAGCGCCGCCGCAGCACGCGGGATGAGCTCGCGATCGAGCGCGGCGGCGAGGTCGTGGTCGGCAGGGCGGTGGCGGCCGGGCGCGGGCACCGGCGGCCCGGGGATGCGCTCGAGGAGCGGGCCGAGGTCGAGGCCGGCGAGCCACGGGCGGGCGTCGGCGCGGCGGCGCAGGAGGTCGCTTCGGCCGACGACGTCCTCGAGCCGCTCGATGCCCAGGCCCGCCATGAGCTCGCGCAGATGCTCGGCGACGAAGAGGAAGTAGCGCACGACGTGCTCGGGAGTGCCGGTGAAGAGCCGGCGCAGGTCGGGGTCCTGAGTGGCGATCCCGACCGGGCACGTGTTCAGATGGCAGACGCGCATCATCACGCACCCGGCCGCGATCAGCGGCGCCGTCGAGAACCCGAACTCCTCGGCCCCGAGCAACGCCCCGACGAGCACGTCACGGCCCGTGCGCAGGCCGCCGTCGACCTGCAGCGAGACCCGGTCGCGCAGCCCGTTTCGCATCAGCACCTGGTGGGCCTCGGCCAGGCCGAGCTCCCACGGCAGCCCCGCGTGCTTGAGCGACGAGAGCGGCGCCGCGCCCGTCCCGCCGTCGTGGCCGGCGATGACGATGTGCTCGGCCTTGGCCTTGGCGACGCCGGCCGCGATCGTGCCGACGCCGGCCTCGGCCACGAGCTTCACCGACACCGTCGCCTGCGGGTTCACGCACTTCAGATCGTGGACGAGCTGGGCCAGGTCCTCGATCGAGTAGATGTCGTGGTGCGGCGGCGGCGAGATCAGGCCGACGCCCGGCGTCGAGTGGCGCAGGCGCGCGATCGTCTCGTTGATCTTCTGGCCGGGCAGCTGGCCGCCCTCGCCGGGCTTCGCCCCCTGGGCGATCTTGATCTGCAGCTGGTCGGCATCCACGAGGTAGGCGGCCGTCACACCGAAGCGGCCCGACGCAACCTGCTTGATCGCCGAGCGGCGCAGGTCGCCGTTGCGATCGGGTACCGAGCGGGCCGGATCCTCGCCGCCCTCGCCGGTGTTCGACCGCCCGCCGATCCGGTTCATCGCGATCGCGAGCGTCTCGTGCACCTCGGGCGAGATCGAGCCGAGGCTCATCGCGCCGGTGGCGAAGCGGCGGACGATGGCCGCCGACGGCTCGACCGCCTCGAGCGGGATCGGGGCGCCGGCCGAGACGGGCTCGAGCAGGCCGCGCAGCGTCGCGAGGCGCGCGGCCCGTCCGTCGACGATGCGGGCGTAGTCGCGGAAGGTCGCAAAGCTCTCGTCGCGCACCGCGCGCTGGAGACGGACGATCGGCTCGGGCGCCCACACGTGGTGCTCCCCGCCGGCGCGGAACCGGTAGTCGCCGCCGAGCTCGAGCGGCGCGCCGGGGCCGGGGCCGGCGAACGCCTGCGCGTGGCGAGCGGCCGCCGACGCGTGCAGCTCGGACAGGCCGATGCCGCCCAGGCGCGACACGGTGCCCGGGAAGTAGCGGTCGACGAGGTCGCGGCCGAGGCCGACCGCCTCGAAGATCTGGGCGCCGCGGTAGCTCTGGATCGTCGAGATGCCCATCTTGGAGCACACCTTCAGCAGTCCCGCGCAGACGCCGTCGATGTAGCGCTCCCGCTCGGCAGCGGGCAGCGTCTCGAGCACAAGGTAGGGGCACACGGCGGCCGCGCCGTATCCGAGCAGGAGGGCGAAGTGCATCGTCTCGCGCGGCTCGCCAGACTCGACGACGAGGCCGCACATCGCCCTGGCGCCCTCGCGCACGAGGTGCGAGTGCACGGCGGCGACCGCAAGCAGCGGCGGCAGCGAGGCGTGGCGCTCGTCGACGCCGCGGTCGGACAGGATCACGACCGCGGCGCCGTCCCATACCGCCCTCGACGCGGACCGGCAGGCGACGTCGATCGCCCGCTCCATCCCGTCGGCGCCGTCGGCGACCGGATAGACGGTCGCGATCGTGACCGTCTCGAACCCGTCGCGGACGACGTCGCGCAGGCGTCCGTGCTCGGCCAGGCCGAGCACTGGCCGCGGGACGACCACCCGGCGGCAGTGCTCCGGCCGCTCGTCGAGCAGGTTCCCGATGGGCCCGATCGACGTGCGCAGGCTCATCACGAGCGCCTCGCGCTGCGGGTCGATGGCCGGGTTCGTGACCTGGGCGAACTGCTGCCGGAAGAAGCTCCCGAGCAGCCGCGGCCGGTCCGAGAGCACCGCCAGGGCGGCGTCGTCGCCCATCGAGCCGACGGGCTCGGCGCCGTCTCGGGCGAGCGGCCCCACGATCAGCTCGAGCTCCTCGTCGGTATAGCCGAACGCCGTCAGAAGGTTCGTCGCCGGCGTGTCGTCGGCCGGCTCGGGCTCGGCGCGGGCGAGGTCACCGAGGCCGATGCGGTGCTCGCGCAGCCACGCGCCGTACGGGCGCCGCCGGGCCAGCCCGCGCTTCAGCTCGAGATCGCCGACGACGCGGCGCAGGGCGGTGTCGAGGACGAGCGCCTGGCCGGGGCCGAGGCGACCGTACTCGACCACATCGGCCGGGTCGACGTCGACGACGCCAACCTCGGACGAGACGACCGCGAGGCCGTCACGGCTGCGCACGAACCGGGCCGGCCGCAGGCCGTTTCGGTCGAGCAGGCAGACGACGCGCACGCCGTCGCTTGCGATCAGCGCGGCCGGGCCGTCCCAGGGCTCGGCCAGACAGCTCGAGTACTCGTAGAACGCGCGCACATCGGCATCGGGCACCGATCCGCGATCCGTCCACGCCGGCGGCACGAGCATCGTCAGCGCGTGCGCGAGCGAGCGGCCGCCCATCACGAGCAGCTCGACGGCAGCGTCGAGCTTGGCCGAGTCCGACCAGCGCTCGTCGACGATCGGGTACAGCTTCTGCAAATCGTCGCCGAGCAGCGGCGAGCGCAGCTGCGGCTCGCGCGCCGCCAGCCAGTTGGCGTTGCCGCGCACCGTGTTGATCTCGCCGTTGTGGGCCAGCAGGTTGAACGGGTGGGCGAGATCCCACGTGCCGAGCGTGTTGGTCGAGAACCGGCTGTGCACGAGCGCGAGGGCGCTCTCGAAGCGCGGGTCGCGCAGATCGTCGTAGTAGGCGCCGAGCTGCGGGGCGCGCAGCAGGCCCTTGTAGACGATCCGAAGCGACGAGAGGCTCACGATCGTGAACTGCGCCTCCGGCACACCGGCGGCCGCGGCGGCGCGCTCGACGCGGCGCCGGATCACGTACAGCTTGCGCTCGAACGCGGCCCGGTCGCCCGTGCGCCGCTCGACGAAGAGCTGGCGCACGACGGGCTCGGACGCCTGCGCGAGCCGGCCGATCCGCCCGGGGTTGACGGCCGGGTCGCGCCAGCCGAGCGCGCGCTGGCCCTCCTCGGCGCAGATGCGCACGCAGAGCTCCTCGCAGCGCAGGCGCAGGCCGGGATCGCGGGGCAGGAAGACGAGCCCGGCGGCGTATGCGCCCGGAGGCGGCAGGTCGTGGCCGATCGCGGCCCGGAAGGCCGCGCGCAGGAACCGGTGCGGCAGCTGGGTCATGATCCCCGCGCCGTCGCCCGTGCCGGGGTCCGAGCCGGTGGCGCCGCGATGGTCGAGGTTCACGAGGGCGGCGAGCGCCCGCTCGACCAGCTCGTGGTCGGGGCGGCCGTCGAGGCGTACGAGCGCCGACAGGCCGCAGGCGTCGTGCTCGAACCGGGGGTCGTAGAGACCGCTGATGGGCGTCGGCGGCACCGCCCGAGCCTAGCAGAAATCGATCCATACAGATCACTTGTGACCAGTGGGCGAATCAAATGATTCATACAGCACGCGAAACCCATGATGCGGCCCAGGTGGTAGCGTGCGGCGCATGACAAGTTCTCGCAGGTGGCTTGTCCCCGCGACCATCGCTGCGATCGCCGTGATCTGCCTTGTGGCCGGGGTGGTCACGTGGCAGATGAAGTCGAGCGGCGTGCACTGCCCGCCGACGGTGGCATGCGCCGGCGTCAAGCCGCACAGGCACCATCCCCTGCGTGCCGAGCTCCTGTGGGCCGTCGCCGCCCTGCTGGCGATCATCGCCGCCGAGGTCGTCCTCTGGCAGCGGCGCCAGGCGTCGTTTCGCCGCGACGTGATGGGCCCCACGCGGTACGGCCCGCGCTGAGCCTGGAGGGGGCGCAGCGCCCGGCGTCGCCCTTGCGAAGGCTTTACATCTTCTGGACGGCCGCGACGGGGAAACGTGGCATCATGCCTGCCTGGACGGCACGGGAGGACCGCGGTTTTGCGATTGTGGGGTCGCTGGTGGTTGGGACTCTCCGTAGCGGCACTGGCCGCTGCGGCGTCCGGATCGACCCCTGACGCACTGGCCGCGAACGCCGCCCCTGTGAGCGCGTCGGCACAGGCGATCTTCCTGCAAGCGCCCGGCGCGGCGCCGGCCGGGACGGAGCTCGTGCTGTCGTCGGCGCCCGCCGTCGCCGGCGCGCCCTATGCACAGGCCGGCGCGGTGCGAGCCGGATGGGCCAGGGCGAACGCGAGCAAGGCCGGCGGGACGACGCCGAGTGCCGCCTCGAGCGTGCTCTTGCGGCGCGTGCGCCTGCTCGGCGGCGCCGTGCAGGCGCGCAAGCTGTGGACGTCGGTGGCGCTCACGACGACAGCCGGCGGCAGCGTCGAGGAGCTCATGCGGACAGACGTGCACGGGCTGGTCGTGCTGGGACACCACGTCCATCCTCGTGCCGGCCATCCGCTGCGGCTGGGCGATTGGGGCACGCTGACGCGCGCCGGGACGGCACGGTCAACCGCGACCGGACACGCGACCGCCGCGGCGGTCGGCGTGCGGATCGTGCTGCTGCGCGACCATGCCGGCCTGGCCGCCGGCTCGGTCATCGCGCTCGGCACCGTCACCGCGACCGTCGCCCCGCCGGCTCCCGCGACCGGCGGTGGCAAGGGATCGGGCGGCAACGGCGGCGGGTCAGGGACAGCGCCGCCGCCCCCGTCGAAGACCCACCGCCCGAAGCCGGCCCACCACCACCACGCCGCCGCGGGAACGCGCCCGCACCACCGCGTTCGCCACCGCACCCCGGCGGTGAAGCAGGCGGCCCACGCCCTCATCGCCGCCACGGCGGGCGGCCGCGCGCGCGTGCTCGCAGCGGCGCTCGAGCAGGTCGGCTGGCCGTACATCTGGGGTGGCGACAGCCGCGCCGAAGGCGGGTTCGACTGCTCCGGGCTCGTCGACTACGCCTACGCCCGCGCCGGCATGCCGTTGCCGGGCCGCCCGACCGCCGCCGTGCTCTTCAGCATGTCGACGCCCGTGACCCGCGCGCACCTTGCTCCCGGCGACCTCGCCTTCCTGTACAGCCGCCACCGCGCCCCGTACCACGTCGCCCTGTATGCCGGCGAGGGCCTGGTCGTCGTGGCGCCGCAGACCGGGGCCGACGTCCGCATCGAGCCGATCTCGGCCGTTCCGTGGGACGGGTTCGGGCGCCTGCTGGCGGGCAGCCGCGGCGACGGCCTCGCCCGCAGCGTCGCGGCCGTCGCGCGCAGGTTCGCCCACCCCGGAGCCGCCCGCCTGGCCGCAGCCCGCAGAGCCGACGCCCTGGCGGCGCGACGGGTGGAGTCCGCCGGCGAGCGCTTCGACACCCGGCTGCGCGGCGCCCGCGTCCCGGTCGCAGCGACCACGAGGGCGGCCGCCGCGCCGCGGCTCGTGGCGCTCGCAAGCGTCGGCTTGCGCGAGACGGACGGCGGGCCGGGCGTGGCCGCGGTCGTGCTGCTCGTGTTGCTCGCCGGCGTCTGCCTCGTCGGTGTCCCCGCGCTGCCCCGCCGCCCCGGCGGGGAATGACCCGCCGGGCCGCGCCCGCCCGATAGCGTGCGCTGATGCAGAAGCCCCGACGCCGCCCGGGCAGGCGGGCCGGCGCGGCGCGCGACGACGCGCCGGCACCAGCCGCGCGGAAGCGCCGCCTAGGCCGTCTGCGCGCGATCGCCGTCGACACCGGGCCGTTGCGGCACTCGCGCGACTACCGCCTGCTCGCGCTCGGCGGCTTCGTTTCGGGGCTGGGCACGCAGGTGACGCTGGTCGCGCTGCCCTACCAGGTGTACGTGCTGACCGGATCGTCGTTCGCCGTCGGGCTGATCGGGCTGGCCGAGCTCGTCCCGCTCGCGACGCTCTCGCTCGTGGGCGGCGCGCTCGCCGACCGCACCGAGCGGCGCCGCCTGCTCATGATCGCCCAGATCGTCCAGCTCTCGACGTCGGTGCTGCTGGCGGTGGGCGCGGCGCTCGGACCGCCGCCGGTGGCTGCGCTCTACGTGATCGCCGGGGTCGCCGCCGCCGCCTCTGCCGTCGACCGGCCGACGCGCACCGCGATCATCCCGAGCATCGTCGAGCCCCGCGAGGTGCAGCCGGCCGTCTCGTTCAACTACGGGCTCGCCCAGCTGACGATGGTCGCGGGGCCGGCCGTCGGCGGCATCGTGATCGCCGCAGCGGGGCTGCGCTGGGCGTACACGCTCGACGTCATCACGTTCGGCGCCATGGTGACGGCGGTCGCCCGCATGCGCCGGCAGCAGCCGCCGCCCGGCCTGGTGGGCGAGTCGTTCCTGCGCGCGGTGCGCAGCGGCCTGCGTTTCGCCGGCAGCCGTGGCGAGCTGATGGGCAGCTTCGCCGCCGACATCCTGGCGATGACGTTCGGCATGCCGCGCGCGCTCTTCCCGGCGCTCTCGCTGACGCTCTACCACTCGGGCGCGACCGGCGTCGGCCTGCTCTATGCGGCGCTCTCGTTCGGCGCGACCGTCTCGGCCTTCTCGACCGGCTGGATCGCGCACATGCGCCGGCTGGGCCGGATCGTCGTGATCGCGATCGCCGGGTGGGGCGTTGCGGTGACGCTCGCCGGGCTGACGCACACCCTCGCGGTCGCGATGGTCTGCCTGGCCGTCGCGGGAGCGGCCGACAGCGTGAGCGCGGTCTGCCGCAGCTCGATCCTGCTCATGGCGACGCCCGACGGGATGCGGGGGCGGATGTCGGCGATCTTCACGCTCGTCGTCACGGGCGGTCCGCGGCTCGGCGACGTCGAGTCCGGCTCGGTTGCGGCGCTCTTCGGCGCCCGCGCGGCCGTGGCGTCGGGCGGGATCCTGTGCGTCGTCGGCCTCGTCCCGATCGTCGCCGCGTTCCCGGCGTTCTGGCGCTACGGCGAGACGCCCGCGGCCACCGCCGAATGATTCCGATTGGAGAACAAATCGTTCGCGAAACCGATCATTTGCGTCAGGCACGGAACGTGGTAGCATCGTGCACTCCACGAACCATTGGAGTCCTCAATGGACGAGTCCTCGCTCTCGAGCCTCGACACCTACCTCGAGCAGATCGCGCGCTTCCCGCTCCTCACCAAGCACGAGGAGCAGGTGCTCGCGCGCCGCATCGAGCGCGGCGACGAGGCGGCGAAGCGGCGGATGGTCGAGTCGAACCTGCGGCTCGTCGTCTCGATCGCGAAGCGCTACCGCGGCCAGGGCGTCGCGTTCCTCGACCTGATCCAGGACGCGACGCTGGGGCTGATCAGGGCGGTCGAGAAGTTCGACTGGCGCCGTGATCTGAAGTTCTCGACGTATGCCACCTGGTGGATCCAGCAGGCGGCGCAGCGGTCGGTCGCAAACGGTGCGCGCACCATCCGGCTGCCGGTGCACCTGGGCGAGCGCATCCGCGCCGTCGATCGCGCCACCCGCGAGCTCGAGGCCCGGCTCGGGCGCGAGCCGACGACCGACGAGATCGCCGTGCGCGCGCGCATCTCCGTCGACCAGGTCGGCGAGGCGCTGCAGCTGCGGCCCCAGGCGGTCTCGATCAGCGCCACGGCCGGCGAGGGCGGCGTCGCGGAGCTCGGCGAGACGATCGCCGACGATGCGCCCGATCCGGCCGATCTGCTCGCCGTCGACTTCGGGGCGGGGCGGGTGCGGGAGGCAATCGGACTGCTGCCCGACGCGAGCCGGCGCGTGATCGAGCGCCGCTACGGCCTCGACGGCGCCGAGCCGGCCTCGGTCGAGGCGACCGCGCGCGCCCTCGGCGTCAGCCGCACCCAGGTGCGCCGGGCCGAAGCCGAGGCGATGGCCGTCCTGCGCCGCCTGCCCGAGCTGCGCGGCCTCCGCGACGCCGCCTGACCCCGCGCCTCAGCGCGGCTGGGTGACGACCCGCGTCAGCATGTCCTTCAGGAGCTCCATCTCGGCCGGCGAGAGCGGCGCGAGGGCGGTGCCCTCGACCGAGGCGAGCACCGGCTCGATCTGCTCGGACATGGCGACGCCGGCGGCCGTCAGGTGCAGCTCGTACACGCGCCGGTCTTCGGCGCGGCGGCGGCGCTCGACCAGGCCGCGCTCCTCGAGCACATCGATCAGGTCGACGACGGTTCCGGGATCGATGTCGAGCCGCGCCCCGACCGCCTGCTGGGACAGGGCGCCCTCGGTGCGCAGCACCTGCAGGATCGCGTAGTGGCGCGGGCGCAGGCCACAGCTCTGCATGCCCTCCTCGATGCGCTGCTTCACCATGGCCGCGACCCGGATCAGAAGCACGCCCACGTGCCGCTGCAGCGCGTGCGGGAGGCCGACCTCGCGCTCCGGCTCGGTGGTCACATCGACGTCGCTCACCCTCCCACCTCTTCGTCACGCCGGCGCAGAGCCGCGCGCCGGGCAAGCGCGAGACAGACGAGGCCGAGCGGGACGTCGATGACGATGGCCGCGCCGAGCGGACGGGCCAGGCCACCGGCCGAGGAGGCGGTCGTGACGTCGAACCATGCGTCCACCAGGAGCAGCTTCGCGGCGGCCGTGGAAACGGGCTCGACCCACGCGGAGCGGCGCCAGACGCAGGCAGCCAGCACGATCAGCATCGCGACGACGGCAGCGTCGAGCCCGACCCAGGCCACCGCCCAGTGGGTCACGCGGTGCGCCGCGGGCAGGGCGTATGCGAGCAGCCCCACCCACAGCACGAGCACGCCGGCACAGACCGCGAACAGCGGTGCCACCCAGCGCGGCGGCGACCAGGAGCGCTGCCCGCTGCCCTTTTCGTTCACGTGACCAATCATTGGCTGTGAATATTATGATAGTCGCATCGGAGGGTCAGCGACAGACACGGCGCGGCCGGCACGCCTCGGAGTGGCGCCCGACGCGACCAGAAGGTCGGGGACGACGGCGTTCGTCTTCGCCGGCGGCGCGGCCCTGGGATCGGTGCAGGTGGGGATGCTGCGGACGCTGCTCGGCGCCGGGCTGCTCCCGGATCTGATCACGGGCACGTCGTCGGGCGCGCTCAACGGCGCGATGCTCGCAGCCGAGCCCGAGCGCGCGCTGGGCCGGCTCGAGGCGCTCTGGACGAGCGTGCGCCGGGCGCAGATCCTGCCCATCCGCCCGGTGACCCTCGCACGCGCCCTGGCCGGACGCTCGACGCACGTCGTCCCGAGCAGCGGCGTGCGCCGCGTGATCGAGACCCACCTGCCGATCCGGCGGATCGAGGACGCCGCCATTCCGCTGCACATCGTCGCCGCCGACATGGCGACGCGCGAGAAGGTCGTGCTGTCTCGCGGGGGCGTCGTGGACGCGCTGGTCGCGTCGACCGCCATCCCGGGGATCTACCCGCCGGTCGAGATCGACGGCCGGCTGCTGGCCGACGGCGGCCTGGCCGAGGACCCGCCGCTCGGAACGGCGGTCGAGCAGGGAGCGACGACGGTCTATCTGTTCCCGGTCGGCTGGCCGCTCGGGCCGGCGCCGCGGCGAAGCGCGCTCGTGCGGGCGATGGACGGGCTCGACTGGCTCTTCTGGCGGGCGGCGGCGGCGCAGCTCGAGCTGTGGGCCGGCGAGTGCGACGTCTACGTGCTCCCCTCGCCGCCGGTCACCGGCCTGCATCCGCTCTCGACGGGACTGGCGCAGCGGCTGATGGACGAGTCGGAACGGCTGACGCGCGCCTGGCTGCCGCAGGCGCAGCCGTGGCGCGCGGCAAACGCCGCCGGCTCCCGCCCGAGCCGCGCCGGTTCGGACGCCTGACCGTGACCGACCCGACCGCCATCGTCGCCCGCTCGGTCGAGGACCTGATCCTGCTCGTCTACCGGCGCGGCGGCCAGGTCGACGGCGCCGCATCCGATCCGCTGACCTCGACCCAGCGGCTGGTGCTCGTGCTCCTGGCCGATCACGGCCCGGTGCGGCTGGGCGGGCTCGCCCGGCTGGCCGAGACGACCGAGGCCACCGCCACCCGCACCGTCACCGGCCTCCAGCGGCTGGGCATGGCCGAGCGCGGCCGCGATCCCGACGACGGCCGGGCCGTGCTCGTCGGGCTCACCGCCTCCGGACGCGACCTGGTCGAGCACCGGCGCAGCACGCTGCGGGCGTCGCTGGCGTCCGGCATGAGCGAGCTCGGCGAGCGCGACGGGCAGCGGCTGGCCGAGCTGATGTCGCGGGTCGTGCGGACGGTGCGGGCTCTGCCCGACCAGCCGCTCTAGATGGTTCCGGGGGTCTCGACCGCGGGGCCGGCAAGCAGGGTGCCGGTGCCGTCTGCCTGCACCGACAGCGGCGCCCTGGCGGGCGCAACGGCGGCGACGACGATCTCGGCCAGGCGCTCGGGACAGTAGCGGTCGGCGGCGAGGACGAGATGGAAGTTGGCCGGGTCATCGAGGCGGCGCTCGTAGTAGTGGCGCACGAACCCCGAGCGGTTGCGGTCGTCGGACTCGACCAGCCGCGCCGCGCGCTCGACCGGGATGCACTCGCGGGCAGACAGACGCGCGGCGCGCCACTCGGGCGGCGCCGCCAGCCGGACGTGACACGCCCCCGGGTGTTCGGCGAGCAGCGCGAAGCCGCCGCGGCCCATGATCACGCACGAGTGCTTGGCGGCCTCGCGCAGGACGGACTCGGCGGCGCTGTGGGCGCACTCGGCCCGGATCAGATCGGCGCGCGCCGCTGCCATCCCGGCCGTGGCGAGCAGCGACACGGCCAGCGTGGCTCCCCAGGTGGGCACGAACCGCTCCATGTCCAGCGCCTCGGCCCGCCCGCTGCGAAGCGCGAGCATCACGGCGTCCACGATCTCGTCGTCGACGATGGGCAGCTCGAGCTGCTCGCCGACGAGCGCTCCGACACGCTCGCCGTCGATGCCGATCTGCCACGAGATGGTGACGATCACCAAAGCGGAACCTCCGCGCCAATTGTACCCGACTTCCTTACATGACGAAACGAATTCAGGGGATTCTCAGCCGGGCCGGACGGTGACCCTGCTGCCGCTGCGGCGGTGTAGGATCGCGCGGCGATGAGCGACCTGCTCGATATCGGCGGCGGAGTGCGCCTGGCCTACGACGACCGCGGCAGCGGCCGCCCGGTGGTGCTGATCCACGGCGTGTCGATGTCGCGCCGGTTCTTCGAGCGCAACCTCGACGGCCTGGCCGAGCGGTTCCGGGTCGTCAACATCGACCTGCGCGGCCACGGCGAGTCACCCGCCCACGAGGGCGGGCACACCGTCGCCCAGTACGCCCGCGACGTGCGCGCGGCGATCGGGCAGCTGGGCCTCGACGGCGCCGTCCTCGTCGGCTGGTCGATGGGCACGATGGTCGTCTGGGAGCTCGTCAAGCAGTTCGGCACGGCGGGTCTCGCAGGGCACGTGAACGTCTCGCAGGGGCCGTCAGACCTCAAGCGCGAGGGCTGGGACCTCGGGGCGTTCTCGGAGGCCGAGCTGTTCGGCCTGCTCGAGGCCGCCCAGGACGACTTCCACGGCGTGATGGCCGAGTTCGTGCCGGCGATGTTCGCCGACGAGCGGCCTGCGGCCGAGCTCGAGATGCTCGTCTCCGAGACGCAGAAGCTGGGCGCGAACGCCGCCACCTGCATCCTGCTCGACCAGTCGCTGCGCGACTTCCGCGAGGTTGTCGGCTCATACGAGCTTCCCACCCTGTGTTCATGGGGGCGCGACGAGAAGCTCGTGCCCGTCGCGGCCGGCGACTGGCTGGCGGCGCGTGGGCCGGCCGACCTGCACATCTTCGAGCACTCCGGCCACTGCCCGATGTGGGAGGAGCCCGAGCTCTGGAACCAGGTCGTCGGCGACTGGATCGCCAGGCTCTGACCGCGAAGTTGCGGGTGGCCGGCTTCGTCGCCGCCGACGAGGAGGCCGACCTGCTGCTGGCCGCGGCCGGACGCGACGCCGGCCGGCTCGACACGCTCGCAGGGCGCCGGCTCGCGGGGGAGCCGCTCGCGTGGATCACGGGCACGACGACGTTCTGCGGCCTGCAGATCCACGTCTCCCCGGGCGTCTACGTGCCCCGGCCGCACACCGAGCGACTGGCCCGGCGCGCGGCGCACCGACTGCCCGCGGCCGGCCTCGCCGTCGACGTCTGCACGGGTTCCGGCGCCGTCGCGGCGGTGCTGGCCGCGCAGCGCCCCGGCGCCCGCGTGCTCGCCACCGACGTCGACGCGCGCGCCGTCGCCTGCGCCCGCCGAAACGGCGTCGATGCCCGCCGGGGCGACCTGCTCACGCCGCTTCCGGACGATCTCGCCGGGCGCGTCGACGTGATCGTCGGCGCCTGCCCCTATGTGCCGTCGCCCGAGCTGCGGCTGCTGCAGCGCGACACGTTCATGTTCGAGACGCCGCTCGCCTACGCCGGCGGCCCCGACGGCACCGACCTACTGCGGCGCATCATCGCCGCCGCGCCGCCGCTCCTGCGGCCGGGCGGGACGCTGCTGCTCGAGATCGGCGCCGGCCAGGCCAACCTGCTCGCGCCTGACATGCCCCGCCACGGCTTCACCGCCGTCGATGTGCTCGTCGACGAGGACGGCGACGTGCGCGGCATCGAGGCAACCCTCGGTTAGCTCACGACCTCGGGGCGTCCCGAGGCGACCCCGGCGATCGCCACCACCGGGGCGCGCGTGTGGAACGCCTGGATGCGGAAGCCGAACACCGCCGAGGCGCCCGACTCGAGCGGATGCCCGTCCGGCTCGTGCAGCATGCCGTAGTAGTCGATCGCGGCCGGGGGCGGGATGTCGGCATCGACGCGCCTGGCCGACGCGAGGTCGCCGTCGCGGCCGACGAGCGCGCGGATCTGGTACGGCGGGAACACCGGGTCGACGTAGAGGCCGCCGCCGTAGCAGTACGCCCGCCCGGCGTGGTGGTGTGAGATCTCGGCGATGTAGAGCGCGGCGGGCACCTCCGGCTCGTCGCGCACGGCGTGAAGCGGCGTCGTCCCGGTCAGGCCGTGTCCGGGCTCGACCTGCGTCGCCCCGGCGCCGGCGAGCATCGCCAGCACGCCCGAGGCGGTCGTCCCCGGCGCGTTCAGCCGCACGTCGTCGCGCCCGGCGCCACGCAGCCGCTCGGCGGCGCGCTGGAGCGTGCCCAGGTTGGGCGTCGGTGAAACGGCGCGGCGGTCGTGGTCGTAGAGCAGGGCCGGGAAGGTGGCGATGCCGGCGAAGCGGGCGCCGTCGAGCGCATCGAGCGCATCGGCGACGGCGAGCACGTCGTCGGCCGCGAAGCCACCCTCGTGGCCGGTGTAGAAGGTGTCGCCCGGGGCGACGAGCCGGGCGAGGAGCGCCTGCTCGCGGCCTGCCGCGCGCGCGGCAGCGGCGGCCTCGCCCGCCTTGACCTCGTCGAAGACCGTCCAGTTCTGCGGCGCGGTGGCCGCCGCCTCGGCCGCGTCGTGGCGCGGCACCTGCACCAGATGCCCGAGGTGGCCGAGCTCCATCCCGCCGTCGCGCAGCGCCCGGACGCACTCCATGTCGACGGCGACCCCCGCCGCGATGCCGCCGCGGCGCACCGCCGCGATCAGCGCCGGGTGCCGCCCGACCTGCTTCGTCATCGCGAACACCTCGAGGCCGAGCCTGCCCGCCTCCGCCGCGATCAGGCGGGCATTTTCCTCGACTGTGTCCAGGTCGAGCACGTACGCCGCGGCCGGGATCGCCCCCTCCTGCTGGAGGGCGATCGAGGCCGAGACGAACGCGGGATTGCGCCGGAGGAGCGCGTCGAGGTACACGGGTCCGTCTAGACCGTGTCCTCGGCGACCTCCCCGGCGAAGCCCTGTGTGGCCGCCGAGAGCGCCGAGCCGCGCACACGTGCCATCACGAGCGTGACGACGATGCCCGCCGCCATCCACACCACCGCGGCGATGCCGCCCCAGTTGAACGGGTAGGCGAGCACGTAGCTGAAGAGCTTGTTCAGGTCGAAGTACTGCGCGTAGAGCGGCAGGGCGAAGATGATGATCCCGAGCGCCGGGACGACGACGTGCAGGAGCACGCGCCGATGCTCCCTGCCTTCACGGGCGAAGAAGCCGATGCACGAGACGCACGAGATCATGTAGACGACGATCGCGAGCACGGTGAATGTCGTCCCTACCACGCCGAAGCCGAGCGCCGCGGTGAACTTGTGGGCGACCAGTACCGACACGATCATCGACGCCACCACGCTGAAGATCACCGCGACGTGGGGCGTGCGGTGCTTGGGATGCGTCCGCCCGAACACGGCCGGCAGCGAGCCCGACCGGCCCATCGCGAACAGCACCCGGCTGCAGTTGTTCACCGCCGCCGTCGCCGAGGCCGTGTTCGAGTTGATCAGCGCGAGGAACACGAGCACCCAGCCGTTGTGCCACGAGCTCTTGGCGAGCGTGACCCAGTCGTTCCCGCCGGTCTGCGTGTGGAACTTGACGATGTTCATGTCGGCGCCCACGTTCCAGGCGTAGGTGTTGAACAGGTAGAACAGGCCGATCGCGATGCACGCCCAGACGACGCCGCGGGGGACGTTGCGGCTCGGGTTGCGCGACTCCTCGCCGAGCGCCGTCGCCGCCTCGAAGCCGATGAACGCCGTGATCACGAACACGGAGGACTGGAAGATGCCGCGATAGCCGCCGGCCGAGTTGCCGGGATGGAACGGCGCGGTCGAGTTCGGGTGCTCCGCGAGCAGGGTGAGCGAGAGCGCCATGAACACGATGATCTCGATCGCGCCCAGGATGATCCCCGACTTGGCGGAGAGGCGGACGTCGAAATAGGTCAGGCAGAAGACGACGAGCGCCGTCAGGCCGCCCCAGAACCACCAGCCGGGCGATCCCGTCCACCAGCCCTGGGTCTTCATCGTCGTATCGATGAACCAGCCGTTCAGGATGAACAGGAACGGCGGCAGGAAGATCGAGAAGCCGACGTAGAGCCAGCCGACGAAGAAGCCCGCCACGGGCGAGATGCCGCGGGCGGCGAACACGTAGAGGCCCCCGGCGGAGGGGATGAACTTGCCGAGCTGGCCGATCGAGATGGCGCAGAAGGTGCACGCCACGAGCGCGACGAGCGCCGAAAGCGGGAGCGCGGTGCCGGCGAGGCCGACGCCGATCCCGATCGAGAACGCGGTCGCCGCAGCGGGCGCCATGTACGTGATCGACTGGAAGACGACGTCGATCAGCCCGATCGAGTTCGTTCGCAGTCCTGGATCCGCCTGCGCAGCCATGTTTCCCCCCGTTCCCGGACGCCGCGTCGGAGCGCGCGGTGGCGCGACCGTAACGCCCAGCGGGGTGTCAGGTCAAGATCGGGCGAGCAAGCCGCGGCTCTTGCTCGTAGGATCCGAGGAAGCGGGCGATGCGACCGATCGCCTCTGTCAGTTCGTCCACGTGCGGGAGCGTGACCAGCCGGAAGTGGTCGGGCTCGGGCCAGTTGAAGCCGCTGCCCTGCACGACGAGCAGCCGCTCGGCGCGCAGCAGGTCGAGCACGAAGCGCTCGTCGTCGGCGATCCGGTGCACCGCCGGGTCAAGTCGCGGGAACATGTACATCGCCCCCAGCGGCTTCACGCAGGACACACCAGGAATGGCCGTCAGAAGCTCCCACGCCCGATTTCTCTGCTCGAGCAGCCGGCCGCCCGGGAGCACGAGCTCGGAGACGGCGTCCGGCGTCCCGAGGGCGGGCTGGATCGCATGCTGGCCGGGGACGTTCGCGCAGAGGCGCATGTTCGCGAGGATGTCGACGCCCTCGAGGTAGCTGCGCGCATCCTGCCGTGGCCCCGACACGACCAGCCAGCCCGAACGGAACCCGGCCACGCGGTAGGCCTTGGAGAGCCCATTGAACGTGAGGGTGAGCACGTCGGGCGCGAGCGCCGCGGTGGCCGTGTGGCAGGCGCCGTCGTAGAGGATGCGATCGTAGATCTCGTCCGAGAAGAGCACCAGCCCGTTGCGGCGGGCGATCTCGACGAGGCCCTCGAGCAGCTCGGGTGGATAGACGGCGCCCGTCGGGTTGTTCGGGTTGATCACGACGAGCGCCCGGGTGCGGGCGGTGACGCGGGCGGCGACGTCGCCCAGGTCGGGCAGCCATCCGGCCGCCTCGTCGCAGCGGTAGTGCACCGCGCTGCCGCGGCACAGGCTCGTGACGGCCGTCCACAGCGGATAGTCCGGCGCAGGGATCAGCACCTCGTCGTCGTTGTCGAGCAGCGCCTGCAGGGCGATCGCGATCAGCTCCGAGACGCCGTTTCCGAGGTAGACGTCGTCCACGCCGATACCGTCGACGCCCAGGCGGTCGTGGTACTGGACGACGGCACGGCGCGCGCTCAGAAGGCCGCGCGCATCGCTGTAGCCCTGCGCCAGCGGAAGGTTGCGGATCACATCCTCGAGCACCGCCTCGGGCGCCTCGAACCCGAACGGCGCCGGATTGCCGATGTTGAGGCGCAGGATCCGGTGCCCCTCCTGCTCCATCCGCACCGCCTCGCGCAGCACGGGGCCGCGCACGTCGTAGGCGACCCCGGCCAGCTTCTCGGACTGACGGATGGGCATACGCGAGCCTAGCTTCCGGCGACAGGCGCCTCGGGCGGCAGCAGGATCCGGAAGACGGCGCCGCCGCCTTGTGGGCTCTCCGCCTCAACCCGGCCGCCGTGGGCCTCGGCGATCGCCGAGACGATCGAGAGCCCCAGGCCCGACCCGCCGGAAGCGCGCGAGCGCGACGGGTCGGCGCGGAAGAAGCGCTCGAACACCCGCCCCATGATCTCGTCGGGAATGCCCGGGCCGTCATCTGCGACCTCGACCATGGCCATGCCCGCCCGCATCGCGACGGCGACGGTGGTGCGGGTGCCGCGCGGCGTGTGCGCGCGCGTGTTCGCGAGCAGGTTTCCGACCGCCTGGCGGAGCCGCTGCTCGTCACCGACGACCTCGACGCCGGGGTCGATGCGCAGCTCGAGCGGCCAGTCGGGCTGCAGCATGTTCTGATCGCCCGCCATCTCGGCGACGAGCTCGGAGAGGTGCACCTGCTGGTGGGCGAGCGGCCGCCCCTGGTCGAGCTTGGCCAGCAGCAGCAGGTCCTCGACCAGCACCCCCATCCGCTGGGCCTCGGACTCGATGCGCGCCATCATCATGCCCACGTCGTCGGGATGCGCCGCGCCGCCGCGACGGAAGAGCTCGGCGTAGCCGCGCACCGAGGTGAGCGGCGTCCGCAGCTCGTGGCCGGCGTCTGCGACGAAGCGGCGCAGCCGGTTCTCGGACGCGCGCCGCTCGTCGAAGGCGGCCTCGATCTGGGCGAGCATCGCGTTCAGCGACTCGCCCAGGCTCCCGACCTCGGTCCCGGGCGCGGCGACATCGACGCGGCGGGACAGGTCGCCGGCGGCGATCGCCGCGGCCGTGTCCTCGATCCGCACGAGCGGCCGCAGCTCGACCCGCACGAGCGCCCACGCCAGCCCGCCGGCGATTGCGACGACGATGAGGCCGATCACCATCTCGAGCCGGTCGAGCCGGTCGAGCGTCGAGTTCACGTCCTTCGTCGAGATCGCGATCACGAGCCGTGTGCCGCGCGGGATCGGGAACGGCTGATCCTGCTGCTGCCCACCGTTGCCGGGCCCTCCGGGTGGCTGGAGCTCGCGCTCGACCACGGATGCCGGCACGACGCGCACGCGGTAGCCATCGTCCGAGGAGATCCCCACCGGCGCGTGTACGGCGACCTCGACCAGATCCTCGCTCACCTTGGTGTGGCCGTGGAAGTACGGGCGTAGAAGGCGGCCGTTGGGCAGGACGGCGACGGCGTAGCCGTCCAGCGGCAGGACGTTGTCGAGCGCCTGCCGGGTCGGGCTGTCGTTGTCGGTGTCGGTCGCGTAATGCAGCGCCGCCGCTTCGGCCGGTCCGAACTCCTGGTCGATGCGATCGACGAGGAACGACCGCAGGGCGTAGTGGGTGGCGATTCCCGCCGCGGCCAGGCCGAAGAGCACGAGCAGCACGCTGAGCGCCGTGAGACGGGCGCGCAGGGTCACGCGCGCGACCGTCCGGGCGATCCTGTGCATGCCGCCCAGATTAACGGCGACAGCTGGGAATCGGCTGTGAGAATCCTGCGACGCGCATGTCGGCCGCGCGATGCGCTAGTGTCCTCGAAGCGTTATCCGCCCCCGCCACTGCCGGCGGTGGGCGAGAGGCGACGAAGCCTCTGATCGGACCGTGCGTGGTCCGGCCAGGGGCTTTTTTCATGCCCGAAATCGAGCGAAAGGAGCAGAATGGAGACCATCCCCACCGCCGCGGAGGACCTGCGCGCGGACGTGATCCGGCGGGTGAAGGACGAGGACATCGCGTTCATCCAGCTGTGGTTCACCGACGTCGTCGGCCGGCTCAAGAGCTTCGCCATCACCCAGCGCGAGCTCGAGAATGCGATCACCCACGGCATGGGCTTCGACGGCTCGTCCGTGACGGGGTTCAACGCCATCGAGGAGTCGGACATGATCGCCATGCCCGACCCGTCGTCGTTCCGGGTGCTGCCGTGGAGCTCGAGCGACCGGTCGGTGGCGCGCATGATCTGCGACATCCGCACACCGGCGGGCGATCCCTATTTCGCCGACTCGCGCCACGTCCTTCGCTGCGCCCTCGAGCGGATGCGGGGCCTCGGGTTCGACGCCTTCAACGTCGGCCCAGAGCTCGAGTTCTTCTACTTCAAGCTCGGCGACGACCGCAAGCCCACCCCGCTCGACGCCGGCGGCTACTTCGAGGAGACGACCCTCGACGCCTCCGCCGACCTGCGCAAGCACACCGTGCTCGCGCTCGAGCAGATGGGGATCCCGATCGAGTACCTGCACCACGAGGTCGGGCCGAGCCAGCACGAGATCGACATGCGCTACACCGGCGGCCTCGACATGGCCGATCACTGCATCACCTACCGCAGCGTGGTCAAGGAGGTCGCCAAGCGCCACGGCGTCTATGCGACCTTCATGCCCAAGCCGCTCTTCGGCGTGAACGGGTCGGGGATGCACACGCACCAGTCGCTCTTCACCGGTGGCGAGAACGCGTTCTACGACGGTGACGACCGCTGGTACCTGTCCGACGTGGCCAAGAGCTTCATCGCCGGCCAGCTGCGCCACGCGCGTGAGATCTCGCTCCTGTTCGCACAGTGGGCCAACAGCTACAAGCGGCTCGTGCCCGGCTACGAGGCGCCGGTGTACATCGCGTGGTCGCAGCGCAACCGCTCGGCGCTGATCCGTGTGCCGCTCTACCACCCCGGCAAGGCCGCGGCGACGCGCGCCGAGATCCGCTGCCCCGACCCGGCCTGCAACCCCTACCTGGCGTTCGCGGCGCTGCTGCACGCCGGCCTCGAGGGGATCGAGCAGGGCTACGAGCTGCCCGACCCGATGGAGACGAACCTGTACGCGCTCTCCAAGCCGGAGCGGCACGCGCTCGGGATCGAGTCGCTGCCCGAGTCGCTCGGCGAGGCGATCGAGCTGGCGGCCGAGTCGGACATCGTCGAGAAGGCGCTCGGCTTCGAGCTGCGCGACCGGCTGATCGCGCTCAAGCGCGAGGAATGGGACGAGTACCGCGTCCAGGTGAGCGAGTGGGAGCTCGAGCGCTACCTCCCCACGCTGTAGGCGCCCGTGAGCCCTCGCCCTTCGGGGCGGGGGCTCACTACACTCGATCCGTGGACGCCACGACCGACCGCGCGACCCGCCACGTCGAGCTCCTGACCGACACGGTCGCCGCGGTCAGCTCGAGCCTCGACCTGGCCGAGGTGCTCGAGCGGATCGCCTCCCGCGTGGCCGACGCGATGGCGACCGATGCCTGCTTCCTCTACCTGTACGACGAGGCGACGGGGATGCTCGAGCTGCGCGCCACCCACGGCACCCGCTTCGACGACCCCGCCCACCGGCCGCGGATGCGGCCCGGCGAGGGCATCACCGGAGCCGCCGCCGAGCTGCGCCACCCCGTCATGATCGCCCGGGCGGCGCACCTCGACCCGCGCTTCCGCGCGTTTCCGAACCTGCCCGAAGACGAGTACGAGTCGATCCTCGCCGTGCCCGTGCTCGCCCGCGACCACCTGGCGGGCGCCCTGAACGTGCGCACGCGCAGCCCGCGCGAGTTCTCCGACGACGAGGTCGCGCTCCTGGCGGCGATCGCCGGGCAGGTCGGCCAGGCGATCGAGAACGCCAAGCTCTACGAGCGCTCGCAGCGGCGGGTGGCGGAACTCGAGGCGCTGGCCGAGATCTCGCGCTCGATGACATCGTCGCTCTATCTCGAGGACGTGCTGCGCGACATCTCCGAGAGCACCTGCCGGGCGCTTCGCGCGCAGGAGTGCGCCGTCGTCCTCGAGGGTGACGAGGGGGCCGCGGTGGCCTACCCGCCCCCGGGCGACCGCGACCGGTCAGAGCTGGTCGAGATGGCCGCGCGCGCGCCGTTCACGACCGAGAGCGCCGCCGCCGAGCCGCTGTACTGGAAGCAGCGCCGGATCGGCGCGCTCGTGGTGCGCAGTGACCAGCCGCGCACCTGGGCGCCCGAGGAGCTGTCCCTGCTCGCCACGGTCGCCCACCAGGGCGCCGCGGCGGTCGAGTCCGCTCGCAGCACCCTGCGCGGCCTGCTCGCCCAGGAGATCCACCACCGGGTCAAGAACAACCTGCAGACGGTGGCGTCGCTGCTGCGGCTCCAGCTCGGCGCGGCAGGCGGGCCGGCCGCCGAGAAGGCGCTGCGCGAGAGCGTGAACCGGATCTGCTCGATCGCCGAGGTGCACGACCTGCTGACGTCGTCGGGCGCCGACGGCATCGACTGCGCCGGGCTGATCGAGCGCCTGCAGGCGATGCTCGGCACCGGCCTCGCGGGACGGCCGGTGCGGGCCAGGCTCGAGCAGGTGCCGCTGCGCGGCGACCAGGCGACCGCACTTGCCCTGGTGTTCTGCGAGCTCTTCTCAAACGCCGTCGAGCACGGCGCGGGCGCGATCGACGTCGAGCTCTGCCGCGACGGCGCCGGCATCGTCCTGACGGTGCGCGACGGCGGCGAGGGGCCGGACGCCGGCAGCAGCGACGGCCTGGGCCTGACGATCGCTCGGGCGCTCGTGCGCGACCAGCTCGCCGGGGCGCTCGACCTGCGATCCGACGGCGGCGGGAAGGCGGTGGCACGGTTCCCGGCCGCGTCCTGATCGCCGAGGACGAGACCATCATCCGGCTCGATCTCGCGGCGATGCTGCGCCGGGCCGGGTTCGACGTCGTCGGCGAGGCCCGTGACGGCATCGAGGCGGTGGCGCTCGCCCGCGACCGCTCGCCCGACCTGGCCCTGCTCGACGTGCGGATGCCCGGGATGGACGGCATCGAGGCCGCGCGGGCGATGCTCGAGGAGCGGCCGATCCCCGTTGTCATCATCACCGCGTATTCACAGCGCGACGTGATCGAGCGGGCCGTCGAGGCGGGCGTGTTCGGCTATCTGGTGAAGCCGTTCCAGGAGGCCGACCTGGTGCCCGCGATCGAGACGGCGCGCGCCCGCCACGCCGAGCTCGAGACGCTGCGGTCGGAGACGGCCTCGCTGCGCGACGCCCTGGCCGCGCGCAAGGTGATCGAGCGGGCCAAGGGCCTCTTGATGGAGCGCGACGGCCTGACCGAGGCCGAGGCGTTCGGGCGCATGCGCTCGGCCGCGCAGCACACGGGCAAGACCCTGCTCGACATCGCCGAGGCGATCAGCGCCACCTACCTGCCCTGACCGCTCGGGCCCGGCCCCGCCTCTGCGCTGAGCCAACGCACAGCCGCGCCACACGCGGAGCGCAGAGGCCGCGTCGATGCTGGGGCCATGAGCACCGCCGCAGCGATCGTCCCGAAGCCCTCGCCGCCGCTTCGGCTCGTGCCCACGCCGGTCGTCGAGATCACCGTGCCGGTCTTCAACGAAGAGCGGGCGCTCGAAGCGAGCATCCTGCGGCTGCACGCCTACCTGTCGGGCCGCTTTCCGTTCGCGTTCCACCTCACGATCGCCGACAACGCGAGCACCGACCGCACGACCGCGATCGCCGCCCGGCTGGCGCGCGAGCTGCCCGGCGTCTCGCTGCTGCGGCTCGAGCAGAAGGGCCGCGGCCGGGCGCTTCGGGCGGCCTGGATCCAGAGCGACGCCGAGATCCTGTGCTACATGGACGTCGACCTCTCGACCGACCTGGCCGGGCTGCTCCCGCTCGTCGCGCCGCTCGTCTCGGGACACAGCGACATCGCCATCGGCTCGCGCCTGGCCCGCGGGGCGCGCGTCCGCCGCGGGCCGCGGCGCGAGCTGATCTCACGCGCGTACAACCTGATCCTCCACACGACCCTGCGCAGCCGCTTCAGCGACGCGCAGTGCGGCTTCAAGGCCATCCGCCGGGAGGTCGCCGGCGAGCTCTTGCCCGCGGTGGCCGACGACGGCTGGTTCTTCGACACGGAGCTGCTCGTGCTGGCCGAGCGTCGCGGGCTGCGGATCTACGAGGTGCCGGTCGACTGGGAGGACGACCCCGACTCCCGTGTCGCCATCGCGCGCACCGCGGCCGCCGATCTGCGCGGGATCTGGAGGCTGGCGCGGCGCGACGGCCGGCTCGCGCGCTTCGCCTGCATCGGCGCGGTCTCGACGATCGCCTACGCCGTGCTCTACACCGTCCTTCGGGGCGCCCTTGCGCCGCTCCCGGCAAACGCGGTGGCGCTCCTGGCAACGGCCGTGGCCAACACGGCCGCGAATCGCCCCCTGACGTTCGGCCGCCGCGGCCGCAGCGGGATCGTGCGCCACCATCTCGGCGGGCTCGCCGCCTTCGCCGCCGGGCTCGCGGTCACGAGCGCCGCCCTGACCGCGCTCGCCGCGCTGCGGCCGCACCCGAGCAGGCCGGGCGAGCTCGCAGCGCTCCTCGCGGCCGGCGGGCTCGCGACGATCGTCCGCTACGTGCTGCTGCGCCGATGGGTGTTCAGGCCGCCGGCCACGACCTCCCGGTAGGCTGCCGCGATGGCCCGGGTCGTGATGGTGCTGAGCGAGAACTGGACGCTCACATCGCCGCGCGACCTGCCCGCGCTGGTGGAGATGGCCGTCACGGCCGAGGCGGCGGGCGTCGACACGGTGATGCTCTCCGAGCACGTCGTGCTCGGCCCGGCGGCGGGCGCGCGCGGACGGATGCAGAACCCGCGCGAGTACGCCGCGCC
>DASXZF010000123.1:0-11564 GCA_036502065.1 Gaiellales bacterium
ACCTGAACGGTCAGGTCGTCCAGGTTCTCGGGCAGCGTCTGGTGCAGCGACTGCATCTGCGCCCGGCTCTCGATCTGGAACACGCCCACCGTGTCGGCGCGCTGGATCTCGGCGTAGACGTCGGGATCATCGAACCCGACCCGGGAGAGGTCGATCGGCGCCCCTCGCGTCTCGGCGACGAGGTCGACGCACTCCTCCACCGCCGAGAGCATGCCCAGGCCGAGCAGGTCGATCTTGAGGAAGCCGGCGTCGGCGCACGAGTCCTTGTCCCACTGGCAGATCTGGCGCCCCTCCATCGCGGCGGGGATCACCGGCACGAGCTCGACCAGCGGGCGGGTCGAGATCACCATCCCGCCCGAGTGCTGGCTGATGTGACGGGGGATGCCCATGATCTCCTCCATCAGGAAGGCGAAGGCGCGCCAGCGCGGCGACTGCGCCCGCTCGCGCAGCTGCTCGGCCTGCTCGGGGCCGATCGCGCCCCACTCGTCGGCCAGCCGGGCCATCCGCTCGACCTCGCCCGGGGGCAGCGCCAGCGCCTTGCCCAGGTCGCGCACCGCCCCGCGGACGCGATAGGTGGGAAAGGCGGCCACGAGCGCCGCGTGCTCGGTGCCGTAGCGCTCGACGACCGCGAGCATCAGCCCTTCGCGCACGTCGCGGGGAAAGTCGAGATCGATGTCGGGCACGCTCGCGAGCTCCTCCGAGAGGAACCGGCCCAGGAACAGCCGGGCGGCGATCGGGTCGACGTGGGAGAGCCCGATCAGATAGCACACGATCGAGCCGACGCTCGATCCACGGCCGCGGCCCGGCGGCAGCAGGTGGCGGCCGGCGCTGCGCCCGCGCACGCGCACGGCCACCTCGCGCGCCATCTCGAGGATGTCGCGGTGCAGCAGAAAGAACCCGGCCAGGCCGTGGCGCTCGATCAGGCGCAGCTCCTCGTCGAGCCGGGCGCGGGCCTCGGCCAGGCGATTGGAGCCGGCGTAGCGGTGCTCGAGCTCGGTCCGGCAGATGCGGGCGAGCGCCGCCCCGGCGGGCTCTCCGCCCTCGGCGAAGTCGGGATAGCTGTAGCCCAGGTCGTGGGTGAGGTCGAAGCGGCACCGGTCGGCCACCTCGTGCGCGCCGCGCACGGCGGCGGCCGGGAAGCGGGCGGCCGTCTCGGCCGGCGAGCGCAGCACCGCCTCGTGATTTCCGCGCCGCTGAGCCTCGCTGGCCTCGAGCGTCGTGTTGCAGCGGATGGCCACGAGCGCGTCCTGCAGGAGCGCGCGGCGCCGGGTGTGGGCGTGGGGGTCGCCGGTCGCAACCGTCCGCACCCGCAGGCGCTCGGCCAGCTCGGACAGCAGGCGGTTGCGGCGCGCGTCGCCACGGGCGTACGGGCGCTGCAGCTCGACCGAGAAGCGGTCGCGGCCGAAGGCGCCGCGCAGCCGCAGGGCCAGCTCCTCGGCCTCGCGCATGCGTCCTTCGGCGATGGGCCTCGCAACGGCGCCGTGGCGAGCGCAGCCCGACAGGCAGTGCAGTCCGTCGGCGTGCCGTGCGACCAGCTCGAGCGTCGCCTCAGGAGCGCGCCGGTCGCCGGCGTGGGCGGCGGTGATCAGGCGGCACAGGTTGCGATAGCCGGTCGCATCCTCGGCGAGCAGGGTGAGGTGGGCGCCGCCCGTGAGCGTGATCTCGGCGCCGGTGATCGCCCGCAGGCCCACCTCGCGGGCTGCGTGGGCAAAGGCCAGCGACCCGCACAGGCCGTCGTGATCGGTCAGCGCGACGGCCTCGTAGCCGAGCGCCGCCGCCCGCTCGGCCAGCTCCTCGGGCTGCGAGGCGCCGTCCAGGAACGAGAAGCAGGAGTGGGCGTGGAGCTCGGGGTAGGTCACGGCGGAGGCGAACACATGTTCGGGGCTGATCAGTCTAGACCATCCCCGGGGTTGTGACACTCTTCTGCACGTGCCCGGCCCCGCCGCCATCGTCCAGCCCGAGACGCCGCTCGAGCGCGCGATCTGCGCGGATCCGGCCTGGCGGGCGGGAGTCGTCTGGGGCGAGCCGCGCTCCGGGCACCCCGAGGGCACCGTGATCGCGCACATCGGCGATGTCCTTCGAAACGTCGACCGGGTGGCGATCGACCCGGCCGACCGCGAGCGGCTGCGCCTGGCGGCGATCGTCCACGACGCCTTCAAGCGCGACGTCGACCGCTCGCTGCCGAAGACCGGCGAGAACCACCATGCCATGCGGGCGCGGCGGTTCGCCGAGGGCTATCTGAACGATCCTGACCTCCTCGACGTGATCGAGCTGCACGACGAGGCCTACCTGGCCTGGCGCGGTGGCCGCCCCGACGGCGACTGGGCCGGAGCCGAGCTGCGCGCCCGGGCGCTGCTCGACCGTCTCGGCGGCCACTACGACCTCTTCGCACGTTTCTACCGCGCCGACAACGAGACCGACGGGAAGACCGACGAGCACCGGCACTGGCTTGCGGATCTCCGCGACGGCCTCCGGCTCGAGACCGGGCGGCTGATCCTCGTCGCCGCTCGCGCCGAGCCCCTCCGCGCGCTGCGTGACGGCGACGTTCGCCGGGCCGGGGGGATCCTCGGGGCAGCCGTCCCCGACGGCTGGCCCGACGTGGAGCTGGCCGAGATCCTGCCCGACCAGCTCGAACGGCTCGAGGCCGAACCGGCGACGCTGGGGTTCGGCGTGTGGGTCATCGTGGCGGCGAAGCCGCGGATCGTCGTCGGCTCGGCCGGGTTCATCGCGCCGCCGGACGACGGCGAGGTCGAGCTCGGCTACGGCGTCCACCCCGACCACCGCGGCATCGGCTACGCCACCGAGGCGGCGAAGGCGCTCGTCCGCTGGAGCCTGGCCCAGGACGGGGTGCGCCGGGTGATCGCCGAGTGCGACGACGACAACGGGGCATCGATCCGCGTGCTCGAGAAGGCCGGCATGCGCAGGGTGCACACGCGCGCCGGGCTGATCCGCTGGGAGCTGACCGCCGACGGCGCACCAAAAGGGGTCTGACCCCTTTTGGTGCACGGGGTCAGCCTGGCTTGAAGGTCACCTCGAGCAGCTGGACGGCGGCGCCGCCGCGCCGTCCCGCGATGTCTCGGTGCACCTCGGCCCAGAGGGCCTCGACCAGCCGCTCGCGGCTGCGCGCGGACTGCCACTCCCAGATGTCGAGGACGCCCTCCTCGTCACGCGTGATCACGCGCCCGCGCCACCGCTGCCACCAACCCGAGTAGGGCGACAGGTACACCTGGTATGTGAACGCTCCTGGGGCCGGATCGACCGGTACCCGGACTGCGGCGGAGTCTCCCACGGGCATCCTCCTCGCATCCGCTCCCTGACACTGCCGGTGAACGGCGAGTATGTCAGCCCGCCCGTAAGCGGTCAAGCTGGAAGCACCAGACAGATGGATATGGGAAAGTCTGGAAGCCGATGGTCACGCCCGCTGCGCCCACCACTCCCCCGAGCGCCGATCGGCGAACACGACCACATCGGCGCCGCCACGCAGCACGAGCTCGAAGTAGCGGCGCCGGATGGGGCGGCCCGTCCACCAGCCCTCGTCGACCGTCCACTCGTCGCGGACGCACTCCACAGGCCGGTCCGAGACGGCGATCGGGATGCCGTTTGCATCGCACCGGACGCGCGCCCGCCGCGGGCCGCCGATGGTGCGCGTCAGGGTGGGCGCCGGCATCCCCCGAGCATAGCGAACACCTGTTCGATTCGCACACGTCCATGGCCTGCGGCGCTTGCGGACCGCGGCAGGGTCACGGAGGATGAAGAACGTGTCAACCGGCGGTCGCCCTCTGATGCTCGCCTACCACGCCATCAGCTCGGCGTGGGCGTCGCCGCTTGCGATCTCGCCCGACGCGCTCGACCACCAGGCCGCGCACCTGCGCCGCCGCGGCTATCAGGGCCTGACCTTCGGCGAGGCGGAGCGGCGCCGGGCGCAGGGCACGCTGCCGGCGCGCACCGTCGTGTTCAGCTTCGATGACGGCTACGCCTCGACGCTGCGCGCGGCCGAGGTGCTGGCGCGCCACGGCTATCCGGGGACGGTGTTCGTCGTCGGCCGGTTCGCCGAGTCAGGCGAGCCGCTGCGCTGGCAGGGCATCGAGCACGAGCTCGACGACGGCGGCGCCGAGCTCGATCCGCTGAGCTGGGAGCAGCTCGCCCGCCTGGCCGCGCAGGGCTGGGAGGTCGGCTCGCACACCGTCAGCCATCCGCTGCTCACCGCCCTGTCCGACGCCGATCTCGAGTCCGAGCTCACCGAGTCCCGCCGGCTCGTCGCCGACCGGATGGGCGGCTGCGACACGATCGCCTATCCGTACGGCCAGGCCGACGCCCGCGTCACCGCCGCGGCGGCCGCCGCCGGCTACACAGCCGCCTGCACCCTCACGGGCGCCCATCTCGCCGACGAGCCGTACCGGCGCCCGCGGGTGAACATGACCGGCGCCGACACCGGCGGGCGGCTCCGGCTCAAGGTGTCCCCGGCGGGCGTCGGCCTGCGCCGCAGCGCCGTGGCCCGCACTGTCCGGCGCCTGCGACGGCGGCGTGACTGGCTCCCGAGCGCCGCGCCCGCCCGCGAGACTCCGCTACCTTGAAGCCATGATCGCGCACAGGGTGGGCAGCTGGTGACCGGCGCGTCAGCGGTCCTGCGGGCACGGGCCCGCGAGGCCTCCTACCGCACTCGATACCTGCTGAACGCCTACCCGGCCTTCTACATGCCGATGGGCCGTGTGCGGCACCGCGGCAAGTCCGAGTACCTCGTGCAGCGCGAGACCGAGCTCGTGATCGAGGGCTGCGGGCGCGCCGGCAGCACGTTTGCCGTGATCGCGTTCAACTCGGCGCAGAGCCGGCCCGTGCGTCTCGCCCACCACACGCATGCGGCCGCGCAGGTGCTGACGGCGGTGAAGTGGGGGATCCCGACGCTCGTGATCGTGCGCCCGCCGCTCGACTCGGCGCTCGCGCACATGGCCCGCCGCGACATCCCGGCGCGGCCGGCGCTCGTCTCGTGGATCCGCTTCCACCGCCGCATCCTGCCGGTGCGCCACGGCTTCGTCGCGGTGAGCTTCGCCGATATGACGTCCGATTTCGGCGCGGCGGTCGTGAAGGTGAACGAGGCGTTCGGGACGAGCTTCGGGGTGTTCGACCACACGCCCGAGAACGAGGTGGGCGTGTTCGCGGCGATCGAGGGCCGAAACCGCGATCGCTGGGGCGAGCAGATGACGCCTGAGCGGGCACGGTCGCTGGCGCGGCCCACGCCGGAGCGGGCAGCGAAGAAGGAGCGGCTGCGCACCGAGCTCGAGGCGCCCGGGCTGGCAGGGCTGCGCGCACAGGCCCACGACCTCTACCAGACCCTGGTGGGCCAGCCCGCGGCCGTCGCCTGAGCGGCGCCGGCGCGCCTCACGCACGATGCACGACTTCGCGGACGCCGAGCAGCGCCCGGGTGTGCCGCCACGGCTCGTCTTCGTCGGCGGCCTGCACCGCAGCGGAACGTCGCTCGTGCACCGGTGCCTGGCCGCGCACCCGGATGTGAGCGGGTTCTCCGGCACCGGCGTGTCCGAGGACGAGGGCCAGCACCTGCAGTCGGTCTACACGCCCGACTGGCGCTCGGGCGGCGCCGGCCTGTTCGCGTTCGATCCCGGCGCTCACCTGACCGAGCGCTCGCCGCTCGTCTCTCCCCGCAGTCGCGACCGGCTCCTGGCCGAGTGGGGGCCGCACTGGCGCACGGGTGCGCTCGTCGGCGTCGAGAAGTCGCCGCCGAACCTGATCCGGTCGCGCTTCCTGCAGGCGCTCTTCCCCGATGCGGTGTTCGTGATGGTCGTGCGTCACCCCGCCGCGGTCGCGTGCGCGACGCAGAAGGGCCGCAGGCGCGTGCTCACCTTCGGCGCGCTCCTGCGCCACTGGGTCGCGTGCCACCTGACCCTGGCCGAGGACGCCCCGTTCGTGAAGCGGCTGCATGTCGTGCGCTACGAGCGGCTCGTCGCCGACCCCGACGTCGTGCTCGCGCCGGTGTGGTCGGCGCTCAGAGTGACGCCGCAGGCCGCGGGCGAGCGTGTCCAGAAGGGCATCGACGAGCGCTACTTCGAGCGCTGGCGCTCGCTGCGCAACCCGCTTCGCCGGATCGACCGCGACCGCGCCACCGAGCGCTGGGAGGCGGCCGTCAATCGCTTCGGGTACAGCCTGGTCGATCTGGAGCGCTCGGATGCGGGGAGCGCATTCGACCGGCTATCGTCCTGAGAGATCTGCAAGCAAACAGGGAGAGAATGCGTGCTTGACCGTCTGCTCGGAGTGGCGATCGCCGCCCCTGTGCGTGCCGGGCGGCCCGGCCGCGAGCTGGGAGCGCGGCTCGACCTCGTCACCTCGACGGGCGTGCGCCAGAGCTGGCGGCGCATCCATCAGGAGCCGCTTCTGCGCTCGTATCGGGCGCTGGTGTACGAGGAGCTCTGGCGGGATGCGGCCGGCACGATCGGTGCGACGGTGCACACGCGCCCGTCCGAGCTGCTCGAGATCCGTCTGGGCGAGCGCACGACCTGGGTCTACCGCCAGGAGGTCGCGCTCGACCACGGCGTCACGCTGCGCGCGTCGCTCGAGAAGTCCCTCGCCCACGAGCTCCTGAGCGACCTCCACATCCCGGTGCCCGAGCACGTGCTCTGCGACGTGCGCCGGCTGCGGCCTGCGCTCGCGTTCCTGCGCGAGCACCCGGACGGCGTCGTGGTCAAGCCGGCGGGTGGCACCGGAGGCGGGATCGGCACCACCGCGAGCGTGCGCACGGAGCTCCAGCTGCGCCGCGCCGTGCTCCTGGCCGCCAGAAAGACGCAGCGCGTCCTCGTCGAGGCGCGTGTCCCGGGCGACGTGCACCGGCTCCTGTTCCTCGATGGGGAGTTGCTCGACGTGGTCCGCCGGGAGCCTCCGCACGTGGTCGGCGACGGCGAGTCGTCGATCCGGACGCTGATCGAGCGCGAGAACGCCCAACGGCTACGGGCGCTCGGCCGCGAGTGCCCGTCGCTGCTCACCACGACCCTCGACTGCGTGTTCACCCTTGCCCACGCCGGGCTCGGGCTGGGCTCCGTCCCCGAGCCGGGGCGGCGTGTGCAGGTGAAGGCGACGACGAACCAGTCGGGCCCGGCGGACTGCCGCACGGTGGCCACGCTGATCGCCCCCGAGCTTCTGGCCGACCTCGAGCGGGCGGTCGCCGCGACGGGCCTGCGTCTGGCCGGCGTCGACCTGATCACGTCCGATTCCGCCGCTCCACTGACGGCGACGGGCGGCGCCGTGATCGAGATCAACGGCAATCCGGCGCTGCATCACCACTACCAGGTCGCCGATCCGGACGGGGCGTCGCGGGTCTGCATTCCGGTGCTGCGGCGCGTGTTCGAGAGCCGCCCGCCGTGGCCCGGATAAGGCTTGCGCAGTCGTGCGAGCCCCCTGATACTCACCCGTAGCACGGACGACATCCGACGCCGTGCCACCTCAGGCACGGAGGGAGAAAAACGCATGGTGGACAAGCCGACCTCGGCAGCGCTGCACCCAGGACCTGGATTCCGCATCCGCACCTCGATCGACCGTCCCGACGCCGGCGTCGTCGCCGGGTTCCGCGATTTCGAGACGCCCGCGGCGTCCGACCTCATGAACCGCCTCTACACGATGCGGTCGGAGATCCACACCCTCACCGATCCCGATCTGCGCCTGGTCGGCCCGGCGTGCACCGTGAAGGTGTTCCCGGGCGACAACCTGATGGTGCACAAGTCGCTCGACGTCGCGCGGCCGGGTGACGTCGTCGTCATCGACGCGGGCAGCTCGCCGATGAACGCCGTGCTCGGCGACCTGATCTCGACCAAGGCCCGCCACCGCGGCATCGCCGGGTTCATCGTCGACGGCCTGATCCGCGACCTCCCGGCCATCCTGGCGCTGGGCGACTTCCCCGTGTTCGCACGCGGGGTGACGCCGATCGGACCGCTGCACCGCGGCCCGGGCGAGATCAATCACCCGATCTGCTGCGGCGGGATCGTCGTCAACCCCGGCGACATCGTCATGGGCGACCTGAACGGGATCGTCGTCGTGCCGCGCCAGATCGCCGACGACCTCCTGGAGAGTCTGCGCGCGAAGGCCGCCGGCGAGGCCGGCTACACCGAGGCGGTCGCCCGCGGCGACTTCTCGAATGCGTGGGTCGATCGGCTCCTCGAGCAGTCGGGCATGGCGGTCGAGCGCGACGCCGGCGTCGCGCAGACGCCCGTGCCTTCATGACGGCACTGAGGCCCGCGGTCGTCCTCGGCGGCCGCACGAACGCCCTTTCGGTGGCGCGCGGCCTCGGACGCCGCGGAGTGCCCGTCCATGCGGTCGGGGACGCGGAGTCGGTCGTGCGCCACTCGCGGTACTGCACGCGGTTCGTTCCGATCGAGCCGGGGGAGCCGCAGCCGCAGTACCTCCGCCTGATGCGCGACGTGCTGCCGCGCGGCGCGATGGTGATCCCGTGCGACGACGACTCGCTCGAGCTGATCGCCCGCAGCCGCGACGAGATCACGAGCTTCGGCCTGCACCCGATCCATGCCTCCGACGGCGCGGTGCTCGATCTGCTCGACAAGGAGCGAACGTACGAGATCGCCCGCCGGGCCGGCGTCGGCGCGCCGCGGACGATCACGCTGCGCACCGAGGACGATCTCGAGCAGGCCCTGCGCGAGATCGGCGTGCCCTGTGCCCTGAAGCCCCTGCACATCCACGAGTTCGCCCGGGTCTTCAAGCGCAAGGTGTTCCTTATCCGCGACGCCGAGATGCTGCGGCGCGCGTTCGCCCGCACCTCGGAGCACGGCTTCGAGATGCTGCTGACCGAGATCGTGCAGGGCGGCGAAGACCGGTACTGGTCGTACTACACCTACATCGACGAGTCCGGCCGCCCGCTGTGCAACTTCACGAAGCGCAAGCTGCGCCAGCACCCGTACGGCTTCGGCGGGGCCACCTATCACGTCACCGCCTGGGATCCGGAGGTGGCCGACGCGGGGTTGCGGCTGATCGCCGAGGCGGGGGTGCGCGGCGTCGCCTGCGTCGAGTTCAAGCGCGACGTCCGCGACGACGGCCTGCGGCTGATCGAGTGCAACTCGCGCGTCACCGCCGCGAACGAGCTGATGCGCCTGGCCGGGATCGACCTGGGGTCGATCGCCTATGCGAGCACGCTCGGGCTGCGGGTGCCGGCCGATCGCGGCTTCAAGGAGGGCGTGCGGCTGTGGTATCCGCTGCAGGATGTGCTCGCGTTTCGCGAGGGCCGCGACCGGGGCGAGCTGACGATGGGCACGTGGGTGCGCAGCCTGGCGCACCGCCAGGCCTTTCCGACGCTCTCGGTGCGTGATCCCCTGCCCGGCATGGTCGAGGCCGTGAAGCTTCCCGGGCGCGTCCAGTCGATCATGCGCCGAAACGGGGCGGGCGGGACGGACTCGTCGAGCCCCGAGGCCGAGATTTAGGTCTCGTTGCTTCGCGTGCGGGTGTCGATCGCGTCGAGCACGCGGGCGGCATCGTCGTCGCGTTCGCCGGCGCCGAGCTCGAGTGCGGCCATCCACCGCAGCCGCCGCTCGGCGGCGCGCGTCACGATCGGCTCGACCCCCACGGCATCGAGCTCGCGGGCAGACGCGCCGAGCTCGTCGGCGCGGCGGCCGGCGTGCACCGTGAGCGCCCCCATCACCCGGTCTGCGAGCGCCTCGAACGGGACGCCTTCACCGGGGCCTGCGATCGACCGGATCACCTCGCGCTCGATGCCGTGGCGACGGGCTGCGACCAGCATCTCGAGCACGAGCGCGTCACGGCCCTTCATGTACACGCTGCGGACGAGCTTGATCGCGGTCGCCCGCCCGGCATCACCCTCGATCGGCGTGATCCGCATGCCCAGCCCGGCGCCGATCTGCGCCCACCGAGCCGCCCCGGGGCCGGAGACTGTCGTCGGGAGCTCGAGCCCGCTCGCGACCACGGTGCCGAGCAGCGCCGCATCCACGTAGTCGATGCCGCGCTCCTGCATACGCGCGGCCAGAGCGCGCTTCACCGCGGGATCGGCCGGCGCCGGGTCGACGTAGAGCGCACCCTCGGCCAGGTGGGCGATGCACGCATCGGCGACCGCTGCGGCCGCGTGGGACGGGACGCACGCCAGCACGACGCCGGCGCCTGCGATCGCGCCGGCGAGGTCGCCCCGAAGGCCGAGGCCCGCCGCCTCCGCGTGCGCCGATCGCTCGCGATCGCCGGCTCGATCGGCTCGTGGCCGCGCGTACACACGCACCTCGACGTCGGCGCGGCGCCCGAGCGCACCGGCCCACGAAGCGGTGAGCTCGCCGAATCCCACGAACGTCAGGATCACGCGCCCGACTATACCGGCGGCCTCCGTGCGTCCACTCGGCCGCTCAATCGCCGTCCGCGGCAGCCGATCACCTGTGCACTGATGCTTCCCCCGCGCTGGCGGCGCGCCCCGATGCTCACGAATTTCCGAGAAGGGTTCGACTCATGCCGCGCAGCCACACAGTCCAGATCGACGCCCCGTCCAGGGGACGCCGCCTCCGCAAGCCGCACCTGACCGTGCGGCGCAAGCTCTATCTGAGCTTCGCCTGCGTGGTCGGCCTGCTGGTGGCCGTGGTCGGCGTCGCGTTCTTTGCGATGAGCAGCCTCGACTCGGCGCACAAGCGGGTCGCGAACACCGTGCTGCCGCAGATCGTCGTGGCTGATACCGCCAGGTCGGCGGCGAGCGACATGCACTTCTCGCAGACGCGCTATGTGCTCGTGCCGAGCGCCTACAAGGACTACCTGCCCGACAGGGCCGCGTTCCAGCACGACCTCGGTGCGGTTCGCCGCTCGGCGACGTCTGACGGCAAGGCCGACGTGAAGGCGATCTCCACGGCCTATGCGCACGTCCAGGCCATCGACGCCCAGCTGCATGCCGACGTGCTCGCCGGGAGGACGACCGCGGCGAACGCGATCGTGACCGGGAAGGGCAACGACGCCTCGGACGGCCTCGTCGCCGCACTGACGGCGTACCAGAACCATCTCGCCGCCACGAGCGCACAGGCGACGAGCAGCTTCAACGCGACCCGCACGTCCTCGTACTGGATGATGGGCGGGCTCGGTGCCGCCGCCATCCTCGTCGCGCTTGCGCTTGCCTATGTGATCAGCCGATCGCTCGTGGGCGGCATCCGGCAGATGCTGACGGCCGCCGAGGGCATCGCCGACGGCGACGTCGACCAGAAGGTCACGCTGCACTCGAGCGACGAGCTCGGCGAGACGGCCTCGGCCTTCCGGCGGATGATCGTCTACCTGCACGGGATGGCAGGAGCGGCCGAGCGGATCGCCGCCGGCGACCTCACCGGCACGGTGACGCCCACGTCCGAGCGCGACGCGCTCGGCAACGCCTTCGCCGTCATGACCACGAACCTGCGCGAGATCGTCGGCCAGGTGGATGCGGCCGCAATGGTGCTTGCCGCCTCGTCGCAGCAGGTCGCCTCGACCTCCGAGGAGGCCGGGCGCGCGGTGACCGAGATCGCCTCCGCCATCGCCGAGATCGCCGACGGCGCGGGCCGCCAGGTGCATATGGTCGAACAGGCCCGGCGGTCGGCCGAGGAGAC
>DASXZF010000124.1:0-6480 GCA_036502065.1 Gaiellales bacterium
GTCGACCACGTCGAAGCGGAGCATCACGACGTCCGCGATGAGCCCGGCAACGACCCGCTGTCCCTCCGGCGTCAAGATCGGGTGCTGCATCGCGATCTGAGCCGCCAGTTCCTCCTCGATCAGGTCCGTGAGGACCTGGTATGTGCGGGTTTCCGGCGAGTCTTGGTCCCCATGGGACGACGAAGCATCGCAGCTTCGGCGAGACCGCGTCTCGCTGGAGCCCCCACCACGACCCGAGCGTCCTTAAGGAGGGGGCTCGCGGGGGAACCCTGGGTTACCCCGCGGTCACTAGAGGTGGTGGGTGTACTCCTGGAACTCCCAGTCGGTGACGGTGCGGCGCGCACGTTCGAGCTCGGCCTCCTTGATCACCCGGAAGATGCGCACGAGCTCCGGCCCCATCGCCTCGGTCAGAAGCGTGTCGGCCTCGAGCGCGGCGAGCGCCTCCTCGAAGGTGGTCGGAAGCGGCGTCATCGTCTCGGCCTCGGGCAGCTCGTAGATCAGGCCCTCGACGGCGGGCGGCGGCTCGAGCTCGCGGCGGATGCCGTCGAGGCCCGCGAAGAGCGCCGCGGCGATCGCCAGGTAGGGGTTGGCCGCGCCGTCGCCAACGCGGAACTCGACGCGCGTCGCCCCGCCGCGCTCGCGCGGCACCCGCGCCAGCGTCAGCCGGTTGTCATGCCCCCACGAGACGAGCGTCGGCACGAGCGCCTCGGGGTGCAGGCGGCGGTACGCGTTCGTGGTCGGGTTGAAGAAGGCCATGAGGGCCGGCCCGTGCTCGAGCAGCCCGGCGATCAGGTGGCGCGCAACCGGCGCGAGGCCCTCATCGCCGTCGCCGTTCAGCGCGTTTCGGCCGGCGTCGTCCTTGAGCGACAGGTGCAGGTGGAAGCCCGAGCCCTCGTCGTCGTTCCAGGGCTTGCCGATGAACGTCGCCAGCAGGTCCTCGCGCGCCGCCAGGTCCTTCACCACCGCCTTGAACCTGAAGGCGCGATCGGCGGCGTCGAGCGCCGGGCCGTGCTTGAGGTTGATCTCGAACTGGCTGCGGCCGTACTCGTGGTTCGCCGCGATCGCGCCGAGGCCCATGTCGACGCACGCGTGCAGCATGGTCGTGAGCACGCCGCGCGGATCGGCGGTGTGGCCGACGGTGTAGACGTGACTGGGGTTGTCGACGTAGCGGCGATAGCCCCACGGCGAGTCCGGATCGGGGCTGCAGAGGTAGAACTCGAGCTCGGGGCCGACGATCGGCATCAGCCCGAGGTCGGCATAGGCCGCCACGGCGCGGCGCACGGCCCCGCGCGGATCGACGTCATACGGCGTGCCGTCCATGCGGAAGAGGTCGGCCAGGCACCAGGCGGTGTCGACCTCCCACGGCACGGGCACGAGCGTGTCCAGATCGGGCCGGGCGAGGATGTCCTGGAAGCCGTGCTCGGGCCCCGCCACCACGTTGTGGCGCAGGTCGACCGTCATGATCGCCTCGCAGAAGGCGCCGCCCTCACCGGTGAGGTGCGCGACGTGCGCGAGCGGATAGTCCTTGCCGCGCGAGATGCCGTGCAGGTCGGAGTAGGTGATGCGGACGGTGCGGACACCGCGCTGCTCGAGCGCGATCAGGGTGCTATCGGCCACGCGGAGATCCTTTCATGGAGCGACGACCCGCACGGGCATCGTCTTGAGCGCGTTGGTGAAGTTCGTGCGGATGCGGCGCGGAGGCCCGGCGGCCTCGATCGTCCCGAGCCGCGGGAGCAGCTCCTCGAACATGATCCGCACCTCGAGCTTGGCCAGGTGCGCGCCCAGGCAGAAGTGCGGCCCGCCGCGGCCGAAGCTGACGTGATCGTTGGGCTTTCGGCCGACGTCGAAGCGCAGCGGGTCGGTGAAGACCCGCTCGTCGAAGTTCGCCGACGCGTACCAGACGACCACCTTGTCGCCCGCGCCGATCTGCGTGCCGCGCAGCTCGACGTCGCGGGTGGCGGTGCGGCGAAAGTGCAGCACCGGCGTCGACCAGCGCAGGATCTCCTCGACCGCCGTCGGCAGGAGCGCCGGATCGGCGCGCAGCCGGTCGAGCTCCTCCGGGAAGTCCATGAACGCCTGCATGCCATGTGCGATCGCCTGGCGCGTGGTCTCGTTGCCGGCGACGACGAGCAGCAGGAACATGGCGTCGAACTCCTGCTCGGTCAGGCGCTCGCCGTCGATCTCGGCCTCGACGAGCTTCGTCACGATGTCGTCGCCGGGGCGCTCGCGCCGCTGCGCCGCGAGGCCGTGCCCGTAGCGGTACACCTCGAGCGCGACCGGGCTTCGGAACGGCAGCAGCCGGTAGCGGTCGCTGTCGGGATGCTCGTAGGAGATGTCCGAGAGGTCGGGGTCGGTCGACCCGATCATCGCGTCGCCCCACTCGATCAGCTTCGTGTTGTCGTCGTGGGGCACGCCCAGGATCTCGCACAGCACCCTGATCGGGAGCACCGCGGCGACGTCCTCGACGAAGTCGAACTCGCCCATCGGCAGCGCGCGGTCGAGGATGTGCCGGGTGAGGTCGCGCAGGAGGCCCTCGTACGCCGCCACCGCCCGCGGCGTGAAGCCGCGATTGACGAGTCCGCGCAGGCGCGTGTGCCGCGGCGGGTCGGTGTCGAGCATCGACTTGCGCGCCTCGATCGCGTCCTGCTCCAGATCCTCGAGCGCCGTCGCCCCGGTCTCGGACGAATACGTGGCCGTGTCCTTGTGCACGGCGACCAGGTCGTCGTGCCGGGTGATCGCCCAGTAGCCGCGCCCGTGGGGCCAGTCGTACCAGCGCACCGGGTCGTTCGAGCGCAGCCAGCGGAACGTCTCGTGCGGGATGCCCTCGGCGAACGCGTCGTTCTCGAAGTCGACGGCGACCGGCGGCGCGCTCATGCGGTCGATCCCTCGACGATCTGGAGCGTCTTCAGGTCGGAGTAGAAGTCGAGCGCGTAGTCGCCGCCCTCGCGGCCGATGCCGGAGATGCCCATGCCGCCGAACGGCGCGGTCAGGTCGCGCACGAGGAAGGTGTTCACCCACACCGTGCCCGCGCGCACCGCCCGGCCGACGCGCTCGGCCCGCTCGCGCGCCCCCGTGTAGACGATCGCCGACAGGCCGTACTGCGTCGAGTTTGCGAGCCGCACCGCCTCGGCCTCGGACGCGAACGTCTGGAAGGTCAGCACCGGGCCGAACACCTCGCGCTGGACGATCTCGGAGTCGTTCGAGCGCGGCTCGACGAGCGTCGGCTCGTAGAAGAGCCCGCCGATCTGCGCCCGGGCGCCGCCGCGGACGATGCGATCGCCGTTTGCCCGCGCCCGCTCGACGAAGCCCTCGACCCGGGCCAGGTGGTCGGGGTGGATCAGTGGTGAGATCGTCGTCTCGTCCGAGCGGGGGTCGCCGAGCACGTGCGCGTCGGTGTGGCGGTGGAACCGCTCCAGAAACTGGTCGCGGACAGCGTCGGCGACGAGCAGCCGCGTGCCCGCCAGGCACACCTGGCCGGCGTCGTCGTACTGGCCGGCGGCCTTGGCCGCAGCCGCGTCCAGGTCGGCGTCCTCGAATACGATCAGCGGCCCCTTGCCGCCGAGCTCGGCCGTGAACGGCACGAGGTTCGCGGCCGCCGCCTGTCCGATCAGCCGCCCCGTCTCGGGCGAGCCGGTGAAGCTCACGCGGCGAACGCCGGGATGGGCGACGAGGGCGGCGCCGGCCTCCTCGCCGATGCCCTGCAGGATGTTCAGGACGCCGGCCGGAAACCCGGCCTCGGCGGCGAGATCGGCCAGGAGCGAGCACGAGAGCGGCGACCACTCGGCGGGCTTCAGGATCACGGTGCAGCCGGCGGCCAGGGCCGGCGCGGTCTTCCACGTCGAGAGCATGAACGGCGCGTTCCACGGCGTGATCACGGCCGCCGGCCCCGACGGCATCCGCAGCACCCGGTTCTCGGTGCCGTTGCTCGCCCAGACCCGCTCCTCGTAGGCGGCGGCGAGGTCGGCGTAGCTGCGGTAGTTGCGCGCCCCGCGCCCGATCACGCGCGCCTTCAGCGAGCGCTCGAGCATGGCCATGTCCAGGCACTCGACCGTCGCCAGCCGCTCGATGTTGCGGTCGATCAGGTCGGCCAGGCGGTGCAGGTAGGGCGCCCGCCCGGCGGCCCCGAGCGCAGCCCAGGCCGGGAAGGCGGCCTGTGCCGCGCGGACGGCCAGGTCGGCCTCGTGCTCGCCGCCGCGGGCGACCTCGGCCAGAGGCGACCAGTCGATCGGCGAGTGGTCGCCGAAGCGGTCGGGCGAGGCCAGGCGTGCGCCGCCGATGAAGTGGTCGGGCGAGACGTCGATGCCGGCGACCGTGCTCACAGCTCGCGCACCGTCTCGAGATCGTCGACCGTGTAGGCGAACGTGAAGCGGAACCCCTTGCCCATCCGCACGGGCGCGAGCGCCGAGTGCTCCTCGCCCGGGGCCGCGAAGAGCTCGAGCGTGGCCGGGCCTTCGTGAATGGCCGAGATCGACCGGTCGCGGCTCTTGGCCCGCACGAGCTCGTGCACCGCCGGGTCGTGATGCCGCCCCACCGCCAGACGGGGGAAGTGGCGGCGGTTGATGAGCGGCGGGTCGTTGTGCGTCGGCCCCGACTCCGACTCGCCCTCCGGCGTGACCGTGCCCTGCCCGAGCCGGTGTCCGTTGGCCGAGACCGTGCCGGCGAACGTGCGCCCCTCGGCGCGGCAGTCCAGCCCGAAGCTGCGGGTCATCTCGATCTGGCCGACCTTCTTGGGGAAGCCCTGGATCCACCCGCGCACGAGCGCGAAGTCCTTGTCGACCCAGATGTAGGGGCAGGTCGTCACCGCCTCGCCGTCGAGCAGGCCGTTCACGACGATGAAGAACTCCTTGTACTGGCCCCGCCCGGGCTCGAGCAGCTCGTGCCCGTCATCCGCGCACGACTGCCAGTCGACGAACAGGGCGGCGCAGCGGCCGGGATCGGAATGCGGCTCGATCCCCGGCGGCAGCACCGCCGCCACCGCGGCCGGGTCGGCCCAGTACTCGATCACCAGGAAGTCGCCCACGTAGTGCCACGGCGGCGCGGGCACGAGCGATGCGGTGCCGGCGGGCGAGAGCGGCAGCGAGTATCCGAGCTGGTTACTCACAGCGTCAGTCTTGCAGGAACTGCTCGACCAGGGACTCGGCGAAGCCCTTGTCGGCGACCTTGTAGGCGAGCGCGGTCATCCGCCACGAGTCGGAGAGGTAGAACCGCTCGTAGAGCTCGCCGCGGCCGCCCAGGTCGGAGCCGAGGTAGTCCCAGGCGAGCCGGAACAGGCGGATGCGGCGCTCGGCATCGGCGCCGGCGGCCTGGTAGTAGGTGGCGATGGCGTCGGCCAGCGGCCCGTGCACGTCGGCCTCCGACGGCGTGCACATGAACCCGCCGCCGCCGATCAGCTGCAGCAGCTCGTTGCAGTACGGAAGCCACTTGGGCATCTCGCCGCGGAGCGCCAGGAACGGGCGGTCGTCGGGATACCAGACGCCGCCCTCGTCGAGCGCCGACCCCGCCTCGGCCGAGACGAGCGCCGAGCGGGTCAGCTCGGCCATGTTCCAGATCTGGCCGAGCTTCTCCTGGATGTGGTCGAAGCGGGCGACGCCGGTCGTGTTCGCGATCATGTGCCCCAGCCCGAAGGCGAACGAGAGCTTCACGTACGCCCGCGTGAACGCCTGGTGCATGATGTGGCCGCGCCAGCCGGTGTCGGTGATCACCTCGGAGAACCCGACCGTGTCGCCGTCCAGGAACACCCGCTCCTTCGGCACCTCGACGTCGTCGAAGATCGCCACCGCGTCCATCTCGTCGAAGCGCGACGAGAGCGGGTGGTCGAAGGCCGAGCGGGGCTTCGAGTAGGAGTCGCGGCAGATGAACTTGAGGCCCGGCGTCGCCATCGGCACCGCGAAGGCAAGCGCATAGCGGCCGTCCTGAGGGCGGATGTCGGAGCCCGGGTAGATCGTCAGCTCGTCGGCGAACGGGGCGAGCGTCGCCAGCATGCGGGCGCCGCGCACGGTGATGTGCGTCTCGGTCTCGCCGATCTTGTGCAGCGCCACCTGGCCCGCGGCCTGCTCGGCCTCGGGCTTCGTGCGGTCGACCTGCGGGTTCATGATCGAGTGCGTGGTCGAGAGGTCGCGATCGCGCATCAGCTTCTGGTAGGCGACGATGTTGGCCGCGCCCTGCTCGTTGTCGCGCCGCGCCCACACGTCGGCGCGGCCCGCGAAGCAGGCGAAGGTCACGTTCAGATAGTCCGGCGTGCGCCCCATCGTCCCGCCCGAGAGCGCCGCGACGAGCTCGATCGCGCGCCGCCGCCGTTCGAGATCGTCCCGCGAGCGCGGGATCAGGTGGGTCACGTTCACGAGCCGGCCGTCGTCGGGCGACGGGGCGAGCATCTCGGCCGCGTGCTCGTGCTGCAGGTCATAGACGCGCGCGAGCGACATGGCGGCGCCGCGCAGCTCGTCGTGGTCGAGCGGGTGGGTGATCTTCTCGCCATTCAGC
>DASXZF010000125.1:0-11545 GCA_036502065.1 Gaiellales bacterium
CGAGTCGATGCTCCATGACGCGGGCGTTCACCAGCTCGCCGACCGCGCCCGCGAGCATCATGCGACGGGCCGGGCCGGCGGCGGCGCTCGGCGTGACGAGGACAGCGGCAGCCCCGGCACTGGCACCCGCGCCCGAGGCGAAGAGCAGCGGCAGCTCGCGGCGGGCCTCGTGCCACACCGGTACGGCGGTGTCGGACACGAGCACGGCGGTGTACGTGGCGACGGCCGGCCCCATGACGCCGGCGGCCACCTGCGCGGCCATGCGAGTCCGCGGCGCGCGTCCGGTGAGCTCGCACCCCGCGGCGACACCGGCCGCGGCGCCTGCGGCGCTGAGCAGCCAGGTGCCGAGGTTCATCGGCGAGGACGGCTTGAACACCCTGAACATGTTCAGGAACCGCTCGGGGCGACCCAGATCCTTCACGAGCAGGATCGGGCTCGCGGCGAGCCCGCCGGCGGCGAGCACGCTCGCGCTGCGGGCGAGGCGATCGTTCCCGGTCAGCCGTGCGGCGAGCGCCAGCGTCGATGAGCCGCCGGCGAGGCCCCCGGTGAAGAGATACCACGCGATCTCGTCCTTCCACACCGGCGGCTTGACGATCGGCCGGCCGTAGTAGCCGGCGGTGGGCCGATCGGTCATCGCCGGCCCCCGAACAGCGACAGTGCCGCGGTCAGCGCCAGCGCGCCGGCGGCCAAGGCGGCGGCGCGCCACATCTGCGGCAGGTCGCGCGTCGTCGCCACCGGTTCCGGCGGCAGGCCGTACACCGCGGGCTCGTCGAGGAGCAGGAAGAACGCTCCGAAGCCGCCGACGCCGTCTGCGGGGTCGTGGCCGTAGAGGCGGGCGCCGGCGAAGCCGTCCTCGACGACCCGGTCGAGCCGGCCGGCCGCACGCACCCGCAGCTCGTCGAGCGGGCCGTACTGGATCGACTCGGTCGGACATGCCTGCGCACAGGCGGGCGTCATGCCCTCACGGGTGCGGTCGTAGCAGAGCGTGCACTTGAAGACACGGCCGTCGTCCTCGATCTCACGCCTGTCCAGGACGCCGAACGGGCAGGCGGGCACGCAGTACCCACAGCCGTTGCAGACATCCTCCTGGACGATCACCGTGCCCAGCTCGGTGCGGATGATCGCCCCGGTCGGGCACACGTCGAGACACGCGGAGTGGGTGCAGTGCTTGCACACGTCGGAGCTCATCAGCCAGCGGAACCCGTCGTCGCCGCCGCCGTGGGCGGCCGCGTCGGCCCCGACCCTCAGGGGCCGATCCTGCTCGATGAACGCCACGTGCCGCCACGAGTTCGCCCCGAGGCTGCCGGTGTTGTCGTAGGAGTCGGCCGTGAAGAGGAGGCCGTCCTCGGGCACCTGGTTCCACTCCTTGCAGGCGACCTCACACGCCTTGCAGCCGATGCAGACGCTCGTGTCGGTGAAGAACCCCATCCGCGGCTGCGCCTCTTCGGCGTACGTCTGCGGCCACGCTTCGGTGCGGAGCGCGTCCTCGCTCATGCGCGCGCTCCTCTCGGCGAGCGGCCGGGGCGGATGTCGCAGGTCGCCGCCTTGACCTCCTGGATGTGCACGTTGGGATCGAGGACGATCGGGAACAGGTCGTTCGCCGATGCGCCCCGCGTGAGGCCGCGCGTGCCCCAGTGGTACGGCAGGCCGACCTGGTGCACCGGACGCCCCTCGACACGGACGGGCGCCATCCGCTCGGTGACGAGCACGCGCCCCTCGATCGCCGCCCGCTCGCTCGAGACCGTCGCCCAGCCGCCGTGCTCGAGACCGCGCTCGGCGGCCAGCTCGGGGCTGACCTCGATGAACATCGCCGGCTGCAGCTCGGCGAGGTACGGGACAAACCGGCTCATGCCGCCCGCGGTGTGGTGCTCGGTCAGACGGTACGTCGTCATCACGTAGGGATAGCGGTCGGCGCCGGGGCTGCCGTTGGAGGGGTGCGAGCGGTTCCCCGGCCGGTTGAAGATCTGCCGGGCCGGGTTGGATTGCTGTCCGTAGAGCGGGTTGGCGCTCGGCGACTCGTGCGGCTCGTAGTGCGTCGGCAGCGGGCCGTCCACGACACCGGAGGGCACGAACAGCCAGCCACGGCCGTCCGGCTGCATGATGAACGGGTGCACGCCGGCGATCGCGTCCTGCGCCTTGGCGCCGGCGGGCGGGACGTAGTCGGGCCGCTTGTCCGGCTGGAAGTCCGGCACGTCCTCGCCCGTCCACCGCTCCTCGTCCTCGTCCCACCAGACGTAGCGCTTGCGCTCCGACCAGGGCCGCCCGTCGGGATCCGCCGAGGCCCGGTTGTAGAGGATGCGGCGGTTGGCCGGCCACGCCCAGCCCCACTCCGGCGCGACCCAGGTCTGCTCGGAGCCGGGCGTGCGCCGGGCCGGCCGGTTGACCTCGTCGGCGAAGCACCCGCAGTAGATCCAGCATCCGCACGCGGTCGAGCCGTCGTCCGCGAGCTCCGTGTAGGCCGAGAGCGCGGCGCCGTCGGGTCCGGTGCCGTTGATCTCGCGCAGCACCGCCTCGGCGCTTGGCTCGCCGATCTCGCCCTCGGTCGGGTAGTGCCATTGAAGCTCGAGCAGCGGCCGGTCACGCTCGTCTTCGGATGCAGCCACCTTCTCGCGGATGATCCGGCCGAGGTGGTAGTAGAACCACAGCTCCGAGCGGCAGTCGCCGAGCGGCTCGACCGCCTTGTGATGCCACTGGAGCAGGCGCTGGGTGTTGGTGAACGACCCATCCTTCTCGGTGTGCGCCGCGGCGGGCAGAAAGAAGACCTCGGTGCCGATGTCCTGCGTGCGCAGCTCGCCCCGCTCGACCTCGGGCGAGTCGTACCAGAAGGCCGCCGTCTCGACCTCGACCAGGTCGCGCACGACCAGCCACTCGAGCTCGGCGAGCGCCTTGCGGTGCAGCCCGGAGTTCGCGGAGCCCACCGCGGGGTTCTGACCGACGACGATCTGGCCCTTCACCCTGTGGTCGAGCATGTCGAGCGCGGTCTGGTAGGCGGAGTGGTCGCCGGTGATGCGGGGCAGGTAGTCGAAGCAGAAGTCGTTCTCGGCCGTGGCGTGCGGACCCCACCACGCCTTCAGGAGGCTCACCGTGTAGGCGGCCATGTTGCCCCAGAAGCCGCTCGGCGAGGTGTTCAGCTCGAGGAACCGCTGCAGGTTGTCGTGCGCCTGTGCGTGCGGCATCGGGATGTAGCCCGGCAGGATGTTGTAGAGCGTCGGGATGTCGGTCGAGCCTTGAATCGACGCATGCCCGCGCAGCGCGAGGATGCCGCCGCCCGGCCGGCCGATGTTCCCCAGCAGGAGCTGGATGATCGCGGCCGTGCGGATGTACTGGACGCCGACGGTGTGCTGCGTCCAGCCGACCGCGTAGGCGAACGCCGACGTGCGCTCGCGGCCGGAGTTGCGGCACAACGCCTCGGCCACCTCGACGAACCGCTCCCGCGGGACGCCGCAGACGTCCTCGACGAGCTCCGGCGTGTAGCGGGCGTAGTGGCGCCGCAGGAGCTGGAAGACGCAACGGGGATGTTCGAGCGTCGGATCCGTCTCCGGCGGCTCTCCGTGCTTGAGCGCGGCGCCGTGGCCGCCGTGGCCCGACTGCTCGCCCTGAGTCGCCCCCATCTCACGCTGGCCGGCGGCGCCGTGCACCTCCATGCCGGCGTACTGCCACGTCGTGTTGTCGTACGTGCCCTTCTCGGCGTTCCATCCGGAGAAGAACCCGTCCAGATCCTCGGTGTCCTTGAAGCCCTCGTCGACGATGACAGGCGCGTTCGTATAGGCGACGACATAGTCGCGGAACTCGCGCCGGTGCTCGAGGATGTAGTTCACGATCCCGCCGAGGAACGCGATGTCCGACCCCGCGCGGATACGGACGTGATCGGTGGCGACCGCGCTCGTGCGCGTGAACCGGGGATCGACGTGGATGATCCGCGCTCCCCGCGCGCGCGCCTCCATCACCCACTGGAACCCGACCGGATGGCACTCGGCCATGTTCGAGCCCATGATCACGATGCAGTCCGAGTTCTGCAGATCCTGCTGGAAGGTCGTGGCCCCTCCGCGGCCGAATGAGGTGCCCAGACCGGGCACCGTCGAGGAGTGTCATATGCGGGCCTGGTTCTCGACCTGGACGAATCCGAGCGCCGACATCAGCTTCTTGATGGTGTAGTTCTCCTCGTTGTCGAGCGTCGCCCCACCCAGGTTCGCGACGCCCATCGAGCGGCGCAGCGTCCGCCCCTCCGAGTCGGTGTCCTGCCACGTCTCCTTACGGGTGGCGATGACGCGGTCGGCGATCATGTCCATGGCCCGGTCGAGCGGGAGCGCCTCCCAGTTCGTGCCGTGCGGGCGGCGGTACTTGACCCGGTACTCGCGCAGCGGGCTCGTCACGTAGCCGCGGCTGGCCGCACCTTTCGGACACAGGCGGCCGCGTGAGATCGGGCTGTCAGGGTCGCCTTCGATCTGGGTGACCTGGCCATCCTTCACGTAGACCCGCTGGCCGCAGCCGACCGCGCAATACGGGCAGATCGACCGGACGACGTGGTCGGCGTCCGCAGTGCGCGGGTGCAGCGACGCCGTGCGGAGGCTCCGCGCCGCGCTCCCGAGCCCGCGCCGATCGCCGTCCAGCTGGCGCAGAAGTGGCCATCGGGCCGCTCGACTCCACACTCCCTCGACGTCCATCGCGGAGCGATCTACCCGCAAGACCGGGTGCGCCAAACGGGGAGCGCCGCTGCGTTTGACGCACGACGGACGCGGGGTACGCGGCCGTTCGGCGGCCGGGTCCCGACCGGCGTCAGCGCCGACTGGCCGAACGCCCGGTGCAGGCTTCGCCGGGGGCCAGGCCGGGACCGGCCGCCATTTTCGCGCGGTGCGTTTTCGCGGCTCGCCGGCCGGGTACGACGGCCTGCGTGGCAGACCCCGAGAAGCACACGCAGGGCGGTGCGATCGTCGACATCGACGGGACGCTCGTCGACACGAGCTACCAGCACACCGTCGCCTGGGGCCGGGCGTTCGCCGATCACGGCGTCGAGGTTGCACACTGGCGCATCCACCGGCACAACGGCATGGGCGGCGACCAGCTCGTATCCGCCGTCGCCGGGGACGAGGTGGAGGCGCGTCTCGGCGACGCGATCCGCGAGAGCGAGGCACGGCGCTACGGGGAGCTCATCGACGAGGTGCGGCCGCTCCCCGGGGCACGCGACCTGCTGGCGGCGCTGCGCAAGCTGGGATACCGCGTCGTGCTCGCCTCGAGCGCGCACCGCGAGGAGGTGGAGCACTACGTGCAGCTGCTCGCCGCGCACGACCTGGTCGAGGCCTGGACGACCTCGGCAGACGTCGAGCGGACGAAGCCGCACCCCGACCTGATCGCGACGGCCGCCGAGCGGCTGGACGGCGTGGATCGCCTCGTCACGATCGGGGACACGGCCTGGGATGTCGTCGCCGCGAACGAGGCGGGGGTCCCGTCGATCGGGCTCCTGTCGGGTGGGTTCGGCGCGGCGGAGCTCTACGACGCGGGCTGCGCCGCCGTCTATGCCGACGCGGCCGAGCTGGTCGCCCACCTCGAGGATGCGCTCGCCAAGGCAACCGCCGGCGCGGCCGCCCTGCACTGAACCACGTCGAGCGCCGCGTTTCACACAGCGGCCTCGATGGGCACGTTCCGATCGAACCAGACGGGAGGGATGATGGCGAGCCAGGCACAGGTCAAGGCGGCGAAATCGAACATCGGCGAGGCCCAGAAGGCGGCACGGCGCAAGCGCACGATCGCGAACCTTCCCGCCGAGACGCGCCGCGACATGGGCCGGCAGGCGGCCAGGGCGCGCAGCCGCGGGGGCAGCGCCGGCCACGCCTACGATGACCGCACGCGCGAGCAGCTCTACGCCGTCGCAAAGGAGCGGGGCATTCCCGGGCGCTCGAAGATGGGCAAGTGGGAGCTGATCGACGCGCTGCGGACGTCCTGACCGGTGGGAAGCTTCTTCGTCACCGACGCCCGCCGCGAGGGCCGGCCGTTCCTCTTCGTCGTCGCGCTGATCGCCGCGCTGGGCGGGTTCCTGTTCGGATACGACACCGGTGTGATCTCGGGCGCCCTGCTCTACATCAAGGGCCATCTGGGCGCCGACTCGTTCCAGCAGGAGGCGATCGTCGGCGCGCTTCTCATCGGCGCCGCGGTCGGCGCGGTCGGCGCCGGCTACCTCGCCGACGCGATCAGCCGGCGGTGGACGAAGGTGCTCTCGGGATCGGTCTACACGCTCGGAGCGCTCGCGTGCGCGTTCTCGCAGAGCCCGGACCACCTGATCGCGGCGCGCTTCGTGCTCGGGCTCTCGGTCGGCACCGCCTCGTTCGTCTCGCCCATGTACCTGGCCGAGCTCGCCCCGAAGCGCATCCGCGGCGGGCTCGTCTCGTTCAACCAGCTCATGATCGTGTCCGGCATCCTGGCCGCGTACATCGTCAACTTCGCGCTCAAGGGGATCGGCTCGGACAACTGGCGGTGGATGCTCGGCCTGGGCGCCGTGCCCGGCGTGATGCTCGCCGCCGGCATGGCCCTGATGCCGTACAGCCCCCGCTGGCTGGCCGAGCGCGGACGCGAGGACGAGGCTCGCGAGGTGCTCGAGCGGACGCACAAACGGGAGGACGTCGACGAGGAGCTCGAGTCGATCAAGAAGGTGGCGTCGCAGAGCGGCAGCCTGCGCGACCTGCTCGGGCCGTCGGTGCGGCCGATGCTGATCGTCGGGCTCGGCCTGGCCATCTTCCAGCAGATCGTCGGGATCAACACGATCATCTACTACGCGCCGACGATCCTCTCGTTCACGGGCTCGAGCGCGTCGAGCGCGATCGGGCAGACCGTCGCCATCGGCGTCACGAACGTCGTGTTCACGATCGTCGCGATCCTCCTGCTCGACCGTCTCGGCCGGCGCGTCTTTTTGATCGCGGGGACGGTCGGACTCACGGTCGCGCTCGTCGTCCTCGGCGTCTTCTTTGCTTCCGGCACCTTGCAGGCCAACGCGTCGGTCGTCGCCCTGATCGCGCTCGTCGTGTACATCGCCTCGTTCGCCGTCGGCCTCGGGCCGGTGTTCTGGCTGATGATCTCCGAGATCTTCCCGCTCGAGATCCGCGGCCCGGCGATGGCGGTCTGCACGATCGCGAACTGGCTCTTCAACTTCCTGGTCTCGTTCACGTTCCTGACGCTCGCCTCGGCGATCGGCAAGCAGTGGACGTTCGGGCTCTACGCCGTCATCGGCATCGTGGCGATCGCGTTCTTCGCCCGGCGCGTGCCGGAGACGAACGGACGCAGCCTCGAGCAGATCCAGCAGGACCTGACCCGGCCGCGCCGCCGGGGGCGCGTCCGGCAGCTGCGGTCGGCCTAGGTGATGGCGCATGCGACCGTGACCGACCTGCGCATCGATCCGCAGCCGTCTCCCCTGCCCTCGCCGCCGGCGGATCCGCCCGCGCCGCCGCGGCCCGGTCCACCCGACCCCGTCCCACCGGCGCCGCCGCCCGAGCTGCCCCCGGATCCCGACCCGGCGCCCGGCACCCCGGCGCCGGCGTTCTGAGCGCACGCGTGGCGGCCGCACGCGGCGCGGCGATCGCCGATCACGGCTTTCTGAGCGACCGGCGCACGACCTGCCTCGTCACCCGGGACGGCACCGTCGACTGGTGGTGCGTCCCGCGCATCGACTCGGGCAGCTGCTTCGCCGCGCTGCTCGACCCCGAGCGGGGCGGCCACATGCGACTCGCGCCGACGGCGATGCACGAGAGCTCCTGGGAGTACGTCGGCGACTCGCTCGTCCTGCGCAGCGTGATCCGCACCCGCGGCGGCGAGGTCGCAGTCACGGACTTCCTGGCCTTGCGGGCCGACGGCTCGGCCGACGGCGGCGGTCATCTCGTGCGGCTCGTAGAGGGAGTGCGCGGGCGGGTGCGCCTGGCGGTCGAGCTCGCGCCGCGGTTCGATTACGGCGAGGTGCGGCCGTGGATCCGGCGCGATGGCACGCACCGCCACGCCGTCGCCGGCGGCAACGACGGGCTGGCCGTCTGGTCGGACGTCCCGCTCGAGGCGTCGGGCCGCCACACCCTGCGGGCGGCCTTCACGCTGAGCGCGGGGGCGCACGCCGCCTTCTCGCTTCGCTACGTGCCGCCCCACGAGCTCGAGTCCGACGATGTCGACATCCGCCCCGAGCTGCTGGCGAGGCTCCTCGAGCAGACGCTGCGATGGTGGCACCGCTCGGCTCAGGGTGCCGAGCTGCCCGCGCTTCCCTCGGGCACGCCGCCGCTGCTGCGCTCGGTGCTCGTCCTCCAGGGCCTCGCGGCGAGCGCGACAGGCGCCATCGCCGCGGCGGCCACGACGTCGCTGCCCGAGGCCGAAGACGGCTCGCGCAACTGGGACTACCGCTTCTCGTGGATCCGCGACTCGACGCTGGCCGTGCGGGCGCTGGCCGAGATCGGGTTCGACGACGAGGCGGATGCGTTCCGGCGGTTCATCCAGCGCAGCTCGGCAGGGCACGTCGATGACCTCCAGATCGCCTACGGCGTCGGCGGCGAGCGGCGGTTGAACGAGTTCGAGGTCGACCTCGCCGGGTACGGCGGCGCGCGGCCCGTGCGGGTCGGAAACGACGCCGCCGGCCAGCGTCAGAACGACGTCCTCGGCGAGCTCGTCCTGCTGGCGTGGCGCTGGCACCGGCGCGGCCATTCGCCCGACGACGACATGTGGCGCTTCATCTGCGACCTCGCAGACGCGGCGGCCGAGCGCTGGGATACGCCCGACGCCGGCATCTGGGAGCTGCGCGACCGTCCCGAGCGGTTCGTGCACTCCACGCTCATGTGCTGGGCGGCGCTCGACCGCGCCCTGGCGCTCGCAGACGAGTGCCTGCGGCGAGCGCCGGTGCGACGCTGGCGGCGCGACCGCGACCGCATCGCCCGTGCCGTCGAACGGCACGGCTGGGACCGCCGCCGGCACACGTTCCGGCGCGCCTTCGACTCGTCAGACGTCGACGCAGCGCTCCTGCTCCTGCCGCACACGGGGTTCGTCACGATGGACGACGAGCGCATGGTCGGGACGACCGAAGCCATCGTCTCGGAGCTGTCCGAGGGCGGCCTCCTGCGCCGCTACGCATCCGACGACGGGCTGCCGGGCCGCGAGGGCGCCTTCGTCGCGTGCACGTTCTGGCTGGCCGAGAATCTGGCCGGGCAGGGTCGGCTCGACGACGCGACCACCGCATTCGAGCGGGCCGCGGCAACGGCCAACGATCTCGGGCTCTACTCGGAGGAGTACGACCCCCGGCACGAGCGCATGCTCGGCAACTTTCCGCAGGCGCTCACGCATCTCTCGCACATCGCCGCGGCGGCGGCGATCGCCTGATCCGCCGCCTCAGCTCGTCCGGCGCAGCGCGCGCAGGATGCGCAGCGGCAGCAGCCCGACCAGCGGCGCGCGCCGGCCGAGGTCGTCGCGGTCCTCGCGGTCGAACGCGGCCGCATAGCGGGCGGCGTCGGCGGCGCTTGCGTAGGACTTGCTGCCACCTTCGCGGCCGCAGCGTCCGCAGCTCCACGTCATCACCTCGCCGCAGGCGGCGAAGCGGTAGCGGTGGCCGAGGATCGCACAGCGCATGACATCCGGTGATACCCACCGCGACAGGTGATTATGCCCCGTGGCGGGGCGGGTATCCGCGCAGCGCAGTGAGCGCCGGCGCCGACACCATCGAGACCGCCATCCCGGCACGCCTCGACCGGCTGCCCTGGTCGCGCTTCCACTGGATGGTGGTGATCGGCCTCGGCACCGTCTGGATCCTGGACGGCCTCGAGGTGACGATGGTCGGGTCGGTGGCCACGCAGCTGACCGTCAAGGGCAGCGGCATCGCCATTTCGGTCGCGCAGATCGGCGTGGCCGCCGCGGCCTACGTCGCGGGCGCCTGCGTCGGCGCGCTCTTCTTCGGCCAGCTGACCGACCGGTTCGGGCGCAAGCGGCTCTTCCTGGTCACGCTCGCCGTGTACATCCTGGCCACTGTCGCGACGGCATTCGCCTTCGACGCCTGGTACTTCTTCATCGCCCGGTTCCTCACGGGCGCCGGCATCGGCGGCGAGTACGCCGCCATCAACTCGGCCATCGACGAGCTGATCCCGGCCCGCGTCCGCGGACGCGTCGACCTGATGATCAACGGGTCGTACTGGGTCGGGGCGATGGCCGGATCGGCCGCGGCGATCGTCTTCCTCTCGTCGTTTGCGACCGACCTCGGCTGGCGCCTGTGCTTCGGGGTGGGCGCGGTGCTCGGAGTGGCCATCATGTTCGTCCGCCGCAGCGTGCCCGAGAGCCCGCGCTGGCTCTTCATCCACGGCCGCGAGGACGAGGCCGAGGAGATCGTCTCGCGGATCGAGCGCGACGTCGCCCGCGAGACCGGACAGGAGCTGGAGGAGCCCGACGACACGATCGAGGTGCGCCAGCGCGAGGTGATCCCCTTCACCGAGATCGCGCGCACGGGCTTCGGCCAGTACCCCCGCCGGGCGATCCTCGGCGTGGCGCTGTTCGTCGGCCAGGCGTTCATCTACAACGGCATCACGTTCGACCTGGGCACGCTCTTCTCGACGTTCTTCAAGGTCTCGGCATCGTTCGTCCCTGTCTTCCTCATCATCTACGCCGCCGGCAACTTCCTCGGGCCGCTGGTGCTCGGCCGGCTGTTCGACACGGTCGGCCGCAAGCCGATGATCACCATCACGTACCTGGGCTCGGCCGTCGTCGGCACGATCATGGCGATCGCGTTCGAACGCGGATCGGTCACGTCGGAGTGGTGGTTCGAGGCGATGATCGTGGCCACGTTCTTCCTCGCTTCGGCGGGCGCGAGCGCCGCCTACCAGACGGTCAGCGAGATCTTCCCCATGGAGACGCGCGCGCTCGCGATCGCCTTCTTCTACGCCGTCGGCACGGCTGTCGGCGGCATCACCGGACCGTTGCTCTTCGGCCACCTGATCGCGAGCGGCAGCCGTAGCCAGGTGGCGATCGCCTTCTACATCGGCTCCGCCGTGATGGCGCTCGGCGGGATCGCCGAGATCTTCTTCGGCGTGCGCGCCGAGCAGCAGTCGCTCGAGGACATCGCGACGCCGATCACCGCCGAGGACACGGCGCAGGGGGAAAAGCGCGACGACGACGCCGACGATGAGCAGGAGGCGCGCCGGCAGGCCGCCGACCGCGACCGCCGCATCCGCGAACGCGGCGCTCGCAGAGCGGTGTGGGAGCGGACCGGCGGGCGCCGTTTCCGGCCCGGGCCGGGCGGCTCCCTCTATGCGCCGCGCATGGCCGGCACCGGGCCGGTGGCCGAGAACCCGCTGGCACTCGAACGTCAGATCCAGGTGATCGAGCAGGCGCTCGAACGCCAGGGCCCGGTCAGGCGCCGCCGCCTCGCGGAGCTCGTCGGCGCCCGCTACTGGGGCCCGGGCCGGTTCGGGCTCGCGCTCCAGGAGGCGCTGCGCGAGGGCCGCGCCCAGCGGCTGTCGGGCGGCGTGATCGCACCGGTGAAGCGATAAGCGCATCGCGCGGTCGTTGAGGCCAGGCCGACGTCGTGCCCGGCCAACCGGGCGCCGGT
>DASXZF010000126.1:0-4658 GCA_036502065.1 Gaiellales bacterium
CGGATCGACCTCGGGATCGAAGATCCTCGCCGGCTATGTCCCGCCTTACGACGCCACGGTCATCGCGCGCCTGCGGGCGGCCGACGCCGTGATCGTCGGCAAGACGAACATGGACGAGTTCGCGATGGGCTCGTCTACCGAGAACTCCGCGTACGGCGCAACGCACAACCCCTGGGACCTCGATCGGATCCCCGGCGGCTCTTCCGGTGGCAGCGCGGCGGCCGTCGCGGCCGGCTTCGCGCCGCTGTCGCTCGGCACCGACACCGGCGGGTCGATCCGCCAGCCGGCGGCGCTGTGCGGCGTCGTCGGCATGAAGCCGACCTATGGCGCCGTCAGCCGCTACGGGCTGATCGCGTTTGCCTCGTCGCTCGATCAGATCGGCCCGTTCGCCCTCACCGTGCGCGACTGCGCGCTGCTCATGCAGGTGATCTGCGCCAAGGACGCCTGCGACTCGACGTCGGTGGCGCTGCCCGAGCCGATCGCGGTGCCCACGACCGAGAGCCTGCGCGGCGTCCGCCTCGGGGTGCCCACCGACCTGCTCGCGCAGGGCGTCGAGCCCGGCGTGCGCGCGGCGTTCGACCACAGCCTGCGCCTGGCCGAGGGGCTGGGGGCGCAGATCGTCGAGACCACGCTGCCGCACGCCGCCTACGCGCTACCGGCCTACTACCTGATCGCCCCGGCCGAGGCCTCGGCCAACCTGTCGCGCTTCGACGGCGTCCGCTTCGGGCTGCGCGTCTCGGAGGCCGGCGACACCGTCGGAGACATGTACGGGCGCACCCGCGCCGCCGGGTTCGGCGCCGAGGTCAAGCGCCGGATCATGCTCGGCACCTACGCGCTCTCGGCCGGCTACTACGACGCCTACTACGGGATGGCGCAGAAGGTGCGCACGCGCATCCGCGAAGACTTCGACGCTGCCTTCGCCGACGTCGACCTGATCGTGACGCCGACGTCGCCGACCGTCGCGTTCCGCATCGGCGAGCGGGTCGACGACCCCTGGGCGATGTACGCATCCGACGTCCTCACGGTGCCGGTGAACCTGGCCGGCCTGCCCGGGATCTCGATCCCGTGCGGCACGAGCGAGGGGCTGCCGGTCGGGTTCCAGCTGATCGGGCCCGCCTTCGCCGAGAACCGCATCCTCGAGGCCGCCCACGCGCTCGAGGGCGTGCTCGGCTTCGATCCCCGCCCTCCGCAGATGGCCACGGCATGAGCGCGAACGGCTGGGAGCCAGTCATCGGCCTGGAGATCCACGTCCAGCTGAACACCGACTCGAAGATGTTCTGCGCATGCGCGAACGTCTTCGGCGCCGAGCCGAACACGCTCACCTGCCCGGTGTGCCTGGGGTACCCGGGCGCGCTTCCGACGATCAACGCCGGCGCCGTCGACCGCGCGATCCAGATCGGCCTCGCGCTCGACTGCGACATCGCGTCGCGGTGCCAGTTTCACCGCAAGAACTACTTCTATCCCGACAGCCCCAAGGCCTACCAGATCAGCCAGTACGACCAGCCGATCTGCGTCCACGGCCACCTCGAGGTCGAGGGCGAGCGGATCGGCATCACCCGCGCGCACCTCGAGGAGGACGCGGCCAAGCTCGTGCACGCCGGCGGCGCGGGCGGGCGGATCGCGGGCGCCGACTCCTCGGTGGTCGACTTCAACCGCTGCGGCACGCCGCTCGTCGAGATCGTGACCGAGCCCGACATCCGCTCGCCCGAGCAGGCCGTCGCCTTCCTCGGCCTGCTCAAGAACACGCTGCAGACGATCGGCGTGTCGGATTGCGACATGGAGAAGGGCTCGCTGCGGTGCGACGCCAACGTCTCGGTGCGCCGCCGCGGCGAGACCGCGTTCGGGACGAAGACCGAGCTCAAGAACATGAACTCGTTCAAGTTCCTGGGCGAGGGCATGGCAGCCGAGATCCGGCGCCAGATTGAGCTGCTCGAGTCGGGCGGCGAGGTGCGCCAGGAGACGCTCCACTACGACCCGCAGGCGCGGGCGCTGCACGCCCGCCGCTCGAAGGAGGAGGCCGACGACTACCGCTACTTCCCCGAGCCCGACCTCGTCCCGCTCGAGCCGAGCGCCGAGACCGTCGCCCGCCTTCGCGCCGCCATGCCCGAGCTTCCGGCCGCCCGCATCGCACGGTTCCGCGCCGACCACGGCCTGAGCGACCAGGACGCCACCGACCTGAACGCCGCGCCCGAGATCGCCGGCTACTTCGAGGCGGTGGCGGCGGCGAGCGGCGACCCGAAGGCCGCGTCCGACTGGGTGCGAAACCAGCCCGGAGCGGTGGCGGCGATCCCCGCCGCGGGCCTGGGGGCGCTGATCCGGTTGATCGCCGCCGGCACGATCACGCCGACGATCGCCAAGCAGGTCTACGCGCTGCTCGAAGCCGATCCGGCGGCAGATCCCGCCGCGCTCGTCGAGCAGCACGGCCTGGCGTCGATCGGCGACTCGTCCGAGCTCGAGGGCATGGTCGACGCGGTGATCGCCGAGAACCCGCAGTTCGTCGAGCAGTTCCGGGCCGGCAAGGAGGGCGTGATCAACGCGCTGGTCGGCCAGGTGATGAAGCAGACCCGGGGCCGCGCCGACGCCCGCCAGGTGCAGCAGCTGCTGCGCGACCGCCTGTCCAACTAGCGCGTCGAGAACCGGGGCCTGGCCCCGAATCGGGGCCAGGCCCCATGTTGGCGAGCGGGTCTGACCCCGCCCTCCGGCCGACGACCTACGATTCGCGGCGCGTGGACGGCAAGCGCTACCTGATCACCCCCGGCCCGACCCCGGTGCCACCCGAGGTCACGGCGGCCGAGGCCGCGCCGCTCCACCATCACCGGAGCCCCGACTTCCGCGCGCTGCTGGGCGAGACGCTGGCCGCGCTGCGGCGCGTGTTCGAGACCGAGAACGAGGTCCTGCTGTTCACGGGCTCGGGAACCGCAGCAATGGAGTCGGCGGTCGCGAACCTGCTCTCACCCGGCGATCGCGTCGTCGTCGCGTCGGCCGGGAACTTCGGCGAGCGCTGGTTGAAGCTCGTGCGCGCCTACGGGATCGAGCCGGTGCACGTCGCGGAGGAGTGGGGGGAGCGGCTCGACCCGGCCCGCATCGCCGTCGCGGCCGGCGAAGGCGACACCGCCGCCGTGTTCGTCACGCAGTCCGAGACCTCGACCGGCGTCGTGCATGACATCCAGGCGATCGCCGCCGCGACCGCGCCCACCGGCGCGCTCCTCGTCGTCGACGCGGTCTCGAGCCTCGGCGGCGTCGAGCTCGCAACCGACGCGTGGGGCGTCGACGTCGTCGTGGCCGGTTCGCAGAAGGCGCTCATGTGTCCGCCGGGATTGGCGTTCGCCTCGGTCTCGGCGCGGGCCTGGGAGCGGGCCGAGCGGGCGAAGATGCCGCGCTACTACCTCGACTGGCGGATCACGCGCGAGTCGCAGGCAAAGAACGACACCGCCTACACGCCGGCGGTCACGATCGTCGCCGCGCTGCGCAAGGCGCTCGAGCTGATCGAGGAGCGCGGCTCGGAGGCGATCTGGGCGCACAACCGCCGGCTCGCGCTGGGCGCTCGCGAGGGCGTGAAAGCGCTCGGCCTGCGCCTGTTCTCGCCCGACGACCCCACCTCGGCGATGGTGACCGCCTTCCTGATGCCCGAAGGTATCGACGGCCAGAAGTGCTACAGCGTGCTGCGCGACCGCCACGGCATCGTCCTCGCCGGCGGGCAGGGCAAGCTGCGCGGGCGGATCATGCGCATCGGCCATATGGGCTACATGAACGAGTTCGACATCGTGACGGCGCTCGCGGGTCTCGAGCTGGCCCTGGGCGAGCTCGGCTACTCGGCGCCCGCGCCGGGGGCCGGCGCCGCGCGCGCGATCGGGGTGTTCGCGACGCGGTGACGAGCGTGCTCGTCACCGAGGAGATCGCCGCCGCGGGAATCGCGCTCTTGCGCACCGAGTTCGATGTCGACGTCGACCTGAACCCGGCACCGGACGCGCTCGCCGAGCGCATCGGCGGCTACGAGGCCCTGATCGTCCGCAGCGCGACGTCGGTGACGGCCGGCCTGCTCGAGCACGCCGGCCGGCTACAGGTGATCGGCCGCGCGGGCACGGGCGTGGACAACGTCGACGTCGCCGCCGCCACCCGCCGGGGCATCATCGTCGCCAACGCTCCCGGCTCGAACATGGTGGCGGCCGCCGAGCACGCGCTCGGCCTGCTGCTGGCCATCGCCCGCAACATCCCCCAGGCGCACGCGGCCCTCGTGCAGGGCCGCTGGGAGCGGAAGCGCTTCGGCGGCGTCGAGCTGGCCGACAAGGTGCTCGGCATCGTCGGGTTCGGCCGCATCGGCCAGCTGGTCGCGGCGCGGGCGCGGGCGTTCGGGATGCGCGTGGTCGTGTTCGACCCGTTCGTCTCGGAGGACCGCTGCCGCGAGCTCCAGGTGGCGTCGGCGTCGCTCGAGAACCTGCTCCTGCAGGCCGATTTCGTCACCCTGCATGCGCCGCTCACCGACGAGACCCGGCACCTGATCGACGCCGAGCGGCTCGCTCTCATGAAGCCCGGCGTGCGGCTCGTGAATGCTGCCCGAGGCGATCTGGTGGACATCGATGCCCTGGTGGCCGCGCTGCGCAGCGGGCACGTCGCGGGCGCGGCGCTCGACGTGTTCCCGTCCGAGCCGTACACGTCCG
>DASXZF010000127.1:0-7302 GCA_036502065.1 Gaiellales bacterium
AACGCCCGCCTGTATGCCGAGCAGGAGGAGATCGCGCGGACGCTCCAGCGCAGCCTCCTGCCGCTGCGGCTGCCCGACCTGCCGGGTGTGGAGTTCGCGCCCCGCTACCGCGCGGCCGGCAAGCGCAACATGGTCGGCGGCGACTTCTACGACCTGTGGGCGATCGGCGAGGAGGGTCGGTTCGGCATCGCCATCGGCGATGTGTGCGGCAAGGGCGCGGCCGCGGCGGCGCTGACGGCGCTGGCCCGGCACACGGTGCGCACGGCCTCGCTCACCATCCCCGACCACCGCCCGGCCGAGGTTCTGCGGGCGCTCAACGACGCGGTGATCAGGCGGGCCGGAAACGGGCAGTTCTGCACCGTCGCGCACGCCTACGCGACGCCGATCGACGGCGGGTTCGTGGTCACGCTCGCCTCCGGCGGGCATCCGCTGCCGTTCATCATCCGCGCCGACGGATCGGTGGAGCAGCCGGGCCGGCCCGGGACGCTGCTCGGGATCCTGCCCGAGATCCGCGTGTTCGAGCACCGCACGGTGCTGCGCCCCGGCGACACGATCGTGATGTGGACGGACGGCGTCAGCGACCGCCGCGGCGACGGCGAGCTGTTCGGCGAGGACCGCCTGCGCGCGGTGCTCGTGGCGAACGCCGGCCGCTCGCCCGACGAGATCGCAGACGCCATCGAGGCGGCCGTCGTCGGCTTCTCAGAGAGCGATCCGCAGGACGACATCGCGATCGTCGTCGCCCGCATCCGCGTCGCGTAACGGTTTCAGACAGGCGCGGCCGGGTACCCCGAGGGCGTGGGCGAACGACCGGACGACCGGAGCGGCCACGAGCCGATCGCCGAGGAGGTGGCGCGCGGCGCCGGGGCGGTGCTCGGCTGGATCCTGGCGCTGATGGTGCTCGTCATCGCCGTGGTCGTCGTCGGCTTCTTCGCCGTCCCGCGTTGAGCCGCTACGCCGCGCCGTTGTCGGTGCCGGTCAGCGCCTCGGCGCGCGTCGCGTACACCCGCATCACGTCCGACACGGCCACCAGCTCGAGCAGTCGGGTCACGGGCCCTGCCGGCGTGGCCACCAGGGCGAAGCCGCCGCCGGCCGGAACGGCCGAGCTCGCGGTGCGGTGCGCGGACACGAGCACGCCCAGGATGCTCGAGTCGATGAATTCGGTCAGCGACAGGTCGACGACCACGTCGTGACCCGACTCGAGCGCACGATCGAGCTCTGCCCGCACCTCCGGCGCCGTCGAGATGTCGTGCTCGCCGCGCAGGACGACGACGACGGTCTCGCCGTCGTTCTCAAGCCCGATCCTGCCAACGCTCACGGCGTCGATACTACCGGCCCCGTGTCGCCGTCGGGTTTCGAGGTCCCGCGCCGCAGGGCATAGCGGGCGTGCCGCGCGCGATCCTGTGTCGCGGTGATCTTGAGAGGTGCATTCGTGATGCCTGTTCTTGCGCTCGGTGTCGGCGGCGGACTCGTCGGCCTGCTCGTGATCATCCTGATCATCGTTCTGATCATCCGGCTGATCTAGACGTGCCGGCCGCGCGGGGCTGGGGCCGTGGCCCCGCGCGGTCACACCGATCGCAGCGGCGTGCGCTCGAGCGTGAAGGTCGCGCCGGGGCCCGTGCCGCCCGTCACGCGCACGACGGTGGCCGAGTCGCTGAGGGCGGCCACGATCGTCACCTCGGCCGTGTCCATGGCGGCCGCTGCGGCAGCCACCGACCCGCCCGCGCGGGCGGCCGCGAGCGGCGCCATCCCCACCTTCACCGCAAGCGCGGTGATCAGCGATCGCGCGATCGCGTCGCGGCCCGGGGTGTTTGGCAATCTGAGGGTGATGGTACGTTCCATGGCATGGTGGGGCATCTCGAACTCGTTGCAGAGCTGACGGTACCGGCTGATCCGGAGCTTCTGACAGTCTGCCGGACGACGCTTGCCGGCGTCGTCGCGGCGTTGCCGATGAGCGACACGGCGCTGGACGATCTGAAGCTCGTGCTCTCGGAGGTGTGCGGCGAGGCGATGGAGCGGATCGGCGCCGCCGGCGGCAGCGTCGCAATCGAGTTCCGCCGCTCGCGCGACGAGCTCGAGGTGTGCGTCGCAGACGGCGGGCACGAGCCGACGACGGGCGGACTGGGCCTCCCGCTCCTGCGGAAGCTCTGCTCGCGCCTCGACGTGTTCCCCGCGGCGGCCGGGCCGGGCAGGATCGTCCGCTTCGCGCAGACTCTCCCGGCCTGATCGCGCCGGCTCATCGGTGATCGCCCGCGCGGTGGCGCTCGCGCAGGTCGGCGGCACGGCTCGTCAGCTGGCGGTGTGACTCGTCCTCGGCGCCGATCAGGTCGTTGCGGGCGGGCGAGATGCGGATCAGCTCGTCGAGCTTCAGGTTGAGCGCCTTCGACTCGCGGCTCGAGGTGTGCTGCACGGCGCAGATCATCACGAGCGTCGCGAGCGAGAGCACGAGCGACGTCGCCGAGAGCACGCCGGTGGCGGTCGACCCTGTCAGGACGAGCGCCGCGATGACGGCGACGCCCGCGACGACGACGACGCCGAAGGTGGCCTCGTGGCCGAGCGCGTCGGTGACGCGGTCGATCAGCCGGCTCGACCGCCGCCGCCGCTGCGCGTGTTCATCGGACATCGCCCGGTTGCGTACCCGCCGCCGCTGACCGGGAAACGGCCCGGATGCCCGCCTCAGCCGCCGAGCGGGTTGATGATGTTCGCCTTTCCGTTCGCCGCGAAGAGCAGCAGGTCGACCATCCGGAACGTATTCGTGTCAGGCCCGAGCTGTGGGCGCCACGTCGGGTCGCGCACGATCGAGAACGTGGCTCCTTCCATCGCCCGGTGGAACGTCTCGGCGACGATGCGGCCGCCGACGCCGGTCAGCCTGCCGCCGTTCAGCTCGGCCTCGCGCAGGATGTAGAACCAGAGCGGCGTGTCGTCGACGACGCGCTGGCGCTGCTTCTTCGTCAGTTCCTCGAGGCTGGCGCCGCCGTTGCCGTCGCGAATCTGGCCCTTCGTGAGCGGCGTGACGGCGACGCCCTTGCTCTTGACGAACGCGGCCATCTGCTGGCCGGTCGCAAGCGCCACCATGTTCGCGCGGGTGAGGTTGCGGTAGGCGAGGTTGCGCTGCTCGGAGCCGTCCGGGACGGCAGGTCCGCCGATCGCGCCCTGGGGCAGATCGGCCAGCGGGTTCACGAGCTTCGTGTCGATGCGCTGGGCGCGGTTGAACTTGGCCGCGGGCACGACGAGATCTTCGCGGCCGGCCTCGCCGAAGTTGTACAGGCGGCGGAAGTCGGCGATCCAGATCTGCAGCAGGTGCAGCTCGCCGCCCAGGTCGCCGCTCGTCCCGCTGAACTGGAACAGCAGCGGCAGCGTGCCACCGCCGTTGTCGAAGTTGACGTTCCAGTTGTAGGCGGCGCGCACCATGCTGTGCCCGAGCCGGTAGGCGGCGATCGAGAACTCGATCGGCATCGTCGGCATGTCGGTCGGCGTCGCCCCGACCTCGAAGATCTTGCGCCCGTTCGTGAACACGTCGTTCACGATCGCCTTGTCGACGATGCGGGGCAGGAAGTCGGTCTTCACCATCCACTGGTAGTGCTTCGTCACCTTGCGCCGCGCGCGGCTGAAGAGCTGACCCGGCGGCGTCGATTTGGGCAGCGTGTCGCACACGCGGTTGTGGAAGCGGATGAACGCCAGGTGCGTCTGGGCGACGACCAGGTTCTCGTCGTTGCGATGCTCGGGGATCTGCGCCGCCCGCTTCGCCGCTTTGGTCGCGCCCTTCTCGACACGGGGCAGGTCGAATCCGGCCAGGAGCGGCTGGATGGCCGTGCCGATCTTCAGCCGCAGGCCGTCGCTGAAGAACTGGGCCGAGACCGGGTCGGTCGGCCCGGCGCCGTAGAGCGAGTCCAGGTCGAGCACCGGCGAGCGGCCCTGCAGCATCCGGTCGGGCGACACGTCGGTGCCGAGCATCACGTTCGTCTTGTCCGCCGTCAGGTCGTGATCGATGAACTGGCCCAGGTAGGTGAACCCCGAGGGGATGCGCCCGTTGGGATCCTTCGCGCCGCTCGTCATCGCCGCGGCGAGCTTCTGCCGGGTCAGGTCGCCGAGCTGCGCGCCCGTCCCCGAGGGGCCCATCCGCGAGAAGCGAAACGGCGGCACCGTGGCCTCGACCTCGGCCGCGAGCGGCCGTGGCCGGCCGCCGCCGCTCTCGGTCAGCAGGCCCTCACCGATGACGTAATAGCTCTCAGCGCCGTGGTGTTCCATTGCCCCGCCTCCTGCCTGAGGGTCAGGGCACGTCGACTGTCACGTGCCCTTCGACACAACACATCCGATGCCGGATCGTACGCCTAACCGCGGCTACGTGCCGGGCGCGCGGCCGGGGCGCGGCGGTCGCGTCCGGGCGCCGGCCGCTGCGGTGCGTTCAGGGTGCCGGCAAGCCGGCGGAACGGGCCGTCGATGGCCAGCAGCGCGGCCGGGGCGCCCTGCTGGATGATGCGCCCACGCTCGACGACGAGCACGGCGTCGGCACGGCGGACGGTGGCGAGGCGGTGGGCGATGATGATCGAGCTGCGGCCGTGCAGCAGGCGGTCGAGCGCCCGTTCGATCACGACCTCGGTCGGCCGGTCGATGTTCGAGGTGGCCTCGTCGAGGATGAGGATGCGCGGGTCGGCGAGCAGCGCCCGGGCGATCGAGATCAGCTGGCGCTCGCCGGCCGAGAGCCCGGCGCCGCCCTCGCGCACCTCATGCTCCAGCCCGCCGTGCAGGCGGCCCACCAGCCGGTCGAGGCCGATCGCCGCGGCCGTATCCTGCACCTCGGCGTCGGTCGCCTCCGGCCGCGCGAAGCGGACGTTGTCGGCGATCGTCCCCGAGAACAGGAACGGATCCTGGAGCACGACGCCGAGCTGGCGGCGGTAGCTCTCGAGCTGGATGTCGCGCAGGTCGGCGCCGTCGACGCGCACCGTCCCCAGGCGTGGGTCGTAGAAGCGCGCGATCAGCTTGGCCAGCGTCGACTTTCCGCCGCCCGTCTGGCCGACGAGTGCGACGCAGCCGCCGGGCGGGACGTGGATCGAGATGTCGGCCAGCACGTCGGTCTCGCCGTAGGCGAAGTGGACGCCGTCGAGGTCGATCGCACCCTCGATCGGCCCGATCGGGTGAGCTCCCGCGCGGTCGCTGATGTCCGGCTCGGCATCGAGCACCGAGCTGATCTTGACCATCGCCGCAGCTCCCGCCTGCAGCTGGCCGTAGACGTCCGAGAGATCCTGCAGCGGCTGGAACACGAGCTGGAGCAGGTAGATCGCGGTGATCAGCGTCCCGATCGTGAGCGTGCCGTCGGAGAGCAGCCGCGATCCGACCACGAGCACGGCGCACGTCGAGATCGCGCCCAGGAGCTCGATCGAGGGGAAGAACACCGAGAACAGCTGCTGCGCGTAGATGTTCGACGACCGGTTCTCGGCGTTCAGCTCGTCGAACTGGCCCTGGAACTGGCGCTCGCGGTTGAAGGCCTGGATGATCGCCATCCCCGAGACCGACTCCGCCACCTGCGCGGTCACGGCCGCGATCCGGTTGCGCACGTCGAGCTGGGCGACGGCCGACTTGCGCTGGAACCAGCGCGAGAGCACGAGCGTCGGCGGCAGGATCACCATCGCCACGAGGGCCAGCCGCCAGTCGACGACGAAGAGCACGATCACCGTCGTCGGCAGCAGGACGACGTTGGAGACGAGTGTCGGCAGGCCCTGCGAGAGCGCGTCGGAGATCGCATCGACGTCGCTCGTCACCCGGGCGATGATCCAGCCGGCCCGCTGCTCGGAGAAGTAGCGCAGCGAGAGCGACGTCAGGTGGTCGAAGAGGTCGCGGCGCAGCCCGAGCACGATGCCCTGGCCGATCACCGCGAGCCCGCGGATCAGCACGAGCTGGCACAGCCAGCCGAGCAGGTTCACGACGAGATAGATCGCGACGACGACGGTGAGGGTGTGGCGGTCGTGCTTGGCGATGCCGTCGTCGATGGCCGCGCGCACGAGCAGCCATCCGCCCGACTGGGCCGCGGCGCTGCCCGTCGCGATCGCGATCAGGCAGGCGACGAGCCGCCAGCGGCCGGACAGGTAGCGGCCGAGGCGGGAGAGGCCGGTGCGGTTACGCGACATCGAGCTCGTCTCCGAAGAGCGCCGCGAACGCCGCCTCGTTGGCCAGCAGCTCGTCGGGCCGCCCGTCCTCGACGATGCGGCCGTCGACGAGCACCGCGGCGCGGTCGGCCAGGGCGAGCGTCGACAGGCGCTGCGTCGCGACGAGCACCGTGCGGCCCTCGATCGCGGGCCGCAGCCGTCCGACCAGGTCGTGCTCGGTGTGCGTGTCGACGGCCGAGAGCGGGTCGTCGAGCACGATCACCCGGGCGCCTGCGATCAGCGCCCGCGCCAGCGCGACCCGCTGGCGCTGGCCGCCCGACAGGTTCACGCCGCGCTCGCCGATGAGCGTGTCGTAGCCGTTGGGCAGATCGGGCACGAAGTCGGAGACGCCCGCGGCGAGGCACATCGCCTCGACCTCGTCCCAGGGCGCGTCGGGCCGGCCGGCGGTCAGGTTCTCGCGCAGCGTGATCGAGAACAGGATCGGCCGCTGGGTGATGACCGCGACGGCGCCGCGCAGCTCGGCGAGGTCGATGTCGCGCAGGTCGACGCCGCCGACCAGCACCCGCCCGGCGGTCGGGTCATAGAAGCGTGGCAGCAGGTTCAGGAGGGTGCTCTTGCCGGCGCCGGTGCCGCCGCAGACCGCCACGATCTCTCCCGGCTCGAGGGCCAGATCGACGCCGAGCAGCACCTCCTCCTCGCCGGGGTAGGCGAAGCGCACGCCCTCGAACGCGACCGCGAGGCCGCCGGCCGGGAGCGGCGTCGGGTGCTCGGCCTCGGGCAGCCGCTGCACCCGCTCGAGCCACGCGAACGTGCGACCGGCCGAGGCGACCGCCCGCTGGGCCAGGTTCAGGATCCAGCCGAGCGCCTCGAGCGGCCACGTCAGCTGCAGAAGGATGGTGTTGAAGAGCACGAACTGGCCGATGGTGAGCCGCCCGTCGATGACGTCGCGCCCACCGAAGAAGACGACGGCGGCGATCGCAAGCGTCGGCAGGTAGAACAGCGCCGGCAGGTGCTGCGACTCGATGCCGGCCTGGCGCACGACGATGTCGCGGACGACACTCGCCTTGCCGCCGAAGCGGTCGCGGACGTCGTCCTCGCGCCCGAACGCCTGCACCATCTCGATGCCGACGACGGCCTCGTCGGCCGCCTCGGTGACGTCGCCCTTGCGCTCCTGCACCTGTCGCGAGAGCGGAGACACGCG
>DASXZF010000128.1:0-19695 GCA_036502065.1 Gaiellales bacterium
TGCTCTCGGCGATGACGCTCGCCGTGGACGCCGACACCGGCACCCCGCTCCGGCTCGAGGTGTACGGGCGCGGCCAGACCCGGCCGCTGGTCGAGTTCGCGCTCAGCGACGTGCATTACGGGGCGGTCGATCCGTCGGTGTTCCACCTGCGGCTCCCGTTCGGGATGCGGCCCGTGCCGGTCACGTTCGGCAACCCGCCGTCGCTCGGAGACACGGTCTCGTGCACCGCACCGGCGCGGCTCGGCGGGCTGCCCCTCCAGAGCTGCCGCGAGGCGAGCCGGTCGAACGAGCTGCCCGGGCGGCTGCTCGTCTACGGAAGCTCGTTCGCGTCGGTCGTCGTGCTCGAGCAGCCCGGCGGCGGCGACCCGGGCGGCGGCCTGTGGGGGCTGCTGCCGTCGATCTCGGTGTCGGGCGCCGACGGGCGCGAGCTCGTGACGCCGCTCGGGTCGCTCGTTCGCTTCGCCCGCGGCGGGATCACCTACACGGTGCTCGGCAGCCTGCCGCGCCAGGTGGTCGAGGCGGTGGCGCGCGGCCTGTGACCACCGCCGTCCCCATCCCGGCCGTCTCGGCCCGCGCGCTGCGCAAGTCCTACGGCGCGATCGAGGCGGTCGCAGGCGTCGACGTGACGGTGCAGCCGGGCGACGTCTACGGCTACCTCGGCCCCAACGGCGCCGGCAAGACGACATCGCTGCGCATGATGCTCGGCCTGATCCAGCCGACGTCCGGCCAGGTGCGGCTGTTCGGGCGCGACCCGGTGCTCGACCCGGTGGCGGCGCTCGAAGGCGTGGCCGGGTTCGTCGAGGATCCGGCGTTCTACCCGTATCTCAGCGGGCGCGCGAACCTCGAGCTGCTGGCGGCGCTCGACGGGGGCGGCGGCGAGCGCATCGACGAGGTGCTCGATGTCGTCGAGCTGCGCGGCCGTGCCGGCGACCGCGTCCGCGGCTACTCCCACGGCATGCGCCAGCGCCTCGGCCTCGCCGCAGCGCTGCTGCGCCGGCCGCGGCTGCTCGTACTCGACGAGCCCACCACCGGCCTCGACCCCGCCGGCATCCGTGACATGCGCGCGCAGGTGCGCCGCCTGGCCGCAGAGGGCATCACGGTGCTGCTCTCGAGCCACCTGATGGGCGAGGTCGAGGCGCTGTGCAACCGGGTCGCGATCCTGGCGGCAGGCCGCGTCCGTTACGAGGGCGGCCTGGCCGAGGTGCTCGCCCGAAGCAACAGCCGTCACCGCCTCGAGACGACCGACCCGGCCCGTGCGCTCGAGCTGTGCCGCGCGGCCGACGGCGTCCATGACGTCCACGCCGACGGCGCCGCAGTCGTCTTTTCCGCCGACCGCGATGCCGTCGCCGCGCTCACCCTGTGGCTGGCGCAGGCCGGCATCGGCATCCACGTGCTCGCCCCAACGGGCGGGCTCGAGGAGCTCTTCTTCGACCTCACCGACCGGGAGGCGACGTGACGGCGGCGGCCGTGCGCTGGGAGCTGCGCAAGCTGCGCGCGCAGCGGCGCACCTACGTCGGCCTCGGCGCGGCCGCCGCGGTGCCCGTGCTGCTCGCCGCGGCGATCGAGCTGCACCCGCCCAGCCCGACCGACTCGGGCATCCCCTTCTTCCTGCGCTTCGCCGTCGAGTCCGGCTTCGCGGTGCCGCTGATCGCGCTGCTCTTCTCGGCGGTCTTCGTGTTCCCGCTCGTGGCGGCGCTCGTGGCGGGCGACATCGTCGCCGCCGAGGATCACAACCGCACCCTGAAGACGATCCTCACGCGGTCGACGAGCAGGTCGAGCATCTTCGCGGCCAAGGTCGTGGCCGCCTTCGCCTACGTGCTCGCGGCGGTCGTCGTGATGGGCATCGCCGGCACCATTGCGGGCGGGCTCGCCAGTGGGTTTCACCCGCTGCCGACCTTCTCGACGGTGATCTCGCCGTCGCGGGCCCTGCTGCTCATCGTGGGCAGCTTCACCGTCTATGCGATGCCGGTGCTCGCGCTCGCAGCGATCGGCATCCTGCTCTCGACGACCTCGCGCAACAGCGCGGCGGCGGTCGTCGGCACGCTGATGGTGGCCCTGCTCGAGCAGCTCACCCAGATCGTCCCGGTGCTCGACGATCCCGCTCCGCAGCGGTGGATGCTGACGACGCAGCTCGATGCGTGGGAGACGCTCTTTCGCACGCCGCTCGACTGGGCGCCGATCGTGCACGCGGCCTACGTCTCGTCGGTCTATGCGCTCGCCGCGCTCGCCGTGGCCTGGGTGCACTTCGTCCGCCGGGATGTAATCGGTTAAGTGCCAAAGGGAACCGGTCAACCACGACCGGGCAGGATCCGTTTTCTGCCGCAAAGTTCCCCCAAAAGGGGGAGGGCACCCCTACCACAGAAGCGGAGAATCCCGCCCGTGGCAACACCATCACCTGACCTCCGCAGTCGCGCCGGCCTTAGAGTCGTGGATGGAAGATCCCCCTCCCTCTCCTCCCACGACGTGCCGGCGGGGCTGCGGATGGTCAGAGCTTTGGACCGCGCGGTGCTCGAGGCAGCCCGCCGGTGTGCGCTGCGGCCGATGGAGCTGTACGCGCTGCTGTTGCTGCGCTCCGAGGAGCCACTCGAGACCACCCGCCTGGCGGCCCAGCTGGCCGCCAGCCAGAGCCAGGCCAAGCAGATCGCCTTGCGTCTGTGCGCACGCGGGCTCGCCGTTCGGTACGGCGCCTACGGGCGCACCGAGCTGACCGCAGCCGGCCGCGAGCTGGCCGACACGGCGGCGAACGATCTCGAGCAGGTGGTAGCCGGACGCATGGCCACGATCGACCCGGCCCTGCGCGTTCTCGGCACCGCCAGCCTGGCAGATTTCACCCTGCCCACCTCGGCGTAGCGTCCCGGCCTAGGGGCGGCCTGGGCCGCCGCCCCGTAGGACCGTGGTCCCGGTTAGAGCGCCAGGTCGGGGCGGCGAGCCGCGTCCGCGCGCCGCTCGGGTGGTGCGTCCAGGCGGATCGCCGGCGTGGCGCCGCGACGGCGCGGCCGGCGGTGGCGGAGCTCCTCGGCGAGCAGGTACGACCCGACGACGAACACGAGGGCGGCGCCCTGCAGCAGCAGCCCCTCGGCCGTCGGGAACGTGGCGAACCACGTGCCGATCCAGCTCGGGATGTGGATGCCGAGCGGCGTCGTCGAGAGCCAGCCCGCCTGCTGCCACTCCTGCACGGTCTCGCCGACCATGCCGATGAACACGAATCCGAGCAGGCCGCCGGTCGCGACCAGCATGCGCTTGTACGGCAGGCGGTGATGGGCGACGAACGTCAGGATGCCGACCGCGGCGACGAGCACGCTCGCGACCGCGACCCCTTCGAGCACGGCGGCGGATCCGTACCGGAGCCGCAGCGACTGCAGGAACAGCACGACCTCGAAGCCCTCGCGGTAGACGCTCGCGAACCCGAGCCCGGCCAGGCCGAGCATCAGGTTGCGCTCGGCGTTTGCGCCCGTACCGCTCATCAGCCGCCGGCGGGTCTGGTTCTGGGTCGAGATCCAGCCCGTCCAGTACACGCGGTGGAAGAACCAGTTCATGACGATCATCAGCACGATCAGCGCCGCGAGGCCCGTGGCGGCCTGGATCTGGAAGCCGCCGATGCCGAGGCTGCCGATCACGGCGATCACGACGAACCACGTCGCCACCGTCGCGACGATGCCGAGCCCCGCGCCGGCGCCGACCGGCCGCCGCAGCCGCCGGTTGGAGCCCATGAAGCTCGCGGTGACGGCCGCGAGCACCAGGATCGACTCGAGCCCCTCGCGGAACACGAGCAGGCCGCTGTCGAAGACCACCGCTCCGTGGCTCATGCGCGTCGTCGGCGCCGTCGGATCGGTGACGCCGCCCGTGGCCGCCTGCACGGCGAGCACGATGACGATGAACGCAAGGAGGGCACCCGGCACGAGCCACCCGCTCCCCAGTCGACGTCTGGTCTGCACGGGTGGGAGCGTACTCTCAGGGGGACCTAACTCGCAACTGACACCTGCCGCCTTAATGGGGTCTCGCTCTAGGCGCGAGCCGCTCTTTCGTCCATACTTGCAACGTTCATCAGTGCCGGGACGTCCAACCGGCGAAGTTCAGCCGTCTATGGGAAGGGGTCTCATGGGTGCATCAGGCGAGGGACCGGTCGAACACACGACCACGCTCGCGCTCGAGGAGAAGGGCCACCTGCATAAGAGCCTGCGCAGGTTCGACATGCTCTTCTTCACCGTGTGCGCGCTCGTCGGGCTCGACACGCTCGGCCAGGTGTCGGGGTTCGGCGCGCAGACGTTCACGTGGCTCGTCATCCTGGCTGTCTTTTTCGTGTTTCCGTACGCCCTCGTGATGGCCGAGCTGGGAGCCGCCTTCACGCAAGAGGGCGGGCCGTACGAGTGGATGAAGCTCTCCTGGGGCCGGCTGGCCGCCGGGCTCGGCTCCGTGCTCTACTGGGTCACCAACCCGCTGTGGGTGGGCGGCTCGCTGTGCTTCATCGCGACGGCCGCGTGGAGCGACAACCTGCACCCGATCGGCTCCGGGTTCACCGTCGGCAACATTCTCTTCAAGACGGTCTTCATCTGGATCTCGATCGGTGTCGCCATCGCATCGCTGCGGCATGGCAAATGGATCCCGAACGTCGGTGCGATCATCCGCATCGGCGTGCTCGCGTTCTTCTCGATCACGGTGCTCGTCTACGGCATCGAGCACGGCATCCACGGGTACGCGGCCGGCAAGTTCAACCCGTCGTCGATGGTCGTGTTCCTCGGCCTCGTCCCGCTGCTGCTCTTCAACTACGTCGGTTTCGAGCTCCAGAACGGCGCCGCCGAGGAGATGCAGAATCCACAGCGCGACGTGCCGGTGACGGTGCTCCAGAGCGGCATCGTCACGGTGCTCGCGTACTCGATCCCCGTGTTCGGGATCCTGGCCGTCCTTCCGGCGAGCCAGATCACCGGCATCGGCGGCTTCCTGGACGCCGTGCACACGACGTTCAGCGTCTATGGCGGAGCCCAGAACTTCCTCACCGATGCGATGGTGTTCGGGTTCATCTTCGCCCTCGTCACGTCGGGGGCCGTCTGGATGATGGGCTCCGACCGCATCCTCGCGGTGGCGGCGTATGACGGGGCGTTCCCCGGCTACTTCGGCCGCTTCCACCCGCGGCTCGGCACGCCGGTGCGCGTGAACGTGATGTCGGGCATCGCTTCGACGGTCTTCATGCTGGCCGCCGTCCAGCTGCTGAGTGGATCGGCAAGCGCCGCCAGCACGTTCACGGTGGTGCTCTACCTGGCCACGTCGACGACCCTCCTGAGCTACCTGCTCATCTTCCCGGCGGCCATCAAGCTGCGGATGAGCCACGGCCACGTGCCGCGGCCCTACCGGCTCGGCAGCACCGGGAACGGGCTGATGTGGGTCTGCACGATCGTCTGCACCGCGTGGATGGTGCTGGGGTCGTGGGTGGCGATCTTCCCGGGGATCCTCGAGCGGATCACCGGGCACTCGTACAGCATCGAGGCGACCTACGGCGTGTCCCGTTTGCGGTTCGAGGTGTTCACGCTCGGGACGCTCGGCGTGATCCTCGTCATGGGGCTGATCGGCTACGCGCTGGCAGCGGACGTCCGTGCGCGTGCCGTCGACGTCCCGCTCAGCTCGGGCTACGAGCCGGCTGCGGGCGACTAGCGGCACCCGATGCTGGGGCCGGGTCTCGATCGAGTGGGAGCGATCGGGACCCGGCCCCGATTGATTGCGCACGGAGATGAACCGGCCCACGATCGGCATCACGAGCTACTGGCGGCATGCGTTGATGGACGCGTGGCCGCTCGATGCCGCCTTCATCGCCCAGGGCTACGTCGAGGGCGTGCGGCTCGCCGGCGGCCGGGCGCTCGTGCTTCCGCCCGACCCGCTGTGGGAAGACGAGCCGGGCGACGTGCTCGACCTGCTCGACGGGCTGGTCGTGGCGGGAGGCGAGGACGTCGCCCCCGAGCTGTACGGCCACGAGCGCCACCCGCGCACCGGCCGGCGCCAGGACCGCCGCGACGGTGCCGAGCTGGGCGTGCTGCGCGGCGCGATCGACCGCGACCTGCCGGTGCTCGGCATCTGCCGCGGGATCCAGCTTCTGAACGTCGCGCGCGGCGGGACGCTCGTCCAGCACCTCGAGGACGTCATCGACCACGTCCCCCACCGCCCCGACGACAGCACCTGGGGCCGGCACGAGATCGTCACCGTGGCGGGCTCGCGCACACGCTCGATCGTCGGCGAGCGACCGCTCGTGCGCTCGCACCACCATCAGGGTATCGGCACCGTCGGCGACGGCCTGGTCGTCTCGGCCCACGCCCAGGACGGCACGGTCGAGGGGCTCGAGCTGCCCGACCGCCGGTTCTGTGTCGGCGTGCTGTGGCACCCCGAGGCGGACGTCCCCGGCTCCGGCCGACCGCTGTTCGACGCGCTGGTATCGTCCACGCGATGACGCGGCTCTGGCACCCGTTCGCCGACATGGCGGTCGTGAAGGATGCGGAGGTCGTCATCGATCGCGGCGAGGGCGCGGTCGTGTGGGACGAGCAGGGCCGCGAGTACATCGACGCGCGCGGCGGCCTCTGGTACTGCGCAGTCGGGCACGGCCGGGCCGAGATCGCCCACGCCGCGGCCGAGCAGATGCGCCGCCTGGCGGCCTACGACACCTTCGAGCGGCTGGCCAACCGGCCCGCCCTCGACCTGGCCGAGCGTGTCTCCGAGATCGCCCCGTTCGACGGAGGCGCCGTCTTCTTCACCAGCGGTGGCTCCGAGGCGATCGACACCGCCGCCAAGCTCGCCCTCCGCTACTGGCACGCCCTCGGCAAGCCCGAGAAGCGGGTGATCGTGCACCGCCGCCACGCCTACCACGGCATGAACGCGTACGGCACGAGCCTGGCCGGACTCCCGTCGAACCGCGAGGGCTTCGGCGCGTTGATCGCGGACGTCGCCGTGGTCTCGGACGAGGATCCGGCCGACCTGGAGGCGCTGCTGGCCGAGCGCGGCGACCAGGTGGCGGCCTTCATCGGCGAGCCCGTCATCGGCGCGGGCGGCATCCTGCACCCGCGGCCGGGCTACTGGGAGGCCGTCCAGGACCTGTGCCGGCGCCACGACGTGCTGCTGATCGCCGACGAGGTGATCACGGGCTTCGGCCGGCTGGGGACGTGGTTCGGCAGCGAGCGGCTTGCGATCGCGCCCGACCTGATCACCACCGCCAAGGCCATCACCTCGGGCTACCTCCCGCTCGGAGCGGTGATCGCGAACGAGCGCGTGCAGGAGCCGTTCTGGTCGGAGCCCGGAGCGATGTTCCGGCACGGCTTCACGTATTCGGGCCACCCGACCGCGTGCGCTGCAGGGCTCGCGAACCTCGAGATCATGGAGCGGGAAGGCCTCGTCGGACGCGTGGCGGAGCTCGAGCCGGTGCTGGCGGCGGCCGTCGAGCCGCTGCGCTCGGCGCCGCTCGTCAGCGAGGTGCGTGCCGGCCTCGGCCTGCTGGCCGCGATCGAGTTCGACGCCGACGCGCGCGCCGCCGAGCCCGGCCTCGTCGACCGCATGGTGCACGCCTGCCGCGACCAGGGCATCCTGACCCGCGGGCTGGCCGGCCGGGCGCTCCAGATCTCGCCGCCCTACGTGATCAACGAGGCGCAGCTGCGCACGATGGCCGCGGGGATGGCGACGGCGATCGCCGCCGTCGCGGCGAGCTCACCCGCAGCCGCCGCCGTCTGAGGCCACCACCACCCGGGCGATCCAGGCCAGCCGCTCGAGCGACGGGCGGGGAGTCTCGAGCAGGCGCTCGGTCTCGATCACTGCGCGCGGGTCGACATCGGCCCGCTCGAGCCCCGCGGCGATGCGGTCGGCGTCGTCACAGTTGCGCGCCAGCAGCCGCGCGACGGGCGGCGCGAGCCGCGTGCCGTCGAGGCCGAGGTCGGTGTCGCGCCGCACCGCCCGGGCCAGCGCCCGGCGATGGCGGAGGGAACGCAGCTGCTCGAGGCGCGCGGCCGGCCCACGGCCCATCGGCGCGTCGGGGTCGAGCACCCAGCGCGTCACGGCGCGATCGGCATCGCGCCGCCCGCCGGGAGTGTGCTTCGCCTTGAGAGCCGCCAGAGTGCCGGCGACAGCCTGTGTATGGAGCATCGGCTCCTCCTTCCCGCGTCTGTAACCTTCATACATTGTACGTCGGTAACAGTTACCTGTCAAACTCGTACGGTGGTATCATGTCGCGGATGGCCGAGACGACCACACGCCCTCTCGCACCGGCGCCGTTGCGGCTGGTGCAGGAGTTCGTCAACTCCCTTGACGTCGAGACCGGCCAGGATCTTCTGCTCGATCGCGCCGGACTGACCGCGTGGCTGGGCGAGCACGATCTTCCCGGCACGGGGCTCGACGACGCCGACGCGACCGCGGCACGTGAGCTGCGCGAGGCGCTGAGGGCGCTGCTGCGCGCAAACGCGGGCGGCGAACACGATCCGGACGCGGCCGCGCGCGTGAACGACGTCGCGGCCCGGGCGCCGCTGCGGCTCGAGCTCGCAGCCGACGGCGCCGCTCGGCTGATCGGCGCGACGGGCGCGGGCGACAACGGCGTCGCGCCCGCACTCGGCCGGATCCTGGGCGCTGCATATGCGGCGATGGCCGACGGCAGCTGGCCGCGCCTGAAGGCCTGCCTCGATCCGGAGTGCGAGTGGGCGTTCTACGACCGCTCGCGCAACCGCTCGGGCCACTGGTGCGACATGGCGGTGTGCGGGAGCCGGCACAAGGTGCGGGCCTACCGCGCGCGGCGGCATACTGCGGGGTAGCAACCGCAGGAGGACACGTGCCCACGCCAGCCCGCGAGCCGGTGACCCGGCTCGGACTTCAGATCAACAGCTTCACCTATCCCGGCGTCGCCGACGCCGACCTGTTCGAGCGGATCGCCAGGATCGCGGTGACGGCCGAGCGGTCGGGGTTCGACTCGGTGTGGGTCATGGATCACCTCTACCAGATCGCCGTCGTGGGCAAGCGCACCGAGCCGATGCTCGAGGCCTACTCGCTGCTCTGCGCCCTGGCCGCCCGCACGACGCGGACGCAGCTCGGGACGATGGTCACCGGCGTCACCTACCGCAACCCCGCGCTGCTCGCAAAGATGGTGACGACTCTGGACGTGATCTCGCAGGGTCGCGCGATCCTGGGCATCGGCGCCGCCTGGAACGAGGACGAGCACGGCGGCTACGGGTTCGACTTCCCGCCGCTGCGCGAGCGCTTCGGCCGGCTCGAGGACGCCGTGCAGATCTGCCGGGCGATGTTCACCCAGGACTCCCCCACGTTCCGCGGCACGCACCACCACGTCGACGCGGTGCTGAACTTCCCGCGGCCGGTGCGCGCCGGCGGCCCGCCGATCCTGATCGGCGGCAGCGGCGAGAAGCGCACCATCCCGATGGTCGCCCGCTACGCAGACGCGTGCAACTTCTTCGGCGACGTCGAGACGATCCGGCGCAAGGTGCGCATCCTCGAGGACAGCTGCGAGAAGATCGGCCGCGACCCGGCCGAGATCACGAAGACGCGGCTCGGCCCGATGAACATCGCCGCCACGGCCGCCGAGGCCGAGCGCAACGCCAAGCGCGTCGCCGCGGTGCGGGGGCTGGATGAAGAGCGCGTGCGCGGGTCGTTCATCACCGGCGACCCCGACTCGATCCTCGAGCAGGTCGACGCGTTCATCGACGCCGGCCTGGACGGCCTGCTGATCAGCCTGCCCGATGCGCACGACATCGAGCCGATCGAGCTCGCCGGCCACACGCTCGCGGCGCGGCTGGGGTCGGTCAGCGCGGTCTGACGCGCGGCCCGCTCAGTGGTGCGGGTGCATGTGGTCGTGCAGGAACGAGTCGATGTGCAGCGCGTGCTCGAACCGCGTGAACCCGTGATGGATGCGCTCGGCGCCGTGGAAGGCGACGAACGGGACGACGAGCGTCAGCACCAGCGGCACGGCAGCCGACCACGCAACGGCCGCGTTGAAGCTGCGCTCGCCGGCGACGATCGCGAGCCAGACGGGCCACGACATGAACGCGATCACCGAAAGAAGTCCGATGCGGATCGCAAACCCGGTGTCGTCTCGCTGCTGCTGCATGGAGGCTCCTTTCGTCCAGACTTTGTGCGGCTTGGTACTACCACGGGGTAGTTTAGCACCGCGCCCCGCGGCGATCGAGGGCCCGGCCTACGCCGCCCAGCGGTCGAACGCGTTCGTGAACGCCGACAGGAGCGCCGCATGCAGGTCGTCGGGGTCGGCTGTTCGCAGCCTGCGCGCCCACCCGCGCCGCTCACGGGCGCGGTCTGCGAGGCGGTCGTCGCCGAGGCCGCCGGCGGCCGCCATCCCGGCCTGCGCGCGTGCCTCGATCGCGCTGCGGACACGGGCCGCCTCCTCGGCGCGGCGCTCGAGCCGGCGCAGGTCGACGAGACAGTCAGGACACGGCCGCAGCACGGGGTGCTCGACGGCCGGGCCGGCGCAGATCCCGCACACGGGACAGGCGAAGGCCGCCAGGCGCACGCGATCGGACAGCACCTCCGAGCCGTCGTCGAGCACGACCCACGCCGGCGCGTAGCGCCCTGCGACGATCGTGCCCGCGACCGCTCGGGCGTCGCCGTCGTAGGGCCACACGCGCACGAGGTCGCCGGCGCGAAGGCCCGTGCGCCGGCACACGGGCGCAGGCGGCGGCGTCGATGCCGGCCGTGGCGGCGGCTGGGCGGGCCGGGCGCCGTTCGCCGTGGCCGGCGTCCGCGGCCACGACCGGCCGGAGCCGATCCATTCCGAAACGATGGCACGCGCGTCGTTGAGCGCCCGCGTGAGCGTGTTCGCAGCCTCCGACCGCGCCGCCGACGCGATATGGCGATCGGGATGCGCCTGCGAGATGCGGGCGCGGTAGGCGGCCGTGAGATCGTCGGCTGTGACCGGCGGCGAGAGCCCGAGCAGCCACAGGGCGCGGGCGCAGTCGCGGTCGTTCGGCGGTCGGCGAGGCATGTGTGCAGGCTACCGCCCGGGGCCCATCAGGCGGCGGCGCACGCCCGGCAGAGGCCGGTCACGACGATCTCGGCGCGGTCGGGGGCAAACCCCTGCGCGCGGGCGACTCCGAGCGCCGCGCTCGCATCGAGGTCGGCGTCGAGATCGGCCACGCGACCACACCCGCGGCAGCGCAGGTGGTGGTGGTGATCGAGGCGCGAGTCGTACACCTGCGCCGGGCCGGTGCCCGGCACCCGCCTGGCCACCCCGAGCTGCTCGAAGAGGTCGAGCGTCGCATACACGGTCGGAAGCGACACGTTGGGCAGGACGTCGCGCGAGCGCTCGAGCAGGTCTTCGGCCGTCATGTGCTGGTCGGCCGCGCACAGCAGCCGGTGCAGGACGAGCCGCTGGGGCGTCGCCCGCTGGCCGCGCTCCCGCAGGGCGTGGGTGAGACGTTCGTCGAGCACACGGGCTTCCATAACGCACAACTCTAGCAGAACTAAGGTAAACCTTATTGCAAATCACTTGCTAGACTTCCCGGCATGACCGTGAACCCGATGCGCGGATGGGCGGCGCGCGACGACCACCAGCGCCTGCTCCAGATCGTCCAGCCCGCCCTGATCGGGCTGATCGACGGCACGATCTCGACCCTCGCACCGATCTTCGCGACCGCCTTCCTGGCCGGGCCGCACGCCGCGCTCCTGGTCGGCCTGGCCTCGTCGCTCGGCGCCGGCATCAGCATGGGCCTGTCCGAGGCGCTGTCGGATGACGGCAGCATCAGCGGCCGCGGCGACGCGACGGTGCGCGGCGCCATCACCGGGTTTGCCACCTTCCTCGGCGGCACGTTCCACTCGTTGCCGTTCATCATCGACCGCCTCAGCGTGGCGCTTCCGATCGCGATCGCCGTCGTCAGCGTCGAGCTGGTCGTGATCGCGGTGCTGCGCAAGAAGTTCCTCGACGTCACCCTGAGCCGGTCGTTGATCCAGGTCACGCTGGGCGGAGCGATCGTCGTCCTCGTGGGCGTCGCCGTCGGCCAGGCCTGACGGCTCCGCCGCCTGCGACAATCCCGCCATGAGCGTGGAGCAGCCCCCGAAGCGTGCCTGGGTGACACGGATCCCGTGGCCGTCTGCCGCCGGCCACCGCGAGTGGTACCGGGCGCAGCCGGCCGCGACCCTGATCGCCGCCGCGAGCGTCGCAGCGTCGACCGGCGTGATCGACGTCTTGACGCCGAGCGTGCCCGTGCGCTCGGCCGGCGTGTTCTACCTCGTCGCCGTGCTCGCCATGTCCTCGATCTACGGTCTGTGGCTCGGGCTGGCAACGGGCGTGGCATCGGCGATCGCCTACAACTTCTTCTTCCTGCCGCCGCTGCACACGCTGACGATCAGCTCGTCGGGCGACTGGCTGGCGCTGGCGGCGTTCGTCGTGACCGCGCTCGTGACCAGCCACCTGGCGTCGCGGGAGCGGGTCGAGGCGGAGCAGGCCACGCGCCGTGCCGCCGAGGCCGAGCTGGGCGAGCGGCTGGCGACGCTGATCGCGAACGGGTCGCAGCTCGCAAGCGCCCTGCCGCTGCTCGGCCGCCAGGCCGCCAGGGCGCTCGGGGCCCGTGACGGCGGCATCCACCTGGGGGCGCCGTCTCCGGAGTCGAAGGCCGATCGGGTCGTGCCGATCGAGCTCGACGGCACCCGCCTCGGCGAGCTGCGCCTGATCGACGCCCCGGAGGGGGCCGCCGAGTCGCCCGACGCCGCCCGGGTGGGCCGCGTCCTGGCGGGGCTGATCGCGCTCGGCCAGGAACGCGAGCAGCGGCTCGCAAACGACGTCGAGGCCGAGGCGCTGCGGCGCTCGAACGAGCTCACGACCGCCCTCCTGCGCACGGTCTCGCACGACTTCCGCTCGCCTCTGACCGCCATCTCGACGGCGGCCGAGGGCCTGCGCTTCGCCGACCTCGACGGCGAGGAGCGCGAGCTCCTGGACACCATCGCCGACCAGAGCGGCCGGCTGGGGCGGATGGTGACGAACCTGCTCGACCTGTCGCGGCTGGAGTCGGGCGCCGCCAAGCCCGCGGCGGAGTGGGTCGACGTCCGCGATCTGATCGACGCGGCGATGGCCGAGGTGATCGCCGCGACCGACATCGCCGTGGACGTCCGCCTCCAGGGCGAGCTGCCGCTCGTGCGCGTCGACGCCGCGCAGCTGCAGCGGGTGCTCGTGAACCTGCTCGAGAACGCCGCCAAGTTCGCGCCGCCCGGCACGAACGTGACCGTGACCGCCTCGGCGCGCGGGGGCCGCGTGCTCGTGTCGGTGTCCGACCGCGGCCCCGGCATCCCCGACGCCGAGCGGGCACATGTCTTCCGGCCGTTCTACCGCGGCCGCACGGGCGACAAGCCGGGCTCAGGCCTCGGCCTCGCGATCGCCCAGGGGCTCGCGACCGCAAACGGCGCCACGGTGACGCTCGAGCCGCCCGACGGCGCCGGCGCCACGCTCACGGTGACGATCCCCGCCGCCCCCAACCCGGAACGGCTGGCGCGATGAGCGCAGGCGAGCAGCGCATCCTCGTGGTCGACGACGAGCGCCCGATCCGGCGCGCGCTCGAGGTCACCCTCACCAAGGCCGGCTACCGGGTGCAGACCGCCACGAACGGCGACGAGGCGCTGACAGCAGCCGCGCTGACCCCGCCCGACCTCGTGATCCTCGACCTCATGCTGCCCGACGCCGACGGCGCCGACATCTGCCGCCTGCTGCGCGACTGGCTGACGGCGCCGATCCTCCTGATCTCGGCTGTCGAGGACGAGGCGGACAAGATCCGCGCCCTCGACGCGGGCGCCGACGACTACGTCACGAAGCCGTTCTCGCCCGGCGAGCTCCTGGCCCGCTGCCGGGCGCTGCTGCGCCGGGCGGGCGGCCAATCCGGCGGCGAGGCGACCATCGAGGTCGGCCCGCTGCGCATCGACCTGCCGCGCCGGATCGTGTCGGTGGCCGACGAGGAGCTGCGGCTGACGCCGACCGAGTTCGACCTGCTGAAGGCGCTCGCCGTCGCCGGCGGGCGGCCGCTCACCCACCAGATGCTCCTGCGCACGGTGTGGGGGCCGGGGTACGCCGACGAGATGCACCTCCTGCGCGTCAACATGGGACGGCTGCGCGACAAGCTCGAGGCCGAGGGCGTCGACCGCAGCGCGATCGAGACGCTGACCGGGGTCGGCTACCGGCTGCGTACGTAGCCTTCCGCGGCGTCTTTCCCTGCAAATTCAGGGATTCCCGGACATCTCCGGGACCGTGACCCCGCCGTGATGTGAACGAGACATAACTGGGACTCCACAGGGTCGAACTGTGACGCCGCCGTGACCGCCCGCCGCCGACCATGTAGGTGCGATGGCTGTCACGTTGAAACCCCGCACCAGGCACCCCGCCCAGGCAGCGCGCTCGCCGCTCATCCGCCGCAGCAAGGGCGGCGGGCTCTCGCGCGCGGTCGGCGTCCCGGGACTCTTCGCCACCGCCTACGGCAACGTCGGCTCGTCGATCTACTACGCGCTCGGCCTCGTCGCCGTCCACGCGCTCGGCCTGACGCCGGTGGTGTTCCTGATCGCCGGGCTGCTCTTCATGACGACCGCCTACTCGTACGCCGAGGGCGCATCGATGTATCCCGAGGCGGGCGGCTCGTCGTCGTTCGCGCGGCACGCCTTCAACGAGCTCGTGAGCTTCATCGCCGGGTGGGCGCTCTCGCTCGACTACATCATCACGATCGCCATCTCGGCCGTGTTCGTCCCGCACTACCTGAGCGCGTTCTGGCCGCCGCTGGCGCAGTCGCCGTGGGACGTCATCGGCGGCATCATCGTCGTGCTCTTCCTGGCCGCCGTCAACATCCGCGGCGTCAAGGAGTCGGCCAGTCTGAACGTGTTCCTGGCGGTCGCCGACCTGACGACCCAGATGCTGCTCGTGCTGCTCGGCACGCTCCTGATCTTCCGGCCCGACCGGCTGGTCTCGAACGTCCACTTCGGCGTTGCGCCGTCGCTGACGCAGCTGATCTTCGGCCTGTCGCTCGGGATGATCGCCTACACCGGCATCGAGACGATCTCGAACATGGCCGAGGAGGCTCGCAACCCCGACCGCGACATCCCCCGCGCCGTCAACTACGTGCTCTGCGCGGTGCTCTCGCTCTACGCCGGCATCTCGATCATCGCCATGATGGCGCTGCCGGTCTACAAGAACGCCGCCGGCCACTACACGACGCTGCTCGCGCAGGGCCCGCCGCACGGGTATGCCGAGGATCCCGTGCTCGGCATCGTGTCGCGCCTGCCGCTGCACGTGCTCGCCACCGGCCTGCGCTTCTACGTCGCCATCCTGGCCGCGACCATCCTGATCATCGCGACGAACGCCGGTCTGATCGGCGTCTCGCGGCTCAACTACTCGCTCTCACAGCACTTCCAGCTGCCCGAGTTCGCGAGCCGCATCCATCCGCGCTACCAGACGCCGTACGTCGCGATCCTCTTCTACTCGATCGTGGCGAGCGCACTGCTCGTGCCCGGCATCTTCTTCTCGGGCGAGTCCTCGTTCCTCGGCGACATGTACTCGTACGGGGCGATGCTCTCGTTCACCACCGCGCACATCGCGATCATCGCGCTGCGGTGGAAGGAGCCCAACCGGGTGCGCCCGTTCCGGGTGCGCGGCAACGTCCGCATCCGCGGCCGGCTGATCCCGATCCCGGCGGTCATCGGCGCGATGGGCACCGGCACCGCCTGGGTGATCGTGGTCGTCCTGCACGTGTACGCCCGCTACGTCGGCACGGCCTGGATGATCGTCGGCCTCGTCGGCTACGTGATCTACCGCCGCCGCCAGGGCCTGAACCTGACCGAGAGCCGCAAGCGCGTCATCGAGACGTCGACCGGGCCGCAGTTCGAGGTCGAGTTCCAGTCGATCCTGATCCCGGTCACGACCCAGCGCGACTGCGTCCCGCCCGAGGTGCTCGAGACCGCCATGCTCCTGGCCGGCGAGCGGCGCGCGATCGTGACCCTGCTCGGCATCACCGAGGTGCCGCTCGATCAGGAGGTGCACGAGCCCGTCGCCGGCGCCCGCGAGCAGTTCGAGCGCATGACCGCGCAGGCACGCGCGGTCGCCGACCAGTACGGCGTGCGCCTGCACGCCACCCGCGTGCGCACACGCACTCCCGCCCAGGCCATCCTGGCCGACGCCGAAAGCCGCAACGCCGAGGTCATCATCCTGGGCGCGACCGGTCTCAAGCCATCCTCGATCCGTCGCCGCGACTGGGTCGATCCCGTCGCCCGCGAGGTGTCCCGCGACGCCCACCGGCGGGTCATGTTCATCCACGATCACGAGAGGGCCGCCGCATGACACCGCTTCCGCCCCGCACCCGTTACCTGGTCTGCGCCACCCGCCCGAGGATCAAGCCGGAGCTGCTCCGGGACACGATCGCCGAGCTGGCCAAGGGCAACTGCTACGTGCACGTCGTCCTGCCCGCGGTGCTGCCCTCGACGATGCCGCTCTCGGCGTACCCGCCGAGGCTGGCCGAGCGACTCGAGGAGCTGCGCGTCACCGCCGAGCGTGCCGTGCGCGAGCCGATGCGGCGCGGCCGGATCGAGATCATGCCCTGCCGCAGCGTGCAGTCGGCGATCGGCCAGGCCATCGAGGAGGGCATGCCGGACGAGATCGTGCTCGTCGGCGCCGCGCCGTGGCGCCTGCGCCGTGCGCTGCGCCACGTCGCCCCGTTCCGGGTCGTTGCCGAGCGCACCTCCGCCCCGCCGCCCGTGGCGCCCGGCGAGCGCACACCCGCGCCGGTGTCGCTGCCCGCGTACGCGCCCCGGCGCCGCACCGGCACACCGCCGGCGGCCTAGCCCGTCAGGAGCGCGGCCGCGAGCGTGTCGGCTAGCCACGCGGTGTAGCGCTCACGCGACCAGCCGCGACTCACCGTCAGCAGCCGGTGCAGCTCGGGGCTCGCGAGCGCCCACACCGTTTCGGCCGCCGCGTCCGCGTCGACCCGCAGCGGTCCGTCGCGGCCGAGCGCCGACACGAACTGGCCCATCCCCGCGAGCCGGTCGCGGTCGATCGACGCGCGCAGCTCGGCCAGCTCCGGCTCGGCGGACGCCGCCAGCGCCTGGAGCACGGGGCCGACCCGCTCGAGCCGGCGCACGACGTCGGCCGCGAACAGGCTCAGCTGCTCGCGCTGGTCGACGGCGGCCGCCACCGCCCGGGCGCCGGCCTGCCGCGCCGCAGGCGCCGGGTCGTCGCCGCGCACCGCGGCCTGCACCAGCTCGCCGATGAGCGTGCGTTTGTTGCCGAACGCGGCGTACACCGTCTCGGCCGCAACGCCGGCCTCGCGCGCGACGGCCGCGATCGTCGTCCCGCCGTAGCCGTGGACGGCGAGCAGCCGTGCGGCCGCCTCGAGCATGCGCCGCCGGGTCTCGGCGGCCTGCTCGCGGCGCCGGTCAGACCGGTAGGCGCGCTTGGGAGGATGCTCGGGGTCGCTCATTCTGATACAGTCGAACTGTATTCAATATCAGACGACGGTGAGGAGTTTCGCATGCAGGATCCAGAACGGGTGTTCCGCAGGCTGATCGACGAAGGCTTCAACGGCGGCGATCTGTCGGTCGCCGACGAGGTCACGGGGCCGGGGTTCGTCGAGCACCAGGACTTCGGGCCCAACCACGCGGCCGGCGCCGAGGGCGTCCGTGCCGTCATCGCCTCGCTCAAGCGAGCGTTCTCCGACTTCCGCCTCGAGATCCAGGACGTCGCGGTCGCAGGCGATACGGCCTGGGCGCGGCTGGTGGCGACGGGCACGCACGACGGCCCGTTCATGGGCCACGCGCCGACCGGCCGGACGATGCGGGCGGACGTGCTCGACGTCATCCGCGTCGCGGACGGCCGCATGGTCGAGCACTGGGGCGTCCCGGACCGGCTCGCGGTGCTCCAGCAGCTCGGGCTGATGCAGCGGCCCGGCGCTCGCGCCGCCTAGCGACCCCGCGCGCGGGTGCTCTTGTGCCGGTACATGGCCCGGTCGGCGGCGCGCAGGAGATCCTCCGCGCCGCGGCTGGGCCCGGCCGTCGCCGCGACGCCGACCGACACGCCCACCTGGGCGCGGCCGCCGTCGACGACCACCGGCGCGCGCACCGCGCGGCCGATCCGCTCGGCGACATGCGCGCAGGTTCCGCGCAGGTGGCGGGCCGTCTCGCCAGGATCGCCCGTGAGCACGATCACGAACTCGTCGCCGGCGGGACGGCAGACGAGATCCTGCGAGCGGCAGATACTCCTAAGGCGTCCGGCGACGGCCCGCAGGACGTGATCGCCCGCGGCGTGGCCGAGGCGGTCGTTGACGCGCTTGAAGCCGTCCAGGTCGCACAGGATCACGGCCACGGGACGCTCAGGGTCGGCCAGCGCCTGCGCGAGCCGCTCGTCGAGCAGCGTGCGGTTGGCGAGACCCGTCAGCGGATCGTGCGTCGCGCGGTGCGCGAGAGCCTGCTGCGCGGCCATCTTCTCGGTGATGTCCTCGCCGAGCGACGTCGTCCCGATGGGCCGGCCGGAGGGGTTCGTGACCAGGGTGTGCGACCAGCGGATCGTGCGCCGGTCGCCGCTGCGGGTGCGGATCAGACCCTCGTGATGGCGCTCGATCCGGCCCGTGGCGATGCCCTCGCCGTGCAGCGCCCGTGCCGCGCCGTCGTCCTGCGGCACGCAGATCTCGAACCAGTCACGTCCGAGCAGCTCCTCGGCCGGCCAGCCGACCAGGCGGCACAGCTCGGGGTTGCAGTAGGTGATCGTGCCGTTCGCATCCATGTTCAGGGCGGCGAGGTCGACGTTCTCGAGCACGTCGCGGAACAGGCGGGCCGACTCGGCCAGCTCCTGCTCGGCCCGGATCCGGGCCGTCTCGTCACGGATGTGGGCGACGTAGCGCACGATCCGGCCCTGCGGGTCGCGACGGGCCGTCGTCGACTCGGCCACATGGACGATCGCGCCGTCGGCCGTGAGGTAGCGCTTCTCGGACTGCACCGAGCGCGCGCCGGCCTCGAGGGTGGCGAGCATCTCCATCCCCACCGCAAGGTCGTCGGGGTGGGTCAGATCGTTGAAGTGGCGTCCCAGGAGCGCAGTCCGCTGGCGGCCGAGGATGGCGCACCAGGCCGGGTTGACCTCCTGCCAGCGACCGTCGCGGTCGAGCATCACGATGCCGAGCGGCGACTCGGCAAACGCGGTCGCAAGGTCGAATCCGAGCAGCTCCAGCCGCGCACCACCCGAGGTCGGCAGCGCGATCACGGGCGTGGGCGGCCCCTGCACGGGCGTCGCCCGGGCAGCGGAGACGATGTGGTCGGGGTTCGCGGGCATCGTGCGCGTACATCGGCGCGCGCCGCCGCTTTCACCCTCCCCCCGATGGCGTATTTCCAATCCGGCGGCCGGATGCTGCACCGGCCCGAGCGCGCCTGATACGCTTCCGTCCGTTGTAGGACGTTCGACGGTTGCGCGCTCCGCCTTCCTGACCCGTTCGTGAGTGTGGAAGGAGGTGTTTCATGGCAACCGGAACTGTGAAGTGGTTCAACGACCAGAAGGGCTACGGGTTCATCCAGCCTGACGATGGCGGGAAGGATCTGTTCGTCCATCACAGCGAGATCGCTGGTACCGGCTACAAGAGCCTGCCCGAGGGTGCGAAGGTCACGTTCGAGGCCCGCCAGGGTCAGAAAGGCCCTGAGGCAACCGGCGTTACCCAGGCTTAAGAGGAGGCCTTATGAGCGTCAAGGAAGAGAAGGTCGAGGTGGAGGGCGAGGTCA
>DASXZF010000129.1:0-3785 GCA_036502065.1 Gaiellales bacterium
GTCAACGTCGCCGGCCGGCCCGCAGAATCCGTGACGGTGCCGAAGTCGACGAGCTCGCCGCCACCGACGGGAAGTGCCGACAGACCCGTCGTCGGATTCTTGAGCTTGATCACCTTGGCGAGGTCCGGCTTGTTCCAGCCGATGCCGCTGACGATCTGCGAGACTCCTGGGAGGCTCACGAAGGGGCCGAGCGGCGTGACAGCGGACACGGACAGCATGGCGAGACCGGCGTATGCCGCCAGTACCGCGACGACGAGCGCACTCGCCGCAATCATGCCCCGGCTCCGTGTCAACGGGGGCGCCTTTTTAGGTTGTCCCCACCGCATGTACTGCTGACCCCCTCCTCATAGCTGCAGCACTGTATCGGCATTCGTGCCGATAACGCATCCCCCTTTTTGGGGAGCGTTCCGCGTCCTGCACTAACGTGCCCCGAGCGTGCGCGACATACTGCAAAATTGCCGCACATCGGCCGAAAACGGTCAGTCTGGCGGCGCCTGTTCCGGCTCTTCGGGGAGCGTCCCGGGCACGAGCGGCGCGCCCGGCCGGGGATGGCCCGCGGCGGGCCCGCGCACGTACTGGCGCGAGGCGTCGAACCGCGGCTCGTGATCCCACGGCATGTGCGCCCCGGTCGCAAGCGCTGCGCTCACAAGCCGTCGTGCCGCCTGACTGCGAAGCACGCGGTCGCGCAGGCCGGCGAGGTCCCAGCGCGCCTCGGTCTGCGCCCGAAGGTCGGCGCAGGCCCGCGCCTGGGCCGGATCGGCCGCCAGATTCCGCAATTCACGCGGATCGGCCCGCAGATCGAACAGCTGATCGGGGTCGCCGGGGCAGCGAATGTACTTGTGCGCGCCGCGGCGGAGCATCACGGCGGGGGCGGTGACGCCCTCGGCCAGGTACTCCGAGACGACCGTCGCAGGCGCGATCGAGCCGCTGCGCAGCGCGGCGGTGAGGCTTCGGCCCTCGAATTCGGCGTCCTGCGCGCCCGCGCCGGCCATCTCGGCCAGCGTCGGAGCCAGGTCGAGGTGCGAGACGGGCTCGGACACCCGCCCCGCCGCGACGCCGGGGCCGGCGACGATCAGCGGCACGCGCGCCGACCCCTCGAAGAACGACATCTTGAACCAGAGGCCGCGCTCACCGCCCATCTCGCCGTGATCGGCGGTGAACGCGACCACCGTGTCGTCACGCAGGCCGGTGCGCGAAAGGGCGTCCAGCACCTCCCCGACCCGCTCGTCCATGTAGCTGATCGCGGCGTAGTAGCCGTGCCGCCCACGCAGGATCTCGGCCTGCGAGAGCGGCCGCTCGTCCAGGCCGCACATGTCGCGCAGGCGCGCGCTGTGCGGATCGGCCTCGCCACGGGGGATCCCGGGCACGAGCGGCGAATCGATCGAGCCGTCGGCGTACATGTCCCAGTGCCGGGCGCGCACCTCCCACGGATCGTGGGGATTCGTGAACGAGACCACGAGGAAGAACGGCTGCCGATCGGGTCGCCGGGCGAGCTCGCCGATGCGCTGGACGGCGCGGAAGCAGACCTCGTCGTCGTAGTCGGTCTGGGTGGCAGCCTCGCGCACGCCGGCATCGAGAATCCCGGAGAGGTTGTGGTACCAGGAGAGCCGCTCGCCCGTGGCCAGGCGCCAATCCGGCGTCCAGTCGAACCCGGCCGGGTAGACGTCGGTGGTCAGGCGCTCCTCGAACCCGTGCAGCTGATCGGGGCCGACGAAGTGCATCTTGCCCGCAAGGACGGTGTGGTAGCCGCTCGCACGCAGCAGATGCGCGATGGTGGGCGTCTCGGCGGGCAGCTCGGCGGCGTTGTCGAAGACGCCGATCGCCGACGCGCGCCGGCCGGCCAGCATCGCCGAGCGCGAGGGCGCACACAGCGGCGAGGCGCAGTACGCGCTCTCGAAGGCCGTGCCCGAGCGGGCGAGCGCCGTCAGGTGCGGGGCCTGCACCACCGGTTGGCCGTGATCGGGCAGGAACGAGGCCGCGAGCTGGTCGGCCATCAGGAGCACGATGTTCGGCCGCCGCGCGCTCATGTGCCTGTCACCGCCGCGTGAAGCGCCGCGAGCACCTCAGCGGCGCGGCCGTCGGCGTCCTGAGACCGCAGATCGGCCGTGAGGAACGAGAATCCCGTGCGCAGCGAGGGCCACGCGCCGTGCGACCCGCCGCCGGCACCGGTGTGCCCGAAGGCGTCAGCGGCCGGCCCCAGGGCGCTCGGCGTTCCGAAGAGCTCGTATCCCGTCGGCCCGTAACGCAGGGCGCGTCCAGTGAGCGGATCGGCGCCCTCGCGGGCCGGCTCGCGGCCGCGGCGGACGGTCGCGGGCGCGAGCATCCCGCCGGCGATGCGGCCGTAGAGCGTCGCCATCGCCCGCGCCGTCGCGACGCCGTTCACGGCGGGTGCCTCGATCGCGCGCAGATCGGGATCGGCCCAGTCCTCGACCGCAAACGCCGGATTGCCGTAGACGAGCGCGAGCCGAGGGTCAGGCTCCGCAGCCATGAACGCCGTCAGCCGGTACCCGGAGGCGGGGCGCGGCCGCACCAGGCGCGCCGCGAGCGGGTCGTCCGGCGAAAGCCCGATCCGCAGGTCGATGCGCAGTGGGTCGGCCAGGTGCTCGCGCACGTACGCGCCGGCCGAAAGCCCGCTTAGGCGCAGCACCAGCTCGCCCGCGAGCCAGCCCCACGTGACCGCGTGGTAGGTCGGTGCGCCAGGCGGCACCATCGGCGCTTGCGCAGCCAGCTCGGCGGCCAGGAAGCGCGGGCGGCCGAGATCGGTGCGCGCGAGCGGCCGCTCGACCGCCGGCAGCCCCGCGCTGTGCGCCAGGACGTCGGTGACGGTGACGGCGCCCTTGCCCCGGGCCGCGAACTCGGGCCACAGTGCGCTCACCGGGGCATCGAGGTCGAGCTCACCGCGCTCCACCAGCAGGAGCAGCGCCGTTGCGACCACGCCCTTGGTGCCGGAGTAGAGCACCGTCGCAGAGTCGCCGCCGAATCCCTCTCCCGCCCACAGGTCGCAGACACGCTCGCCGTCGACCTCGGCCGCAAACGCGCACGCACCACCGCCGGCCGCCCGCGCGAAGGCGTCGCGTACCCGCCCGTACCCGGGCGCGACGCTGCCGCCGGGGCCGGGTATCGCGAGGGTCACGCCGGCGTGGACTCGAGCGACGGCGTGTCGGCCAGGAGCCGGCGGGTGTACTCGTCGGTCGGGGACTTCAGGACGTGGTCGACGACCCCCAGCTCGACGATGCTCCCATGGCTCATCACGGCCACCCGCTGGGCGATCGAGCGCACCAGCGGCAGGTTGTGGGTCACGAACAGCATCGCCAGGCCCAGATCGCGCTGCAGCTGTCCGAGGAGGTCGACGATGGCGGCCTGCACGCTCACGTCCAGGGCGGAGGTGACCTCGTCGCAGATGAGCACGTCGGGGTCGCAGACCAGCGCTCGGGCGATCGCGACCCGCTGGCGCTCGCCGCCGGAGAGCTGATCGGGATACTGACGTGCGTAGCCGGCATTGAGCGACACGCGCTCGAGCATCTCGCTCACCCTGCGATCGACGTCGCGGCCGTCGCCGACGCCGAAGAGCTCGAGCGGCTGGCGCACGATCTGACCGATCGTCCGGCGCGGGTTGAGCGACCCGTACGGGTTCTGGAACACGTACTGGATCGACCGGCGCACGTCGCGCGGCCGACCGCGCGCGGACTCTGCGAGCGCCGTCCCGCGCAGCAGGATCTCGCCGCTGCGCTCGCGGTGCAGGCCCACGATCGAGCGTGCGAGCGTCGTCTTGCCCGATCCCGACT
>DASXZF010000130.1:0-9026 GCA_036502065.1 Gaiellales bacterium
ACCCCTTTTGGTGCGTGAATGGCCGGTGCCTGGCACCGGCCATTCACGTCAGTCCTCGCCGCGGATGACCCGGAAGCTGGGGCGGTCGGGGAGCTCGTGGAACTCGGGGTTGATGCAGCCCATCGGATCCTCGCGGTTCTCGTAGGCCCGCTCGACGTCGGACGGGCAGATCGGCAGCGGCTCGCGCACCGCGCGCACCGACCCGAAGCCGTTGCGGCGCCGGCGGGCGCGCTCGAGCACCTCGAGGTCGATGTCGGCGGCGAAGATCTCCTGCGTGCAGCCCACATAGGTGCGTCCAAACGCGTCGTAGGCGTAGAGGAACGGGCACTGCTGATCGAGGCAGCGGGACGGATGCACCACCTTCTGGCACACCACTCCGCAGCGCCGGCACTCCACATCGGACGAGCGCGGAGCGACGGGCAGCGACTGGCGGATACGGCCCATCGTCAGATCTTACCGGTCGATCCGGATCCGACAAGAGCTTCGAGAATCTCCAGCACATGCAGGGGTTCTGTGCAGATCGTCACAGCCCTCCCGGCGCTTCCGGGATCACGCCGGTACCAGGCCGCAAGGCACGTTTGCATCCCCGCCGCGGCCGGGCCGTCGACGTCATCGGCGAGCCGGTCACCGACGAAGAGGATCGCGGCCGGGTCGACGCCGAGCCTCTCGACGAGCGCCGCGTAGACGGCCGGGTGGGGCTTGCGCACCCCCAACTCGGCCGAGAGCACGGTCGCGTCCATCCGCCCGCCGATGCCCTGCGCATCCAGGTCGGCCCGGAAGAGCGCCGGTGGATCGAAGGTGTTCGCGACAAGCGCGCACGCGAGGCCGCGCCTGCGGACGCCGTCGAGCAGCGCCGGGGCGTCGGGATGAACGTGGCGCGCAGGCGCCCAGACCCGGAACTCGGCCTCCACGCAGCGATCGACCGTCCCCGCGTCGGCCGCCACGCCGAGCTCCCCAAGGACGTCCGCGACCAGCGCCGGATAGTCGATCTCGGCCAGGTCGGGGCCGGCCCGCCGGTCGAGCCGGCGCCGCAGCGCCTCGGCCGCGCGATCCCGGAGCGCCGGATCGGCGCCTGCGACGACGAGCGTGGCCGCGATGCCGCGCCGCCACAGGCCGTCGTCCCAGCGGAACTCCGCGAGCGTGTCGCGGTAGTCGAACGCGACCGCCCGCAGGGCCGGCCCGCCGCTACTCCGACGTCGGATGCCCGTCGAAGCCGTACCGCACCAGCAGGCGCTTGGCGGCCTCGGCCTCGTCCAGCCGCGACACCGGCCGCGTGTGCGGCGCGTCCTTCAGCATCTGCGGGTCGTCGCCGGCCTCTTTCGCGATCGCGAGCATCGCGTCGCAGAAGGCGTCGAGCGTCTCGCGCGTCTCGGTCTCGGTCGGCTCGATCATCAGCGCCTCGGCGACGATGAGCGGGAAGTAGATGGTCGGCGGGTGGAAGTTGTGATCCATGAGCCGCTTGGCGACGTCGAGCGCGGTGATGCCGTGCTCGCGCTTGAGGTTGCGGGCCGAGACGACGAACTCGTGCATGCAGTGGCGATCGACCGGCACGTCGTAGGCGCCCCGCAGCCGGGTGAGCACGTAGTTGGCGTTCAGCACCGCGATCTCGGACATCTCGCGCAGGCCGGGGCCCCACATGCGCATGAACGCGTAGGCGCGCACGAAGACGCCGAACGGCCCGCCGAACCCGCGCACCTTGCCGATCGTCTTCGGCCTGTCGTAGTCGAGCCGGAACCGGTCGCCGTCGCGCGCCACCACCGGGACGGGCAGGAACGGCTCGATCGCCCGGCGCACGGCCACCGGACCGCCGCCGGGACCGCCCCCGCCGTGCGGCTGGGAGAACGTCTTGTGCAGGTTGTAGTGGACGATGTCGAAGCCCATGTCGCCCGGCCGCGAGATGCCGCAGACGGCGTTCAGGTTCGCCCCGTCGTAGTAGAGCAGCGCCCCGGCCGAGTGGAAGATGTCGGCGATCTCGGTGATCTGCTCCTCGAACAGGCCGAGCGTCGAGGGGTTCGTCAGCATGAGGCCGGCGGTCTTCTCGCCCACCTTGCCGCGCAGGTCGTCGATGTCGACGTTGCCGCGGGCGTCGGTCTGCACGCGCACGAGCGTGTAGCCGGCCATCGCGACGCTGGCCGGGTTGGTGCCGTGGGCGGTGTCGGGGATGACGACCTCGGTGCGATCCTCGCCGCGATCGGCGAAGTAGGCGCGCATCAGCGTGAGGCCCGTCAGCTCGCCCTGCGACCCGGCCGCCGGCTGCAGCGTCACCGCGTCGAGGCCGACGACCTCGGCCAGCATCTCCTGCAGCCGCCACATCAGCTCGAGCGCGCCCTGGGCGCCGTCGTCCTCCTGGTGGGGGTGCAGGTCGGCGAACCCGGGCAGCCCCACGGCGCGCTCGTTGATGCGCGGGTTGTACTTCATGGTGCAGGAGCCGAGCGGGTAGAAGCCGGTGTCGATGCCGAAGGTGCGGGTGGAGAGCTCGGTGAAGTGGCGCATGAGCTCGGGCTCGGCCAGCTCCGGCAGCCGCGGCGGCGTGCTCCGCGCGAGCTCGGCGGGCACGTCGGCGGCCGCAACGCCGGGGTCGGCGATCCGCGAGGCCCGCCGCCCGGGCCGCGACTTCTCGTAGATCAGCTTCATGCCGCCACCGCGTGCACCTGGTGGAGCACCTCGGCGAGCCGGTCGATGTCGGCCGCGGAGCGTTTCTCGGTCAGGCACACGAGCAGGGTGTCGTCCATGCCCTCGTAGTCGCGGCCGAGCGCGTACCCGGGGTGCACGCCCAGCTTGCGGGCGTCGCGGATCACGTCGCGCGCCGGCCGGTCGAGGCGGACGGCGAACTCCTGGAACGTCGGGGGTTCGAAGGCGAGCGGCAGCCCGAGCCGGCGCTTGGCGTGCTCGGCCAGCGACAGGCACGCATGGCCGACATCGTGGAGGCCCGTCGGCCCGAGCCAGCTCAGATACACGAGTCCGGCGACCGCGAGCAGGGTCTGGTTCGTGGTGATGTTCGAGGTCGCCTTCTCGCGGCGGATGTGCTGCTCGCGCGTCTGCAGCGTCAGGACGAAGCCGCGCCTGCCGTCGTGATCGTGCGTCTCGCCGACGATCCGCCCCGGCAGCTTGCGGATGTAGTCCGAGCGCGCGGCCAGGAAGCCGTAGTGCGGCCCGCCGTAGGAGATGCGGTTGCCGGCCGACTGGCCCTCACCGATCGCAAGCGCGCAGCCGTAGGCGCCCGGCGCCTCGAGCACGCCGAGCGTCATCAGATCGACGTGGGCGACGGCGAGCGCGCCGGCGCCGCTCGCAGCGGCGGCAAGCTCGGGAGCCGGCTCGAGGCAGCCGAAGAAGTTCGGCTGCGGGAAGATCGCACAGGCGGCGCCCTCGCACGCGGCCGCGAAGCGGTCGGGGTCGGTCGTGCCGCCGGTGTGTGGCACCTCGACCACCTCGAGCCCGAACCCGGGCGCGAACGTCCGCACCACCTGGCGCACCTGCGGGTTCAGGGTCTGCGCGACCACGACCTTCGAGCGGCCGGTCGTCTGCTTGGCGACGTAGCAGGCGTCGGCGGCGACGGTGGTGCCGTCGTAGCCGGAGGCGTTCGAGACATCCATGCCGGTCAGCTCGCAGATCGCCGTCTGGTACTCGAAGATCGCCTGCAGCGTGCCCTGGCTCATCTCGGGCTGGTACGGCGTGTAGGCGGTCAGGAGCTCGCCGCGCTGCAGCACCGCATCGACGACGGCGGGCACATAGTGGTCATAGATGCCGGCGCCGAGGAACGAGAGCTCCGAGCCCGTGTGGGCGTTGCGCGCCGCCAGCTCGCTCAGATGCGCCCAGAGCTCGGCCTCGGTCAGCGCCGGCTCGAGCCGCAACGGGCGATCGAGGCGCACGTCGGCCGGGATCTCGGCGAACAGCTCCTCGACCGAGTCCACCCCGATCGCGGCCAGCATCGCCGCGCGGTCGGCCTCGGTCAGCGACGTGAAGCTCACAGCGACTCGAGCTGGGCGCGGTAGGCGGCGGCATCCATGAGACCGTCGGCCTCGGACGGATCGCTCAGGCGCACCTTGATCAACCAGCCCTCGCCGTACGGATCGTCGTTGATGGTGCCCTCGTTGCCGTCGAGCGCCTCGTTCACCTCGATCACCTCGCCCGACAGCGGCGCGACCAGCGCCGACACGGCCTTGGTCGACTCGAGCTCGCCGTAGTCAGCGTCTTTGGCGATCGTCGCCCCCACCTCGGGCGGGCTGTAGAACACCACCTCGCCAAGCGTGTCCTGGGCATACCACGTGATCCCGAACGTGGCGATGTCTCCGTCGAGCCGCACCCAGTCGTGGGCCTCGTGGTAGCGCAGCTCGTCGGGATAGGTCTCGTCGCTCATGTGGCGGTCTCCTTGACATACAGGGGCTTTCGGGCAACCTTGGCGGCGACCGGACGGCCGCGGGCGTCGATCTCGAGCTCCGTGCCCTCGGCCGCGAGGGAGTCGGGGACGTAGCCCATGCCGATGCCGACCTGAAGCGACGGCGACATCGTGCCGCTCGTCACCGCGCCGGCCGGCTTCACGGGCATGCCCTGGCGGGGGATGCCGCGACCCTCGACGCGCATCGCGACGAGCCGGTCGTGCCCGCCCGCGTCGCGCTGGGCGCGCAGGGCATCCGCGCCGACGAAGTCCTTCGCCGCAAGCGCGCACACCCACCCGAGGCCGGCCTCGAGCGCGGTGTGATCCTCGTCGAGGTCGCTGCCGTACAGCGGATAGCACACCTCGAGGCGCAGCGTGTCGCGGGCGCCGAGCCCGGCGGGCTTCGCCCCGGCGGCGGTGAGCGCGTCCCACAGCGGCACGGCCTTCTCGGAGGCGACCATCAGCTCGACCCCGGGCTCGCCCGTGTACCCGGTGCGGGCGACGATCGCGCGCACCCCGCACACGAGCGCGTCTGAGAACGCGAACGGCTCGAGCGCCGGCAGCTCGACGAGGCCGAGCGCCGCGGGGCCCTGCAGCGCCAGCATCGCGACGCCTTCGGAGAGGTCGTCGAGCTCGACGCCGGCGTCGAGGTGCGCCTCGAGCCACTCGCGATCGGCGTCGACGCGCGCGGCGTTCACGACGAGCAGCACGTGGTCGTCGGCGAAGCGGTAGGCGATCAGGTCGTCGATCGGGCAGCCGCGCTCGTTCAGGAGCAGGGTGTACTGCGCACGGCCGGCGCCGATCCGGTCGATGTCGTTCGAGAGCATCCGCTGCACGAAGGCGATCGCGCCGCCTCCGCGGATCTCGAGCTGGCCCATGTGCGAGACGTCGAAGAGGCCCGCGTGCGTGCGCACCGCCAGGTGCTCGGGAATGACCCCGTCGTACTGCACCGGCATCTCCCATCCGGCAAACGGAACCATCCGCCCCCCCGCGGCCACATGACGGTCGTGGAGCGGCGTGCGACGTAAGGCCTCGGACGCGTGCATCCGGCCGGGCAGTCTATCGGTTCACGCGGCGGTGGCGACGCTTCGCCCGGCGGGCGTCAGACACCCTTGGCCAGGCCGCCGATGATGGCGCCGATGCCGGCCGCCTCGGCGGTCTGACCGACGCCGCCCGAGACGAGCTGGTCGGGGTTGTAGAACATCGTCTGGATGCCCACGCGGCCCGGGCCCGTGAACCGGTTCCACGTCAGCTTCCCGCCGCCGCCGAAGAGCCCCGTCTTCAGACCCATCGTGACCGCCTCCATGCGCACCGACGGATCGCGGTAGAGCCAGCTGCCGGCCTCGATGTCGATCTGCTCGCCCTTGTCGAGCTCGGCCTCGAACACGTCGCCGGCGCCCATCACCCACACCGACGCGGTGCCGTTCGACGCCCCGAACTTGTCGACGAAGAAGCCGCTGCCGCCGAACAGCATGCTGCGCACGCCCTTCACCCGCTCGAACGTGTAGTCGAGGTTCTCGGTGGCGGCCAGGAAGTGGTGCTCGCGGACGAGCAGGGCCTGGCCGGGCTCGAGATGATGGTCGACGATCTTGCCGGGCGCGTCGTGGCTGAAGGCGATCCGGCCCGGCCCGCGCGTCTGGGTCAGGAAAAAGTCAAGTCCGGCGATCTTGCGCTTGAGCCCGCCCGGCAGCTTCTTGAGGTCGATGTTCAGCGCCGCGTCCTTCCAGAGCAGCGTGTGGTGCTCGAAGAACACTCCGCCGCTGCCGTCGAGCTCGAAGGCCAGCTTCGGCACGAGCGAGCCCGAGATCCGGGCGGTGCCGCCGCGGAATTGCTCGACGCTCGGCTCGGTTGCGATCGGCTCGGACAGCTTCATGTCGGTGCCCCCATCTCGATGACAAGCTTCTCGACCACCCAGAACCGCTCGGCCCGTTCGGCGACGCGCTCCACATCGGGGAACACGTGATCCGGCTTGACGGTGAAGCGGTTGGGTGCCGAGTGGGCCCGCGTGTACTCGCCGACGGTCAGCTCGATGCCCTCGATGCAGGCGGAGTCGCCGCACTCGCACACGAACGGGACGGGCTCGTCGGCATCGGCGCTGTCCTTCTCGAACGCCACGCGGCGGTTGTTGTGATCGCGGAACACCTGCTCGTTCTTGAGCAGCCGCAGGCGGCGGATCTCGTCGCGGTCGTGTGCGGTCACGCGGGGAACGCTACAGCACGGGTCGGCACGAGGCCGGCGAGTTGACCCGGACTCGTTGCGGTGTGTGCCAACTGTTCGGATCTGGTGAAGAACGGCTGCAATTCGGAGGGTCCGCTGGCGGGCCGTGTAATACTTTGGAGAAGGTCAAGTTGCGCGGGGGATCCGCCGGTCGCGGCCGGTGTTGCGCAGCGGGGTGACCACGGGCGTTGGTCGACGAAAAAAAGGAACGGCAGCAGAATGAGCGCACACATGGAATCACCGTCGTTCAATGACATCTTCGCGGACGAGGGCGGCGATCGCGATGAGCACGAGGACACGTTCGCCGACGCGCGGCACGTGATCATCTGCGGGAACCGCTACACGCGCCGGCGACAGGACACGAACCGCGCCAAGCGCGCGCGCCAGCAGGTGCGCACGCTGCCCGTGGTGATCTCCGAGCGCGAGTGGGTCGCGGTCTGGATCGAGCTGATCGACGCCAGCCTCTACACGCCGCCGGGCACTCCCCGCGCGGGCCGCATCCTGCGTGAGGCCTATCTCGACGCCACGATCCGGCTGCCGGTCATCCGCGATCTCGGCCGGTCGGTGCTGCCCCGCACGGCGCCCCAGGTGGTGCCGCGGCCGGTCGCCGCGCTCGCCGAGTCCGTCCCCGCCTGACGCTCGCCGCCGCGAGCCGCGGCGCACGCGTTGCTCAGGATCGGGTGTGCCCCTGCCGATAGGCTGGGCATGATCGTGCTGCGCCGGTCCCGCCGCGCCCTCCTCGCCATCGTCGTGACGGCCATCGCCACCTCCGCGCTCGCCGCGTGCGGATCGGGGTCGGGCGGGTCGTCGGCCTCCTATGCCAACGAGCAGGCCAAGCCGGCCGGCCAGATCCTCCGCGACGTCCGCGCGGTCGTCGCGAACGCGACCTCGGTGCACATGTCCGGCAGGATCGCGGGCACGATGGCGATCACGATCGATCTGCACCTGTCACAAACCGGCGGCACCGGGACGGTCTCCAGCAAGGGGCTCGCCTTCAAGCTCACGCGGATCGGCAAGGCCGCGTACTTCACCGGCAATCCGGGCTTCTACCGGCACTTCACGAACACGGCGGGCATCAACCTGCTCGACGGCAAGTGGCTGAAGGTCCCGGTCAGCAACACCCACTTCAGCCCCTACACCGACCTGACCGACATGGCCTCGCTGCTCGGCGCGGTGCTCAAGCCCGCCGGCAACGTCGTGAAGGCCGGGATGCGGACGCTCCACGGCGTGCGCGCGGTCGGCCTGCGCGACGAGGCCAACGCCGGCACGCTCTACGTCGCGGCGAACGGCGTCCCCTACCCGATCGAGATCGTCACGACGGGCACCCACGCCGGCGTCGTCACGTTCGACCACTGGAACCAGCAGATCACGCTCGACCCGCCCGCGCACCCGGTCTACCTGACCCAGCTCGCGCGCGCCTCGGGCATCAGCCTGTCCTGACGGCTAGCATCGCCCGATGCGCACCGGCCGCAGCATCACGGCCCTCGTCCTGCTCACGATCGTGCTCGTGATCGTGGGGGGATTGGCCGTGATCATGATCTACGCGCACATCGCCGGACGCACGACGGCGATCCCGGCGCACGCCGACGGCTGACGGCCTACTCGTCGCGCAGGAACGAGGGGATCTCGAGCGCGTCGGGCGGCATCGTGAACTGGCCCGTGTCGCGATTGTCGGGCTCGGGTGGCCGGCGCGGCGCCGGCTCGCGCCGTCCGCCGGAGGCGAACGCGGCCGCCGGGCGGTCGGGGCTGTTGCGATCGAACCCGGTGGCGATGACGGTGACGCGCACCTGATCGCCGAGCTGCTCGTCGATGACGGCGCCGAAGATGATGTTCGCGTCGCCGTCGGCGGCGCTGCCGATGATCTCGGCCGCCTCGTTGACCTCGAACAGACCCATGTCGGGGCCGCCCGTGATGTTGAGCAAGATGCCGGTGGCGCCTTCGACCGACGCCTCGAGCAGCGGTGAGGAGATGGCGGCCTTGGCCGCCTCGGCCGCACGGTTCTCGCCGCCCGCGACGCCGATGCCCATGAGCGCCGACCCGGCCTGGCGCATGATGGTGCGAACGTCGGCGAAGTCGAGGTTGATCAGCCCCGGCACCGTGATCAGGTCGGTGATGCCCTGGACGCCCTGGCGCAGCACGTCGTCGGCGATCCGGAATGCGTCGACGATCGACGTCCGCTTCTCGACGACCTGCAGGAGACGGTCGTTCGGGATGATGATCAGCGTGTCGACCTTCTCGCGCAGCTGACGGATGCCACCCTCGGCCTGGTCGGCGCGCTTGCGCCCCTCGAACCCGAACGGGCGGGTGACCACGCCCACGGTGAGTGCGCCCAGCTCGCGAGCGATCTCGGCGATCACGGGCGCGGCTCCGGTGCCGGTGCCGCCGCCCTTGCCGGCGGTGACGAAGACCATGTCGGCGCCCTTCAGCGCCTCCT
>DASXZF010000131.1:0-6198 GCA_036502065.1 Gaiellales bacterium
CAGGGCCTCGTTCAGGCCGTCGGTGTGGATGGCGAGCTGCACGTCGTGCCGGTCGGCGACGTCGAGCGCGCAGCGCAGCTGCTCGGGGCCGGCCGCGACGTCCTCGTGGATCTTGAGACCCGCGCCGCCGGCGGCCAGCGACTCCTCGACGCCCTCGGGCCGCGATGAGGACGCCCGTACCAGGAAGGCGACGTTGAGCGGCACTCCCTCGAGCGCGGCCCACGCCGTTGCCAGCGCCGACGCCGGGTTGGCGCCGAGGTTCCAGACCGGGCCGTAGTCCTGGGCGACGAACGTCGTCACGCCGCCCGCGAGCGCGGCCTCGCCGATCTGGGGCGAGAGCCAGTGCATGTGCGAGTCGACCGCGCCCGGCATCACGATCAGCCCGCGCGCGTCGACGACCGCGGTCTGGGCGTCGAGGACGACGTCGATGCCGTCCATCGTGTCGGGGTTGCCCGCCCGGCCGACGGCGCACACGCGTCCGTCGCGGATCCCGATCGACGTCCGCACGACGCCGAGCACAGGGTCGAGCACGAGCCCGCCGACGACCGCGATGTCGACACCGCCGCGCTCGGCCCGCACGCCGAGGCCGTCGCGCTGGGTGCCGCCCCAGCCGGGCACGATCTCGTCGGGTCCCGAGACGTCGTCGCGCTCGGGTGAGACCCACAGGTCGCCGTCGCCGAGGCGGACGCGGTCAGCCGGCATCGGCGTACCCCCGCTCGCGGGCGAGCGCGAGCGCCGCGGCGAGCGCTCCCGGATCGTCCAGGCAGCCGTCGACCAGGCCGCCGTGGCCGCGGATCACCCTGGCGCCGCCGAACGGCACCAGCCGCGCGTCCTGCCGCTCGCCCGGCGTGAACACCACCTTCGCACCCGGCATCACGGCCAGGTGCATCCCCCAGGCGGCCCGGCGATCGAACCGAAGCGCCCGGTTCGTCTCGAAGAAGTGGAAGTGCGACGTCACGGCGATCGCAGCCGCGCCCAGGTTCTCGACCGCGACCGTGACCTCGGCGGGCAGCCACTCGGTCTCGGTCTCGCGCAGGAAGTCGGGCGGCCCGTCACGCTCGACGGGCTCGATCAGCACGACGAGCCGCGGCCCGTCGCTGAACACGGGCTCGAGCTCGAGGCGGTCGACCAGCGCGGCCACACCGTCCTGCACGTCGGCCGGCGCGAGCAGGGCGTAGGCGCGCCGCTCCACCTCGGCATAGTCGAGGCCGTCGCGGGCGAGCTCCATCGTCTCGTCGGCGATCAGCGCCGCCGCCTCGGCCTGGCTGAGCCGCAGGCCGCGCGCGCGGCGGCGGCGGGCGAGCTCGGCGGCCAGGAACAGCATCAGCCGGTCGTGTTCCTGGGGCAGCAGGCGCATGGCGCAGTTGACCGCATCCGCCGGGTGTCCGTCAAGCCGGAGGTCGCCTGAGCCGCGGAATCAGAACAAATGTGGTGTTTTCATTTTTGAATATTGAGATTGCGTTGTGTCGCTCCTGCAAAGGGTTGAACCATCCGGAATCCTGCCGATCTATGGAACAAGACCGCAGAAACCCCCGAACCTCAGGAACCCATGCTTTCAGGCTTCACGAACCAGCTCTCACTGATCGCCGCCGTCTACGGCGTCATCTCGTCGCTCTCCCCATCGCTGCAGATCCTGCGCATGCGCCGTGCCGGCTCCTCCGAGAGCCTCTCGCGCACCTACGTGATGATCGGCATCGGCGGATATCTGGTCTGGTTCACGTATGGGCTCTCGCTCGGGAACATGCCCCTGATCGTGGCGGATGCGATCGGCGCCGTGATGCAGCTGACCGTGCTCTGGTGGGCGTTTCGGCTCGACGACGCGCACGCGTCGACTGCGTAACGATTCGCTCGTTCATCGGCGCCCGTTGCTAAATTGGCGCCGAGGAGGCGGGCAGATGCGTCTTGTTCGGGCAGCTGGGTGGATTGCAGGGCTCACGGTGATCGCCGGATCGGCGGCCGTCCCCGCGGTCGCGGCGCCCGCCGCGCACACCGTTCGGGTCGATGTCTCCACGGGCGGCGCCGTCGCCAACGCGAACCTCGACTTCGACGCGGTTGCGATCTCGGCGAACGGGCGTTTCGTCGCCTTCTCGTCCAACGCGACCAACCTCGTCGCCGGCGACACGAACGGCACCCGCGACGTGTTCGTGCGCAACGTGCGCAGCGGCATGACGACCCGCGTCTCGGTCGGTGCGGCGAACGTCCAGGGCAACGGCGACAGCTTCGGGCCGCTCGCGATCTCGGGTGACGGCCGCTTCGTCGCGTTCGAGGGCGACTCGTCGAACTTCGTCTCAAACAGCGGCTGCACCCCGGGAAACGGCGGCGACTGCCTGTACATCCGCGACCGCAAGAACGGCACCATCCGCGAGGTCAAACGCGAGCAGAACCCGCAGTTCATGGCGCTCTCCGACCACGGCCGCTATCTGGTCACCGCCTCGACCGTCGGCCAGGTCGTGCGCATCGACCTGCACACCGGCAAGGTCGTGCGGGTCAGCTGCTGCAACCTGGGAGGCGATCTGCAGAACCTGTCGTTCGGCGGGATGTCGGCGAACGCAAACCTGGTCACGTTCGGCGTGAACGCGGGTGCGTCGGGCGGCGATCCGGCGGAGCTGCAGGTGTACGTGCGCAACATCGCCCGCAAGCGGACGACCATGATCAGCCGCAGCCCCGCCGGCGTCCCCGGCAACGGCCCGAGCTTCGCCCGCGGCATCTCGCCCGGCGGCCGCTTCGTCATCTACTCCTCCGATGCGACCGACCTGGTTCCGGGCGACACGAACGGCCGCGAGGACGTGTTCGTGCGCGATCGGCTCCGCGGAACGACGCATCGCGTCGACATCGGCCCCGGCGGCGTCCAGGCAAACGCCGACGCGCAGGCGGTCGGGATCTCGACCGGCGGGCGCTTCCGGGTATTCGTCTCGGGCGCAACGAACCTCGTCGCGGGCGACACGAATCACGCCGCGGACGTCTTCGTCCGCGACCGCAACACGGGGCGGACGGTCCGCGTCGACCTGACGAACGCGGGCGGCCAGGCGAACCACGGCCTCGGCTTCGAGGGCGGTGTCGCGATGACCCCCGGCGCGCGCTGGATCGTGTTCGGCTCGCGCTCGACGAACCTCGTCGCCACCAACCCGAACGCGTTCCTGCACGCGTACCTGCGCGGCCCGCTCTTCTAGGGCCCGGAAGTCCTCCCCGGCTGAGCGCGTGGTGCTTGAGGGATCGCCCCTGGATGCCGATGCAAACCGTGGTCATGAGCACACCCTCCCCGCACCGGTCAGCCGCAAGCCGGGAGTGGTCGGCCGTCGAGGCCCGCGTGCTCGCCTACTGCGAGGCCGAGCTGCCGCTTCAGGGAGTTCGCTTCACCGGCCTGCACGTGCTGCACTCGACGCGCCCCGACTACGACGCGCTCGTCGAGGTGTGGCAGGACCGCCGCGCCTACACCGTCGGCGTGCGCCTCCCCGCCGCCGCCGCGTAGCTCACGCCACCGCAGGCCTTCCAGGGATCACCGGCGAGGGTTCCGTCACGACGGCATATCGGGTGTACTACCGCGTGATGCCTGAGAGCTCCGAATCGCGCTCACACCGGCTGGCCGCGGCGTTCGCCGCGCTGATCGCGCTGATCGCCGCCGTCGCGGCGACCGGTGTGTGGGCCGTGAACTCGGTCAACGACGAGGCCAACCACCGCTACCTGGGCGTCCTCATCCCGATGCGCAAGTCCGCGCGCGACCTCGTGCTGCAGATGGTGAACGAGGAGACGGGCGTGCGCGGGTACCTGATCACGACCAGGCGCAGCAGCCTGCGTCCCTACCTTCTGGCGCAGCCGGCGCGCACGGAAGACCTGCGCACGCTGCGGTCGGTCGCCAACGACGACCCCGCGATCGTCCCGCTGGTCGCGCGGGCGGGGGCTCAAGCGGCCGTGCTCGACCGCTACTTCGCGGACGAGATCGCGCTCGTTGCGAGCGGGCCGCGCGGCGTGACCGCGGCCCGGCGAAATGTCGAGGCCGGCACCACCAAGTTCGACCGCTTCCGCGCCACCGAGGCGGCGATCCTGGCGCAGGCAGACCTCTACACCGGCCGCTCGCAGCGCTCGCAGGACAACGACGCGCATTACGCGACCGCGGTGATCGTCGTGCTGGCGCTCGCGTCGGTCGGCATCGCCGGCGTCCTGGCGTTCCGCACCGCGCGCCGAAACCGGCTCCTCATCGCCGGGATCGAGTCGGCTCGCGACCGCGAGCACGACGTCGCCTCGGTGCTCCAGCAGAGCCTGCTGCCGGTGCGGCTCCCGGCCGTCCCGGGGATGCGCCTGGCATCGTGCTTCATCCCGGTGGGCGAGGGCATCCAGATGGGAGGGGACTTCTACGACGTCTTCGAGGCCGGGGGCGCGTGGTACCTCGTCGTCGGCGACGTGTGCGGGAAGGGGCCGGCCGCGGCGCGCCTGACGGCGCTCTGCCGAAACGCCATCCGCACGTCCGTCCTGAGCGAGCACGAGACGTCGCTTCCGACCGTGCTGCGCGCGCTGAACCGCGTGATCCTGCGCGCCGACCGCGAGCCGCTGCAGTTCTGCACGGCTGCCATCGCGAGCGTGCGCCGCGACGCGACCGGCGCGGCCGACGCCGAGATCGCATCGGCCGGCCATCCGCCCGTCCTGCTGCGCCGCGCCGACGGCGAGGTCGAGCCGATCGAGCGGCTCGGTGCGCTTGCCGGCGTCGCCGAGGACGTCGAGTTCACCTCGGTCACGCGCCGGCTCGCGGTCGGCGACATGCTGTTCATGTACACCGACGGCGTCACCGATGCCCGCCGCGGCGGCGAGGTGTTCGGTGAGGAGCGCCTGGCCGCGGCGGTGCGCGCGGCGACCGGGCCGGGCCCGCTCGTTGCCGGCATCCAGGAGCAGATCGCCGCGTTCGCCGGAGGGCACGTGCTCGACGACGTGGCCATGCTGGCCGCCCAGGTGGAGCAGCCCGCCGTCAGCGGCCGTGGCAGCGCTTGAACTTCTTGCCCGAGCCGCACGGACACGGGTCGTTTCGCCCCGTCGTGCCGCCGCCGAGCACGTTTCCGAGCTCGGGCAGCCCGGCCGCGACGGCGCCGACACCCTCGGTGTCACGCGCCGCGCGGATCCGCTCCAGGTCGCGGACGTCCTCCTGGTCGAGCGTCAGCACGAGCTCGACCGCCTCGGGCGCCGCATCGAGCAGTCCGAGGTCTGTGAGCGCCCGGGTGCACGCCTCCTCGTCGAGGCCGTCCTCGTCGGGCAGGTCGATCCGCGACGGGCACACGAGCGCGAACCGCTCCCAGCGCTCGCGATTCTCGGCGCTCGGTCCGCGCTCCAGGCGCTGCCGAAAGGCCCGCCGCTGCGCCGAGTTGCCGCTGCGGGCCTCGAGCGCGTCGATGAGCTCGAACGGCAGCCACGCCGCCCAGCCGGAGTCGATCAGGTTGCTCACCCGCCGGAGGATATGCGCGTCTGCGAGGTCGAGTCGACGAGGCCCGACGCGACGAGGCGCACGTCGCTCACGACCTTCCCGTGCACCAGCGTTCGCCCTTCCAGCCAGACACCGTCTTTCGGGTTCACGAGCATCTCGGTGAGCATGCCGGCGGTGAGCTGCCCGATGATTACCGCCGGCTGACCGGCGACGGTTGTCCGGCCGAGGACGCGGGCGCCGCCGACCAGCGCCAGGGCGCGGAAGAGCCCTGCACGAAGCGGCGCGGGCAGCGCGGGCTGGACGAGCATTCCGGCGACGTTCTCGAAGGCTGTCAGGTTCCGGAACAGTCGCGGTGTCCCGGCCTTCGGCGCCAGCACGCGCAGTAGCGCGCGGGGGCTGGTCGTGAGTCGCAGCATCTGGCGGTAGCTGAGCTGGCGGCCGGTGAGGGAGTATGCCTGCCAAGGCCCACGATTGAGAAAGTGGATATGCGAATGGGTCGTCGCCCCGGCCCATGACGCTGTAGGGAAGCGCGCGTCGATGGCGGCTCGACCCGTGAGGCGCCACCGTCCCGAGCCTGTCCGCGAGAGCCACTTTTCGGACGACGCCTGCGCCTGCCCGCGCGTGCGAATCACGTAGCGCTGGTACCAGAACTTCGCGGCCGGGATCTCGCCGCGCAGCCCGTGCAGGAGGGTGCGCGCAGCTGCCTGGTCAAGCACGGTGGCCGCGTCCGCCGCGGCAGGCGTGTTGTCGACCGAGGCGCCGCCGGTGAAGAGGATGACGGTCACGGCAAC